>JAJRDA010000072.1 GCA_028678665.1 Methanomicrobiales archaeon | reverse complement strand
CCAGGAGCTCGAAGGCCTGCTGGCGGCTGTCTGCCTCCACCAGCTGCCGGGAGAGGCCGGCAACCGCCGCCACCTCTGCCTCACTCTTCCAGATCTGCGGGAGGAGGTGGCGGATGCGGGTGGCGAGATGGCTGATGACGAGCGCCACGATGACGTAGCCAATGAACGCGACGAAGTACTGCCAGTCCTCGATAGAGAACGTATAGTAAGGCTCCACGAAAAGGAAGTCGAAGGCGACAATGCTCACCACCGCAGTGAAGAGGGCTGCGCCCCGGCGGAAGAAGAGGGAGGCCACCACCACTGGCAGCAGCTGGATGATGAGCAGGTTGGCAGGGCTGAGAATGCCGGTCAGAAAATAGTTGAGGAGGGTGACGGAGGCGACCATCACCATGCTGAAGAGGTAGTCCCAGGTGGTGAGCACATGGAGATGCTGCGAGAGGGGCACGCTGATCCTCTCCCCCTTGGGATCAAAGAGGTACATATCGATCCCCCGGGACTGTCGTATGACCCGGTACACCGGGGAGAACAGGATATCGATCCCCTGCGGTTTTCCCAGCATGATCATGGTGACGTTGTTCCGCCGGGCATACTGGAGGAGTTCATCGGCCACGTCCGCTCCACGGTACCGGGCGGTCCGGCCTCCTAACTTATGGGCGGTATCCATCGCCTCGGTGATCCAGGCATTCTCTTCGTCAGTGAGCGAGAGGTGGGACTGGGTGTCAATACAGAGGACCACCCACTCGGCATTGAACCGGGCCGAGAGCCGGTAGGCAGCCCGGACCATCCGCTCGGCCATGGGGCCGGGGCGGATACCGACTACAAGCCGCTCCGCTGCAGGCCAGGGACCCGGGATAGCCCGTGTCCGCATGTGATCCACCATGCGGGCATCGGTTGCGGCCGCCATGTACCGCAGGGCCAGCTGCCGGAGGGCGAGGAGGTTCCCGGTGCTGAAGTACCGGTCAATCGCCTGCTGGGCCATGTCCTTCACGTAGACCTTCCCGGCCCGGAGCCGGACCTGGAGGTCCTCCGGGGAGAGGTCGATGAGCCGGATGTCGTCCGCCCTCTTGAAGAAGGTATCCGGGACCGTCTCGCTGACACGGATGCCGGTGATCTGGGCTACGGCATCGTTCAGGCTCTCGATGTGCTGGATGTTCACCGTGGTGCATACGGAGATTCCCGCATGGAGAAGCTCCAGAATATCCTGGTACCGCTTCCGGTGTCGGCTGTCCGGTGCATTGGTATGGGCGAGCTCATCGACAAGCACCACCGGGGGCCGGCGCCGGAGGACGGCCTCCAGGTCCATCTCCCTGAGAGGGATACCCTGATACTCGACCCTCCGGGAGGGGATGGTTTCCAGCCGCGCTGCCAGCGCATCGGTCTCCGGGCGGCCGTGGGTCTCCACGTGGCCGGCCAGCACCTCGACCCCTTCCTGGCGCCACTGCTGGGCATCGTGGAGCATCGCGTAGGTCTTCCCCACGCCAGGGGCATACCCCAGGTACACGGTCAGGCGCCCTTCATGTGCCCGCTGCTCCGCCTTCCGGGCCACGAGTAGCAGGTCATCTGGCAGAGGCCGGCCGGGTTCAGGAGGACCCATACCCATCACCTCCATGCCACCGGTCCAGTTCCCGGTTCAGGGCAGCCACATTCACGTAGGGGCCTGAGAAGGGGATCGCAGGATACACCGCGAGGGCAAGGACCCGTTCCCTCAGCTGGTCCTCCGGGATACCCCGGGCATCCGACACCACCGGCACCTGCAGGAGCGCTGCCTCCAGACTGAGGTGGGGGTCCAGGCCGCTCCCTGAGGCCGTCACCAGGTCGGACGGGATCGGCCCTTCGATCCCCAGATCCCGGAGGGCCTGCACGCGAAATTCCACAACTCTGACAAGCGCAGGATTCGTGGGACCCAGGTTGGACCCCCCCGAACCGGCACTGTTGTAGGGCGCACCCGAGGTGGCCGAGGGCCGGCCCTGGAAGTACCGGGGCAGCGTCCAGTTCTCTCCAATGAGCTGCGAACCTGCGACCCGGTCCCCCGCAGCCAGCACCAGGCTCCCGTGGGCCTGGAAGGGAAAGGCGGTCCCTGCGGCCAGGAGCACTGCGACCGGGTAGGCAAGCCCGGTGAGGGCGAACAGGAGTGTGAACAGGATCGCGGCTGATCGGAGCGAGGTCATGCCAGTTCCTCCTAGAGATGCACCACCGTGGAGAGCGCCATGTCGATCAGCTTGATCCCGATGAACGGTGTCACGATTCCTCCGAGGCCAAAGATCACCAGGTTGTACGTGAAGAGCGTGGAAGCCGGTATCGGCCGGAACCTGACCCCCTTCAGTGCCAGGGGGATCAGGAGAGGGATGACAAGCGCGTTGAAGATGACTGCCGAAAGGATTGCCGTGAACGGCGTAGAAAGGCCCATGACGTTCAGCGCGGAGAGGGTGGGATAGATCCCGACGAGAGCTGCCGGGAGGATGGCAAAGTACTTGGAGACGTCGTTCGCGATGGAGAAGGTGGTGAGCGCACCCCGGGTCATCAGGATCTGTTTCCCAATCTCCACGATATCCAGCAGCTTGGTGGGGTCGCTGTCCAGGTCGATGATGTTGGCCGCTTCCCGCGCCGGCTGGGTCCCGTTGTTCATGGCGACAGCCACGTCGGCCTGGGCGAGTGCCGGGGCATCGTTGGTCCCGTCGCCGGTCATCGCCACCATGTTGCCTTGGGCCTGGTAGTCCCGTATCAGCCGGAGCTTCTCCTCGGGGTGGGCCTCGGCCACGAAGTCGTCCACGCCGGCCTCTGCCGCGATGGTGGCCGCGGTCAGGTGGTTGTCACCGGTGATCATCACCGTGCGGATGCCGATCCGGCGGAGGTCATGGAAGCGTTCCCGGATACCGGACTTCAGGATGTCCTTCAGGTGGATGACACCCAGGATCGTCGCATCCCGACACACGACAAGCGGCGTTCCCCCGGCAGAGGCGATCCCGGTGACCTTCGCCTCCAGGTCAAGGGGCACGGTGCCTCCTTTCGCCTGCACGGACCGGATGATGGAATCAGCAGCACCCTTGAGATACAAGGTACCGCCGTGCTCGATCCCGCTCACCCGCGTGGACGCGGAGAAGGGAATCGGGCGGGCACCCTCCGGCAGGGCGACAGGAACCTTTCTGATCCGGGAGGCGAACTCCACGATGCTCTTCCCTTCCGGGGTTTCATCACCCAGGGACGAGAGGTACGCGGCCTCGACCAGCCCTTCGCGGGGCTGGCCGTCCACCGGTATCATCTCGGAGGCCTGCCGGGCACCCAGCGTGATGGTCCCGGTCTTGTCCAGCAGGAGCACATTCACATCGCCAGCCGCCTCGATCGCCCTCCCGGAGAGGGCCACAATGTTCTTCCGGAAGAGGCGGTCCATGCCCGCAATCCCGATGGCCGGGAGGAGCGCGGCGATGGTGGTCGGTGCAAGGCAGACAAAGAGTGCCGTGAGGATGGTGGCACTGAGCGGGATACCGGTCCCCGCGGTGGCGGCGCTGAATCGTGAGACCGGATCCAGGTTGCAGACAACCGCCAGGAAGGCGATGGTCAGGGAGATGAGGAAGAGCTGCAGCGCCACCTCGTTGGGGGTCTTCCGGCGCTCGGCCCCCTCCACCATGCAGATCATGCGGTCCAGGAACGTCTTTCCCGGCTCCGCGGTGATCCTGATGATCACCTCGCTCGCGATCACCGTGGTACCTCCGGTGACAGCGCTCCGGTCGCCGCCGGATTCCCGGATGACCGGGGCGGACTCGCCGGTGACGGCCGCTTCGTTGACAAGGGCTGCCCCCTTCACCACCTCCCCGTCCCCGGGGATGGTCTCTCCCGGCCCCACCACGACGAGATCCCCCGGCCGGAGATCGGCCGAGGAGACCACCCGGATATCTTTGGTGGATTCGGGAGTACGCAGCCGTTTTGCCGTGATGCTCTGGCGTGCCCTGCGGAGCGATGCGGCCCGAGCCCTGCCCCGGCCTTCAGAGAGCGATTCGGCGAAGTTCGAGAAGAACACCGTCAGCCAGAGCCAGAGGGAGATGAGGCCGGTGAAGAGCGGGGGTTCCCCGGATCGGCCTGCCAGGCCCGCCAGGAATACGGCCGTCGTGAGGATGCCCCCCAGCTCCACGAGGAGCATGACCGGGTTCTCCTTCTGGCGCCGGAGATCCAGCTTCCGGAGGGAGTCAAAGAACGCCCGGGTCAGGAGGCCGGGCTCCAGGGACCGGACGTCCGGGTACCGCTTCCGGGCCATCGCTAGATCCCCCCGATCATCCGGAAGTGCTCGGCAACAGGGCCCATCGTCAGCAGGGGGAAGAACGTGAGGACGCCGACGATGACGATGACAAAGATCATCCAGAGGACAAAGGCCGGTGTGGCGGTGGGGAGGGTACCCGGGCTTGACGGGACGGTCTTCTTCTCGGCGAGAGCCCCCGCCAGTGCCAGCATCGCCACGGCAGGCACAAACCTGCCGACAGCCATGACGAAGGCACCCGTGAGGGTGAAGAACGGGGTCGTCGCATCGAAGCCTGCAAAGGCGCTGCCATTGTTGTTGGCCATGGAGGTATAGGCGTAGATCAGCTCCGAGAGCCCATGGGGCCCCGGGTTGAGCATGGCCTGTGCCCCCGCCGGGATCAGGAGGGCAACCGCCGTGAAGAGCAGGACAAGGAGTGTGGGCACAAGGATGACGACGACTGCCATCGTGATCTCCCGCCGCTCCATCTTCTTCCCCAGGTACTCCGGCGTGCGCCCGATCATCAGGCCCGCGATGAAGACCGCGACCACGATGAAGGCCAGGTAGGTGTAAAACCCGGAGCCGGCACCGCCGAAGACGGCCTCGCCCAGCAGGATCAGGAGCAGAGGGACCATGCCGGCCAGCGGGGTGAGGGAGTCATGCATCGCGTTCACCGAGCCGCAGGAGGTCGCCGTCGTGGCCACCGCATAGAGCGCCGTCCCCCCGAGGCCGAACCGCACCTCCTTCCCCTCCATCGGGATCCCCGACACACCGGTCCGTGCGAGAGTTGGGTTGCCATACCACTCAGCAGCATACAGACCAGCGAAGGCCAGGAGGAAGAGGGCGAGCATCACCGCGAAGATGGCTATACCCTCTCTCCTCCTCCCGGAGAGTTCCCCGAAGGTGAAGGGAAGGGATGCGGGGATGAGCAGGATCAGGAAGATCTCAAAGAGGTTCGTGAGATGGCCCGGGTTCTCGAACGGGTGGGCCGCGTTGGCATTGAAGAAACCCCCGCCGTTGGTACCCAGCTCCTTGATGGCCTCCTGGGAGGCGACCGGTCCCATGGCGATCAGCCGGGGACCGGCCGTGCCCCCGCTGGTCTCGACATAGGGATCCAGGTTCTGGATGACACCCTGGGATGCCAGCACCAGCGCAGCGATGAAGGCCACCGGGAGGAGGACATAGAGCACGGTGCGTGTCAGGTCCACCCAGAAATTGCCGATTCGGTCCGTGGTCCGCCGGGTGATACCCCGCATGACCGCGATGGCCACGGAGATACCTGTGGCAGCGGAGAGGAAGTTCTGGACCGTGAACCCGGCCATCTGGGTCAGGTAACTGGCCGCCGTCTCCCCGCTGTACACCTGCCAGTTGGTATTGGTGACAAAGCTTACGGCAATGTTGAGGGCGTGGTGGAACTCGAACCCGGGAACTCCCATCGGGTTCAGTGGGAGGAATCCCTGGATCAGGAGGATGACGAGCAGGACCCCGAACCCGATCCCATTGAACAGGAGCATGTCCTTCGCATACTGACGCCAGCCGGACTCCTGGTCCGGTTCTGTTCCGATGGTATGATAGATCCCCGCTTCGATCTTCCCGAAGGGCCCCCGAGATAATCCTCCGGAGTACACCCTGGCCAGGTATCTCCCGAAGAGGACGGCAGAGATGGAGACGAGCAGCAGGAAACCAAGAACGGTTGCCCCATCCATGAGCGGATCAGGAATGGCCATACCTGTCTCACCACCACCGCGGGTACCTACCTCTGATGATTCAATCCCGCTCCAGCGAGCACCACCTGCCGGGCGGGGCACCCTGTGCTATGTGAAGCTGAGTTCTACCTGATTTAAACTTTCTGGAGGTGGGTAAGATTCCGTACGGACTCCAACCTCAAGGGGGAAGGGGGCCCACGCGGCGGGGGGACCACACGTTCCCCCCCGGAGCGTCCCGGTAAAGGAGAAAATATCCTGAAGAAAGGGAGGGTCCCCGGAATTCGGAATTCGTTATTCTTTTCGAGATGCCGCCTTCCGCTTCCTCACGTTCTCCGGGTAACGGGAGAGGGTGGCCTGGCGCTGGTGCTGGTACTTGGCATCCTTCTTCAGGTTATAGGGTTCCTCGGCCCGTTCCGTCGTGTAGAAGACCAGTTGCCCGATGGGCATCCCGGCGTACATCCGCACGGGGCGCTGGTTCACGTTGCACATCTCCAGCGTGATGCTGCCCGAGAAGCCGGCATCGATCCAGCCCCCGGTCTGGTGGAGCTCGACCCCGAGGCGGGCCACGCTGGACTTGCCCTCGATGGAGGCCACGATGTTATCGGGGAGGGTGATGGCCTCCAGCGTCTCAGCAAGGACAAAGAGCCCCGGAGGAAGGACCATGGAGGGTGCCCGCAGCTCCTGGACCTTCGCTGTCACCGACTCCTTCTCGTACGGGTCGATGACCTCGTCCCCCGGCTCGTACCAGACGAAGTGATCCCCGAGCCGGACGTCCAGGGAGTTGGGCTGGACGAGAGAAGGATCGTAGGGGTCCACCCGGATATGGCCCCGGGCGATGCGGTCCCGGATCTGCCAGTCCACGAGAATCATCGCATACACTTCGGAACCGGTGAGCAATAATGATGGTGATCACTCTTCGTGACGTTTCACGTCTCAACCGCTTCCCCTCGCGCGGACGGTACTGAAAGAAGGAGCTGACCATTCCCGAGAACGCGATGTTCTCCCGGCCCTCTCCCTTGGTTCAGATCTCTTTTGCGACTTTATAGATCAGGTCAGTGGGAATTGTCTCCAGGGTCTCGGTCCGGATCGTCCCGAATTTCCCGAGAATCGAAAGGAATTTCACCAGGCTCTCCTTGGAAGGCATATCGACAATCGCCACAAAATCGTACCGGCCCAATGTGTAATACAGGGCGATCAATTTTCCTCCCAGCGATTCGATGAGTTTAACTGCTTTCTTGTCCCGGACTTCGATAGTATCCATGTTTTCAAACGCTTCACGACTCAAACTCCCAAGAGAAATATAGATCGTCATGTGTGAAGCCTTCATCACATCATCATAATAAGAATATTGAAATTTACCTGAGCGCACCGCGGGAATCTGCAAGTTCAGTCGGTGGGGCCCGGCAATGGCGGGCACAGGGGCATCCTCCCGGGAAGAATGGCTGGATCTATCGATGAGATACCATCTCCGGCCTGATTCCGGAGTAAAACCGGCCTGTTCCCCCATCCCCAGTGGGGAGAGTGGCAGGGAGAGGGGCTCTGCCCCGTCCCGAATTATATCCGATTTAGATATCTGGACGTCCCAGAGGAAACCGCCAATGGGGATATCAGAATGAACCAGCCGCCCTATTCCCCATCCTCAGAGGAATCCGCCTCCATGTGCCATTCTGCCCGCCGCAGCAGGCCGTGGATGGTGGAGACCTCACGGGTGGTGAGCCGGGTCCGGCCCAGGATCCGGCGCATCATGATGAGCGTGTTTTTCCGCTTGTGGGCCGGGTGGTCCACCCGGTCCAGCATGTGGTCCAGGTGCCGGTACAGGCACTCCATCTCCTCACGGGTGGCAATCCGGTACTGGGGCGGCGGGAGATCGGCGAGCTCGTAGCAGATCACGGCGACGGCATGGGAGAGGTTCAGGATCGGGTACTCGGATGCTCCAGGGATGGTGCAGACCATGTCGCACCGCTCCACCTCCGCGTTGTTGAGGCCCCAGTTCTCCCGGCCGAAGAGGATCGCAACCCGGCCCCCGGCGTCCTGGATCTGTTCCCGGAGCTCCTTCGGCGTGGAGTAAGGCATCCGGATCGACCGGCAGACGGACTTGGAGAGCTCGCCCGTCGTTGCCACCGCGAGATCGTGGGTGGCAAAGACGTCTTCGATTGGCATCTCCTCGGCATGCTCCAGGACGTCCGCGGCATGGGAGGCGCAGGCCCGGGCGTGGTCACCGAGGGGGCAGGGGGAGACCAGGATGAGGCGGGAGAAGCCGAAGTTCTTCATGGCCCGGGCGGCGAAGCCCACGTTCCCCTCGTAAATGGGCTCCACGAGCACGATAGAAATTTCGGGCATACCTGCCGCCCTTCGGTTCGGGCTCTACTGGATCGCCTGCACCGTTGCTTTCAAGGCATCGATGCCCCGCTCGTACACCGCGTTCCCGACAACGATGGTGTCGGCATGCCGCGCCATCTCGGCAGCCTTCTCGGCAGAATCGATCCCGCCGCCGTAGTAGAGTATTGAGTCCTCCATCACGTCGGAGACAGCTGCCACTACCTTCGGATCCCCGTACTTCCCGCTGTACTCGATGTACACGATGGGGAACCGGAAGTAGCGATCTGCCACCTGGGCATAGGCTGCGGCCTGCTGCGGGGAGAGGTTGCAGTCGGCCCGGGTCATCTTCCCCACGGCGGAATCGGCGTTGAGGACGATGTACGCCTCGGGCACCACCTTCTCCCACTCCACCTTCTGGGAGAGCACCCAGTCCCGGTGCGTACCCACGATATACCGGACGTCCCCGCTGTTCAGCACGCTGG
>JAJRDA010000071.1 GCA_028678665.1 Methanomicrobiales archaeon | reverse complement strand
TGAGCACCCTTTACCCGGGAGCCACCTTTGACAACCGCACCGGTGTCCTGGTGTGGCAGGTTCCCGCGAACCTGTACGGCACCGGGATGGTAGCCGTGACCGTCTGGGATGGGTGGGAAACCGTTCAGGAGATCATTACCATCACCATCCTTCGCCCCGGCATGGCTGACATACCCCGGCAGCGCCCCCTCCAGGAACTGCTGGGGTACCTCCCCGACGAGGACCTGGCGGCAATCCTCCTGGATCAGTCCCGTCGGATCCATGTGGTCTCCCCATCGCTCGGCCCCGACCTGCAGGACCGGATCGCGATGGCATCTCCTGGCGACATCATCGTCGTGTACCCGGGCACCTATTACGGCGGCGTCAATGTGGACCAGAGCCTTGTCCTCCTGGGCGTGGATAACCCGGTCATCGATGCACTGGGGAACGGGAGCGTCATCTCCCTGACCACAGGAGGTGCCACAGTCGCAGGGTTCACCCTGGTGAACTCAGGAACACAGACGTATGACAGCGGCATCAAGGTCAGCTCCAGCGGGAACCGGATCCTGAACAACCGTATCAGCGGCCACCAGTACGGCGTGAACCTCCTCCCGCTCGCCGACGGCAACGTGATCCGCAACAATACCATCTCCAACAGCAGCGAGGGCATCCATGGAGAGAACCTCAGGGACAAGACCATCATTGATTCCAACCTGATCCTGAATCACAGGGGTGACGGGGTTCACATCGAGTATTCCTGGAATGTGAGCCTCCGGAACAATACCATCGCCATGAACGGAAGAAACGGGATCACCTTCAATTACTCCCATGAAACCCGGCTGGAGGGCAACCAGGTGGAGAGCAACGGCCTGGACGGCACCTTCATCACGTCGGGTGCCCGGGATATCATCGACGGGAACACCTTCTCGCTGAACGGCAACCATGGCCTCATGATGATGCTCTCACAGGATCCCGAACTGAGGGGAGACCAGATCGAGGAGTACACCCCGAGCGAATACCTGAACCGGGTCAGAAACAACACCTGTGCCGGCAACGGAAGGGCGGGTATTACCCTCCGCGAGATCACCGCCTCCGTGGGAGGGAATGTCCTCCAGTTCAATGGCTACGGGATATGGGCCATGGGATCTGCGGCCCGTATTGCCGAAAACCGCGCTTCCCGGAACTATATCGGCATCATTCTCACGAGTACCGAGAGAAATGTACTGTGGGGCAACGAGGCTGCCGGGAATGAGTATGGCATCTATGTGGAGGGGCGATCCCTGGAGAATGTCATCAGCACCAACAACGCCAGCATGAACCGGCAATACGGCATCTACCTGGGGCCGGATACGAAAGGAAACATTCTCCGGGAGAACCTGGAAGCCGGTAACACCATCTCCTGCATCGCTGATTCGGGAAACAACGTCGTGACCACCAACGATTGCAGGACGGCGGAGGAGGAGATCTTCTAGGGAGGAAAGGGGGCGGGGGACTCGCGGCTGCTGCTTCCTGGGATTCAAGGCAGGCCGGAATACGGGTAGGTTTTTACCGTACTGGAGTCCACCCTTCAGCCAGAACCATGGGGAACGGGGAAACACCACGGAACCGGGGGGCCATCGCCGCAGGATTCCTTCTCGTGCTGCTTCTTTCGAGTGCAGTGGCGTATGCGTGCCTGGGCACTCCGCCCGCAGATCCCGGGGAGAATGTGACGCCCGTCGCCACCGGCCATCCCCACCTCTATTTCACGTCGGCAGATGTGGCCGGGCTGCAGGCGAAGGTGGCCGCTGAACCGTACCGCTCGTGGTTCTCGGGTGTCCAGCAGCTGGCGCGGGAAACACCGTTCCCGAATGGTCCCTCCCTGTC
Organism: Methanomicrobiales archaeon; assembly: GCA_028678665.1. Taxonomy (GTDB): domain Archaea; phylum Halobacteriota; class Methanomicrobia; order Methanomicrobiales; family JACTUA01; genus JAJRCY01. The sequence goes on along the minus strand of JAJRDA010000071.1, from coordinate 6,912 downwards.
CCAGCAGGACCTGGGGGATGCAGCGAGGGCGCTGCGCACGAATGCATTCGTGTATGCGGTGAACGGCGATCAGACGTACGGCCTCCGGGCGAAGGGGTACCTGCTCAGGGCCTGTACATGGCCCTACTGGCAGGATGCGGACCGGATAGCCAACGGGCAGCTGGTGAGCTACATGTCCGGCACCTTCCAGGGGTCGATCGCGGAGACCTACGACTGGATCTTCCCGCTCCTCACCGCCGAGGAAAGGGCCACGGTCCAGCAGGCCATGGTCGCGAAGTCCCTGGAACCGCTGCGCATCCAGCACGGTACCGAGATGGAAGCCAAGGACTTCAACACCAACCGGATCGTTCTGGCGCAGGGAGGCGTCGGGCTCGTTACCTTTGTATTGAAAGACGATCTACCCGGAAACTCCACGGTGAGTTCCGCCGCCAGTATCGTCCACGACACGCTGATCCAGGAGTATTTCAACCGGTTTGACCGCGATGGTGCCTGGGCCGAAGGGATTGGCTACCTCTCCTTTGGCCTGGCGAATGATGCCGGGGGCAGCGGGGCTATCTATTACGCGGAGGCCCTCCGGCGTGCCACCGGCGAGGATCTCTTCCGGCACCCGAACTTCAGCAAATCACCCGAGTTCCTGGTCTATTTCCTCCCTCCTGACCGTGAGGGGGCGTCCAGTGCATTCGGGGATGAGGACTTCAGCGATGCCTTCCGGAGCGCCCCTGCCGCGGCCCTTGCCTCCCGGACCGGCAACCCCTATGCCCAGTGGTACTACCGGAACGCTCCCCTGCGCTTCCCTGACCCCATCGGCGACATCCTCTTCACCGATGGAACCCTCCCTGAGCAGTCGCCGGACAGCCTCCCCCTCTCCCGCTGGTTCCGGGACGCCGGCTGGGTGGCCATGCGGACCGGCTGGAATACCGACGATACCCTGGTGGGGTTCAAGTCCGGTCCCATCAACCCGGGCAACGTCCGGCCTGAGAAGAACAGCTTCTTCCTCGACGCACTGGGCGAACGGCTGGTGATCCTCCCGGGCATTTCGTCGAAGGGCTATGACAGTAATTACTGGAACTGGTATGCCGCCACCCTCGCCCAGAACACGATCCTGCTGAACAGGGATTCCCAGAGTCAGGAATGGCATCCGCCGCAAGGTGCGTCAGTGATCACCCGGTTCCTCTCCACGGCGTTCTACGACCAGGTGCAGGGATCGGCGGCGGGGGTCTACAAAGGGAAACTCTCGAAGTTCACCCGGGACCTGGTCTTTGTGAAGCTCGACAATCCGGGTTACCTGGTGGTGTATGATGACCTGGCTGCCACACGGCCGGTGGAGTTTGACTTCCTGCTCCATACACTGGGACAGGAGAGCCTCACCCTGACCGATCCCGCAGCGGGGCGGGCCACCATCACGCGGGGAAACGTCACGGCACAGGTGGCCGTGATCCTCCCCCAGGGGGCAGCCATGTCGGTTCATCCGGGCACACCCACCCATTTCGGGGAATCGGACCAGCCCACCAGCTACCTGCAGGTCGCCACGGGACCGGTGGCAGAGACCCGGTTCCTGGTGGTCCTGTACCCGCAGATCACCGGATCCCCGGTCCCCCGGATTGAAGGGATCCAGGAGGGAGACGTGATCGGAGTCAGGGTTACCCAGGGGGAGACCGAGGACCTGCTCCTTTTCGCCTCCTCCGGCGCGGGCATCTCGGGAGCAGGAGTGACGAGTGACGGCAGGATGGCCTGGGTGCGCCTGGAGGGGGGGGTGCCTTCCCACTTTTCTGTCGTCGAGGGTACCTCCCTGGCCTACCAGGGGAGCGTTCTCCTCACATCGCCGGTCCCCACTTCCGTGGCTGATCGGGTTGCGGGGGCGTGACGTGGACAGTAACCTTCACGGGATCCCGAAGGCTGCGGGTGAGGGCCGGCTTCAATGGACCGGCCACGGGTGCTATTGATATCCGTCCACCCACCCGGAATCGTATACCTTCGCGAGCCGGTCCAGCTGATACCAGACCGGATCATCCTGAGAAAAGTAGTCCGTGGTGTCGGTGAAGTCCGGATCATAGACAAAGGTCCCGGTCCGGGATTTCAGGATCCTCACAGGCCTTTCGGAGAGTTCATGGCTCCGGATCAGGACGAGATCGGTACTCTGGTTCCTGAGGATAGCTGAACTCGTGACATTGACCTGAAGGATGGTCGTGTTCGGCAGATAAGGCGAGTGCTTGTAGTACCTGTCGGTCACGTAATCGGTAAGCACCAGCCCGTCCGTGAGTGAGGCAAGCCGGTCAAACCCTGTGATCTCCGGCCGGGTAAGATAGAACGTGTAGAACTGACGTTTCACGAGAGGATTATCCGAGGCGGTGAAATCGTTGGAGACAGAGAGGAGGCACATGACGGCAAAGAGCAGGATCACCACAACCCTCCCGTACCGGCCCGACCGCCGGATGAGGTAAAGGAACCCCACCGCCGCGGCCAGGCTGATGAAGAGAAAGGCGTACCCCTGGAACCGGAAGAGGTCGAAATTGCGCCCCAGCCTGCTGATCAGGAGCGCCGGACCGGGAAAGGCCACCGGCAGCATGAGGAGACCGGTCAGGCAGAAGATCTTCAGGGGGAAGGAGCTCCGTGCGGCCGCAAGAGCCGAGAGCACCCCCACGATCAGGAAGATCAGCAGGGGAAGGTACTCGAGGTAATTGAAGAGTTCGGGCAGAGGCACGGAAAGGACGCCGGAGCTCGCGAGGCGTGTCGGGCCGGAACCCACGAGGGCGCGCACGACGAGACCGAAAAGGTAGGGGGCAAAGAACACCCAGTACACGAGCGTCATGACCATCATCATCACCAGGTAGGGGAGCCTGATGAACCCCTGCCGGCGGTAATCCTGGTACACCACCTGGAGAATGAACATGACAAACAGGATCAGGACGATGAACGGCATGGAGACGGTGTGGAACATGATGGTGGAGAGGGTGACCACCAGGATAAGCCCGGCATGGAGGGGAGTGGTGGCGATGAAGATGAGGTAGATCAGGACGAGGACCAGCAGGAGTACCGCACTCCTCGGAAAGGAGGACATCCCGTTGTCGATGACCCCCACGCTGAACGCCGTGAAGAGGGAGGCCAGGAGTGCCACACGCTCGCCGCTCGCCAGCCTGCAGGCGATGAGGTACACCATGATGATCACCATGACATAGATCAGGCCGTTCAGCAGGTACATCGCCTGCCGCGACGCGGTGAGGATACCGATCAGCTGGTAGGCCATGGCACACAGGAGATGCCAGAGGGGGAACTGCTGGTATTCGGTAAAAACGGCGGTGATATGCCCCTCCCTGATGAGGTTGTCGACGAGCCAGGCGTGCGCCATGGGATCCGTCCTGCCGATGTAGAAGAAGTACTTCAGGGTGACCCCCCAGACAAGATTCAGGTAGAGGATTCCTATCTGGCCCAGGAGAACGGGTATCCGGGGTCCTGACGGCACCACCAGGAGGATCTCCAGGAGGATACAGACGCCCATCCCTGTCACCAGCAGATAGTAGGTGACCTGCCGCACGGGAGATGAGACCAGGGAGAGCATCGAGAGGATAAACAGCACGGTAAAGACCAGAAGGAGCAGGGAAAGGATGCGGTTCTCCCGCAGGGATACCCTCCATTCATCCCTGCCGTTCCTGAGGCGGAGGAAGAGCAGCGGGGCGCACAACATGGGGATGGCAAGGTAGCTCCCCAGGATTGCCAGGGATGGCAGGCCCAGCGCCAGGGGGACGGTGAGACCCAGGATGGCCGCCACGATACAGAGGATCGCAAGGGCTTTCCCGGTGAGGGCGAATTTCTCGTCTGTGTCGAGCGGGAAGAGCTCCCGGAGACGCCTCACGCTTCCTCACCGGTCCTGGCCGGAGTCCCTGCGGCGGGTCGCCCCAGGAGCCATATCAGGGGAACGGCGATGATGGCATGGGCAAGGATCCATGCGTAGCCGGCACCGTTGATACCAAATACGGGGAGGAGGAGGAGGGAGAGGCCCAGCAGGAGGACCAGCCGGAGACCGTTGATCCCGACCACCGCACGGATACTCATCCGGATATTCAGGAACGGGATACAGATCTTGTGAAATGCCACGAGAAAACTGGAGAACGTGAGGAGAAGGAGCAGGGGGTACGCCTCCGTATAGACGGGGCCGAAGAAACCCAGGAAGGCCTTCCCAAAGAGAATCACACCGATGCCGATGGGGAGAAGCACGAGGCCGCTCACCAGCAGCGCCCGGATGGCCTCCCTCCGGGTATCACCAGAAGCATAGCATCCTTCCACAAAGTAGGAGGTGCCGATAGCGTCCGGGATCACGATGATCAGGGTCGCGATGGCAAAGGCGATGTAGTACAGGGCAGCGGCCACAGGTCCCAGGAGGGCAAGCACGATCAGGGGAAGGCCCAGCTCCGGGATATCGGCGAAGAGGGTGGAGAGGTAATTCGCCGATGAGAAACGGAACATGTCCCGGAGGGCTTCCCGCCGGATCCCGAAGGTCACCCGGACGAACTGCACCACGAGAACGATCGAGATGATGACGGCGAGGAACGTACTGATTCCGGCAGCAAGGAAGATGCCCGCGCCCCCCAGGAAGACCAGGGGGTAGAGGAGGGGAAGGCGGACCGCCGAGACCAGGTACTGGAGGAAGAGGAGGTGGGGTCGCCGGTGCGCGATGAAGGTCCTTCCTACGATATAGGCAAAGGAGGTGAGGACCACGATCCCCACGAAGAGGGGCCAGAAATCCCGGACCATGGCCAGCGAGGGCATGATCACGGGGACCAGGAGGATGAATGCCACGCCCAGCACCAGCGCTGCCGCGGACGTGATCCAGACAGCGATGGAAAAGACATCCCCGGGGTCCTGCCGCGGGGTGAACCGGATGATGGCAATGTCGAACCCGAGCATGGCAAGGCTCATCAGGAGGTTCGCGGACGAGATGAGGGCGGTTCCTATCCCCACCTCCGCCACGGGATACTGGTGGGCTGCGATAGTCCAGAAGAGAAATCCGATCACCGCGGCATTGAAGAAGCGGCTGATCGTGAGGATGAGGGAGTTCCGGTACAGGGGATCCTTCCATGACCGCTCCACGATTCCCCGGAAGGTGCCCCAGCTCAGGGTGCCGGCAACAGAGTTGCGGAGGTCTCGCATCGTCATCTCACTGTACCCCACGGGTGATTTAACCGTTCCCATTTTCCATCTCCGACGTGCAACAGGGAGATCCGCCGGAACCCGTGGCCGGGGAGGGAAATGCCGGCTGATGCATTTCAGAAGGTTCAGAGGGTAGCTTCCCCGAGTGGATCTGAGGGGGGAAACCGCGCCCCGGTCCATCGGCTGGGGGGCAGCAGCCGGTGACCCCGGGAACGACACCGCCATCACAGGGGGAAGAGACTCCGCGTGCCTGAACCGTTTGAAGAGGTCTACCGCCGGTTCCTGGAGGACCCGGAGGGATTCTGGGGCGATGCGGCCCGGGCCGTGGACTGGTACCGGCCATGGGACCGGGTGCTGGATGCCTCCAGACCCCCGTTCCACCGGTGGTTTTCTGGCGGTGTGTCAACACCTGCCATAACGCCCTGGACCGGCACGTGGAGAACGGGAACGGCGACCGGATCGCCCTAGGGACAGGAGGCCGGCGGGATCTCTTCGGGATTCAGCATTCCGGGTGTGCCCGAACGCCTTCCCTCAGGGTTCGGCCAGGATGGTCCATTCCTCAAGAACAGCCGGTACCTGGGACTGGACCAGGATGGGAGCAGAGCCCGGCGCGAGCATCCGGAGTTCGAACCAGTCATTCCGGTAGATCCAGAAGTCCGGCTTCACAGGGACGGCGATGACAAAGGTCTCCCCGTCCTCGACGATGCTGTCGCTGTCCGCGTTCCTCCGTCCGGTGATCTCGAAGCGGAGACCTGTCGTCTCCGAGTAACGGGTCAGGGTCACCTGCACTTGCTCCATGTCCACCGGGTCCACCCGGGGAAGCTTCACCAGGTCGAAGGTGATGAGATCGAGGTAGGTGCCGCCGGTTCCCTTGAACCCGAGGACAGGCCCTGTCACCTGCAGGAACGACCCCTGCTGGCTGAGGGTGCCGGCCACCGGTGAGACCGTGGGATCCGGAAGAGTCGGAAGAGGAGGCGGGGTGTCCTGGGGGGTCCCGGTGGTGGGGATCCGGGCCGGCGTGGGGGGGAGGGTCCGGGTGGAGGCGGGGGGCTGGGAACCGGTCCCCCGGTCTGCACACCCTGCGAGGAGGATGGCGGCTACGAGGATGGCAACCCCCCAAACGAGAACTCCCCGGTGCGAATGCATCTCACGTCACTCCGGTATGATGTACCGGTATCATCCGCCCTGCTGCCATAACAAGCTGCCGGTGGGGTACCCCCGGGATCTTTCCTTCCGCCGTCAGATGAGGGAGCCGGGAAAAGAAGGGGGCGGTGGTCCCCCGTTCCACCCTGGAAGAAATCAGGTGAAGGTGAAGGATTTCAGGGTCTTATCCAGGTTCTCCACATAGAACCGGTAATGGCTCTCCTCGGAGGTAAAGCTCAGCGTGTATGCCGTGAGGCCGCGGATGGTGTAGATCTCCACCCACCGCATCAGGCCGGAACCGAGGGTACCCGTGTACGAGAGCTTGCGGGCATTGTAACCGCCGATCCTCAGGTTCTCCTCGTGGGTGGGATTGTAGTTCGCAAGACCCTGTTTCCTGGCCTCCAGCTGTGAGGTGATGAACGCATCCAGGTTCATGGGGCTCGACGAGAGATCCTGGACCGTCACCTTCAGGTTCTCCCGGAAGCTGTCCGAGGAACTCTCAGCAGGTGTGGTGAAGATGACGGTAGCACCTCCGTTCTCTTCCCTGACAGACCATGCTGCGGGGTAGGTCAGGGTGTACCCGTAGGACGGGGAAACATAGACAACGGTCGAGGCTGCAGGGGG
>JAJRDA010000070.1 GCA_028678665.1 Methanomicrobiales archaeon | reverse complement strand
GGCATTTCGGGCAGAACATCTGGACAGAGTGGGCGACCGGAGGACTTGAATCCTTGGACGGAACCTTCGAGAAGATGGAGAGATCTTCCCTGCACAATTGACCGCATGAAAACCGATAGTACCGGGACGCTTTTAGGGTGACCTTCAGGCCCCTCGCTGCGTGGGTGCCCCCTGATGAGGAGAGGGTGAGTTTCGTTTTTTTCCGGTTCAACACAACCGCCGGGTCACTGGCATGGTGCGGAAGGGGGCCCGCCCCCTCCCGGTCCCTCCCCCAAGGGGGATGGTTCACCAAGTGGATTACCCGACGATCACCCCATTCTCCCCCCGGGGGATACCCACACGGCGGGGGCGGAGCCCCGGGAGCGTCCCATCAGTAACATCAGTACGACTACCCGAACAGGCTGCATGAGATTGTACACGTCACGGGACGCGGTTGGGGGGGCGACAACCTTCATCCCTTCCGCGCACCCATAGGGAAGGGAATGAGCAGTCTTCCGGGATTGAGCAACCTCTTTGTGCTCCTGTCCTGCCTGTCCTTCCTCGCGTTCTTCGTCCCGGGGAGGCACCGGAAGTATGCTGCCATCGCCGGCTGGGCGTTCATCATCCTTTTCCTGTACGCCGAGATCCCGTACTACCTCTCCCAGAACAACCTGATGTACCCCGCCTTTGCGATACTTGCCATCCCGTTTTTCTACGTCACCGCCCGCCGGCTGTTGCGGGAGGACCCGGTGGTGCTCCGGCTCTCCCTCGCGGCAGCGGTGGCGTTCCTCATCTACGCACCGTTCGGGTACTTCCCGCCGCTGGGAAACTGGCTCATCGGTGTGGTCACCGGGCAGGTCCTCTGGCTCCTCGACGTGGTGGGAGCGCAGGCAACGGTGCTGGACTGGAACCTGATTGGCCGGAACGGCTTCCGGATCGAGATCATCCTAGCCTGCACAGGCATCCAGTCCATCGCTATCATGCTGGGGGTGGTGGCCGGGGTGCCCACCACGCTCCGGCAGAAGGTCCTGGCCTTTCTCCTGGTGGTCCCCACCATCTACATCCTGAACCTGTTCCGGAACGTCTTCGTCATCCTGGCCTACACGGACCAGTGGTTCCCCTTCCTCCCCGGGATAGCCTCCAATGGGGAGTACGGGTACGAGTCCTTCTTCTGGGCCCACAATATCCTCGCCGAGGGCGGGGCCCTGATCGCCCTCGTGATCATTGCGTACGGGCTCTTCACCCTGATCCCGGCGCTGGCGGAATGGGCCTCCTCACTTGTGGCCATCTACCGGGATGATCTCACTCGAGTCGCCCGTGCAGGTACAGGATCCTCTCGATAGCCGAGAGGTTCGTGAAGATGGCGATGGCCAGGATGGCGAGCCAGAGGAACCCCGTGAGGGCCCCGAGGATGAGCACGATGACGGTCTCCGGCCTCCCGAAGAACCCGACCCCCTCGAGGGGGTCCTCGATCTTCCCGTCCTTCCGTTCGGAGAAGCCCACCTCGGCGTAGACCACCGGCTTGATGAAGGTGTTCATCATCGACCCGAAGACGGCGAGCGCCACCACTGCCAGGTCCGCGGCGGGGGGCACCAGGAAAAAACGGGTCAGGATCGGGATACCGGAGAACCCGGCCCCCAGGATTGCCAGGGCATCCACGTACTTGTCGGCGATCCAGTCAAAGACTGCGCCGAAGCGGGTGGCGTTCTGCATCTTTCGGGCAACGGAGCCGTCCACCAGGTCCAGGATGGCCGATACGAACAGGGCCAGGGCTCCCAGGAAGAAATGGTGGAGCAGGAAGAGGATTGCGCAGAGGAGGGCGAGCCCGATGGAGAGTACCGAGATGCGGTTGGGGGTGAGGCCGGCCCGGATGCAGAGGTCTGCGACCGGCTCCAGGTAGCCGATGAACCTGGGCCGGAGCGCAGTGATGTTCATCCCATTACAGAGAACCCCGGACCCTATAAAACCCTTCCGGGGAGACCCAAATCTTCTTCCCTTCCCGCCCCGGAGATCTGAGGGAACGGTATGGAATCGACGACCCCCCGCCCCCATGTGCTGATGATGTCCGAGATCACCGCGGACGGGAAGCTGACCCTCCGGAAGGGCGCCTCCTCCAAGATCCTGATGAAGTACATGGCCCCCGAGACCGAGATACTGCTCCACAGAACCCGGGCAGAGTGCGATGCCATCATGGTGGGGTCCCATACCATCAAGATCGACAACTCCTTCCTCACCGTCCGGCTGGTGCCGGGGAAGAGCCCGCTGCGGGTGATCCCGAACAGCCGGGGCGATATCCCGCTCGAGTCCAATGTCCTGAAACCCGATGCCCCCACCGTCATTGCGGTGAGCGGCCGGGCCCCCCCCGAGCGGGTGCAGGCCATCCGGGACCGGGGTGCAAAGGTGGTGGTGGCAGGGGAGAAGGACGTGGACCTCCCCCTCCTCATGCAGATCCTCTGGAATGACTTCGGAGTCCGGAAGATGATGATCGAAGGGGGGCCCACGTTGAACTGGCACATGCTCCGGGCCCGGCTGGTGGACGAGATCCGGCTGATCCACCTCCCCTTCATCGTGGGTGGTGCCGATACCCCCTCCCTTGTCGGCGGGATGCACATCAAGTCGGAGGAGGAGATGATCCGGCTGGAACTGGCCCGGTTCTACCTCTGCGGCACCAACCTGGTCTCCGAGTACCGGGTGCTGTACCGCGGGTGAGGTGCCATGGGATTTCTGGAGGATCAGATCCGCAGGACGGAGAGACGCGAGGCCTGGGAGAAGGTTCGGACCGCGGTGATCATCATTGTGGTGGCCGGGGTGATCCTGGTCGCCCTCGCCAGCTTCTTCTCCTACTCAAAGGACACTTCCGTAACCGTGGTCTACGTGGAAGGGGAGCTCTCAACCGGTGATTTCTTCGGCAACGGTGCGACCGGGAGCGAGTACGTGGGACGGCTGGTCCGGGATGCCGCCGATAACCCCCTGGTGGAGGCCATCGTGCTCCGGGTGAACAGCCCCGGAGGCACCCCGGCCGCTGCCCAGGAGATCATCACCGACATCGAGTATGCAAAGGAGAGGAAGCCCGTGGTCATCTCCATGGGGGATATCGCCACCTCCGCGGCATACGCCATCAGTGCCCACGGCGACCGGATCTACGCCAACCCGGACACGATCACCGCCGGGATCGGGACCATCTGGACATTCACCGACATCAGCCGCTGGCTGGAGAATGAGGGTCTGAACGTCACGGTGGTGAAGAGCGGGTCCCGCAAGGACATGGCCTCCCCCTACCGGCCCATCACGGGTGAGGAGATCTCGTATGCCCAGGACATCGTGGACGCATCCTCCGAGCGGCTCATTACCGACATCGCCGCTGCCCGGAACGTCTCGCGTTCCCTCATTGAGGATGGCCGGATCCTCCGGGGGGAAGATGCCATCCGGTACGGTCTCGTGGATGAACTGGGGAACCTGCATACCGCCATCGATGGTGCCAGGACCCTGGCCTCCCTCCCTAGATCATCTGCAGGGGATCGGCTTTCATGAACTCCCGGCAGACGGTGGTGGCGTACTCCCCGGCTGACAGGGTAAAGGCCAGATATACCGTGTCGCCCTCGTTGCGTGCCGTTACCGCCGGAGAGAGAAGCATCCTGCGGACTGTCCCTGCATAGGCGGCCCCCACGAAGGCGGATGCCTTCCGGAAGGACTCTGCGCTGATCCCCCTCTGACCCATGAGATCCCCACGCAGGGTCATATCGTAGCCGGGGTATGCCCGGAAGTCATTCCCCGGGATGAAGAGGGCGGTCTGTGCCCGCCCCCGGGATACCTGGAGCCGGGCGGCGGTCCGGCTGGCCGGAGTGACCACATCGGCTTTCCCGTCGGGAAACAGGATCAGGTCGCCCGGCACCGGTTCAGATGCGGGCTCACCGGATTCCACCCTCCTGGAAAGGATCTCATTGAAGAGCCATGACTGGAAGGCCGAGACAAAGAGGGAGAGGAGCCGGGGCGGCAGCACCCGGAGGGCTCCCCGGTAATCCCCGGGATTTTCCTGGAGGTAGTGGAGCATCGCCCGCTCATACGTGAGGTGCACGGGGAACTCCCGCAGTGCCTGCCGCACGTCACGGCCTTCACTGAACGCCTGGCGGGCCGCCCGGATTCCCTCCGGTTCCTGCGGGAACGAACGGGAGACGTAGATCATCACCGCTTCCTCCCACTCCTCCCGCAGGATCGCCTCTCCCACGGCATGGGTGATGGGCCGGATCACGCCGAACCGCTGGATGCCGTAGTAGTTCGGTATCCCGGTCGCTACTGCTGCGGATATCCTTTCTACCCGCTCCCGGAGGTCCCCGGGATCGCAGCCCCGTATCGTGATCCCGAACCGGTTCCCCATGAGCTGCCCCAGGGCCAGGCCCTCCCGCGACCGCCCGACGGGTTCCAGGGTCACGTCCCGCAGGGAAACCTTCCGGATCTGATCCTCCGTGACCCGGTACAGCGAGATCAGCTGGGTGGTAACCGCGCGCCGGTCCTTGGTACCGGCCCAGGCAATCCGGCGGTGGGAGATGCCCAGGCGGCGGGCCAGTTCACGGACCAGGTGCTGCTGCTCCCAGTTCCGCTTCACGAGGCGCGCAATCAGGTAATCGCCGTCGGTGCCGGGTACGGGCGACACCTCCTCCACCACGAAGTCCTCGGGGGTCTCCCGGAGGTGTCCCCCGATGCCGGGGACGGCGGTCCCGTACCACCGCATCCCCAGTTCCCGCTCCAGTGGCCACGGGGACTCCTGCCACCTGCCCGGCCCCGTTCCCAGCGGCAGGATCCCGGGTTCCATCCGCACCCCTCAGAGGAGGGAGAGCCCTGCAGTGATCCGATCCATCAGGTCCACGGGCGCCGGCCCCAGCCCCAGGGCTGTGATGGTGCCCGGGGGGATCTCGGTGAGGCCGGCGTCCTGGATCAGGGAGGCGGAGATCCCCGCAGCCTCGGCCAGGGTTTTCAGCTCGTGGAGGGCCCGCTCCCCCGTCGCCTTCAGCACCACCTTCTTCTGACCCTCCCCCCTCCACCGGTCCCGGGTCGCCCGGTCGCACCGTTCGTAGGCCGCGATGGATGCGTGGCAGGCCTGGGCGCACATCTTCCCGCAGGACATCTTCACGTCCGAGCGGAGGATCAGGCACTGCTTGTACCGGAACTCGGGTACATCGGTCATTTCAGGAGTATGCGACTCACGATCTTGAAAACCTATGGAATGGGGGTAGCCGCCGGCACGGTACCGGTTTCCGTCTCACCAACAGATCACCTGTTCCGTGATTGATGACGGGCAGGGGTGTTGCCCCCTCCCGGTCCCACCCCCACGTGAGGATAGGCTGAGCCGTGGTATTTAGTCAGAACCGATGTGGTGGTTTATCCTCAGGGAGGCGCCCACGCGGCGGGGAAGACGGCAGGTCCCCCCCTGGAGCGTCCCGGTACCAATCTGCATGAACGGGTATACCGTCAGGAACAGGTGTGGCGATCAACCATGGGTGCAGTGGCGTGGGGCGGAGCCCCCCTGGAGCGTACTACCAGAACCCACCCGGGGAATCATAATCGGGGTTTTATCGCATCTGCTCCACAGGACGGCTGACCATAAGTACCTCCTCTGCTCCACAGGTACAGCAGCGATGCACGATGTGGTGGTGGTGGGGGCGGGACCCTGCGGGACAGCGGCGGCACGCGCATGCGCGGAGCAGGGTCTCTCCACCCTCTGCATCGAGGAGCACGGCACCATCGGCCACCCCGTGCAGTGCGCCGGGCTCCTCTCCACCGCTGCATTCCAGGTCTGCCGGGTCTCCCGGCGGGTGATCCTGGCCACCATGAAGGGGGCCATCGTCTATGATTCCGCGGGCATTCCCCTCACCATCGACGCCGGGGAACCGAAGGCCCACGTGGTGGACCGGGGGATGCTGGACCGGGAGATGGCAGATGCAGCGGCACGGGCAGGGGTCGAATTCCTGCTGAAGACCGCTGTCTGCGGCCTCTCCGGGGACGCCGTGCTGACCCGCGGCGCCTCAGGCCGGAAGGAGATCCCGTTCCGCCTCCTGGTTGCGGCTGACGGGGTCCGGTCACCGATTGCTCGGATGCGTGGGTTTCCCCGGCCGAGAATGGTTCTCGCTGCACTCCAGGCCGAGGTTCCCTTTCAGGGAGATCAGGACATGGTGGGTATCTTCCCCGACGCATCCCCGGATTTCTTCGGCTGGGTGATCCCTGCAGGGAAAGAGCGTGCGAGGGTGGGACTGGCCGGTTGCAGTGACGTGAAGGAGCGGTTCGACCGGTTCCTGGGGGAACACGGTGGTTCCTGTCTAGACCTGGTCAGCGGGGCCATCCCGATGGGTCCTGCAGAGCGGACATACGGCCACCGGACCCTCCTCGTGGGGGATGCCGCCGGCCTGGTGAAGCCCACCTCCGGCGGGGGCATCTACACCGGGGTACGGTCCGCGCTCCACGCGGCCGCGGTGGTGGCAGAGTGCTGCGAACAGGGATCCTTCCGGGACCGGGACCTGGCGGCTTACGAGCGCCGGTGGAAGGAGGACTTCGGGCGGGAGCTGGAGATCGGGTGGCACCTGCTGCGCATCCGGCAGCAGATGACCACGGAGGAGATGGATGCGGTGCTCGCCGCCCTGAGGGACCCTGAGATCACGGAGATCATCGTCCGGCAGGGGGACATGGACCGCCCGGCGGCCCTGGCGAGGCGGCTGGTCTCGAATCCCCGGGTGATCCGGGCAGCTGGCATACTGGTGCGGTCAGGCATACGGACAATTCTTAAATAATATCTCATTAAGTTGAATTCGTAATACTTTTATGCAATGATGTAATACTGTATCCCGGTGAACCATGCACATCCCCGATGCCTTCATGCCCATCTCCCAGGGCATCATCTACTGGGCGATCGCCCTCGTCTTCATTGCCCTCTCCCTCCGGTGGGTCCGGCAGGAGATGGATGAAACCAAGGTACCCCTCATCGCTGTTCTGGCGGCAGGTATCTTTGCCATCCAGGCCTTCAACCTGCCGGTGGCCATGGGTACCAGCGGGCACCTGGTGGGCGGTGCCCTGGCCGCCATCGTCCTTGGGTCTCCCTGGGCCGCTGTCTTCATCCTTTCGCTCGTCCTGATCGTCCAGGGGGTCATTTTCGGCGACGGGGGCATCACCACCATGGGAGCCAACATCCTGAACATGGGGGTCATCGGCGGGTTCGTGGGCTTCTACAGCTACAAGGGCCTCATGGCCGCCACCCGGAACATGAACATCTCGGCCTTCGTGGCTGCATGGCTGGCATGCCTGATCCCGGCCCTGGCCTGTGCGGTGGAGATGTGGATCGCTGGCACCTTCCCGCTGGCCCTGGGTCTGGCCGGCATGGGGCTGTACCATGCCGCCATCGGGATCATTGAGGGGGGCATCACCGTCGTGGCTCTTCACCTCATCGCTTCAGTGCGGCCGGATATCGTTTCTGTGACGAAAGAGGTGACCACCTGATGGAGACGAGAGCCCTCGTGGCTGCCGGGATCGTGCTGGCCATCCTGATTGGCATTGCGGCGGTCTTTCTGGCCTCGCCGGACCCTGACGGCCTGGAGTCGACCGCCCTCGTCGTCCAGGGGGATAAGACGCTGACGGGCGATACTCCGCCGGATGCTCGGGTGAACGAGAACTCCGAGGGCCAATTCTCCTACGAGGCCCCGCTCCCGGATTATTCTCTCGGGGAGCTGTGGGGGAGACCGGGGGAGATACTTGCCCTCGCCGCGGGCATTCTTGTCATGGTCCTCCTGATCTTCGGCATCTCCCGCCTCGTGGTACGTCCAGCGAAATGAACACTATACCCTTATCATTTTCCCTCCCCACCTGAGTGGGGAAGTCACCTGCCATGCACCTGATCGAGACCCGCGACCTCTGCTACGTCTATCCCGGAAACGTTACTGCCCTCCACCACCTGGACTTCGTGGCCCCGAGGAACGCCCGCATCGCAGTGATAGGCGCGAACGGGGCCGGCAAGTCCACCCTCTTCAAGTGCTTCAACGGGATCTTCACCCCCACCTCCGGCCAGGTGCTGATCCGGGGGGAACCCATCACCCGGGAAAACCTCCGCGAGGTGCGCAAGTTCGTGGGCCTGGTCTTCCAGAACCCGGACGACCAGATCTTCTCCCCTACCGTGGAGCAGGACGTGGCCTTCGGCCCCATGAACCTGGGCCTGGACGAGGAGACGGTCCACCACCGGGTGCACGAGGCTCTGCAGCTGGTGGGGATCGAGGACCTGGCCCACCGGGTGCCCCATCATCTCTCCGGCGGAGAGAAAAAAAGGGTGGCGATCGCCGGTATCATCGCCATGGAGCCCGAGGTGCTGGTGCTGGATGAGCCGACAGCTGGCCTCGATCCCCGGGGGGTGCGGGAACTCATCGACGTGATCAACAACCTCTCCCGGACCTTCGGGATGACGGTGATCTTCTCCACCCATGACGTGTCCGTGATCCCCGAGGTGGCTGACTACCTCTACGTGATGGCAAAGGGGCGGTTCGTGGCCCAGGGTACTGTTGAGGAGGTCTTTTCCCAGCCGGAGCTCCTGGCCTCGGTCCGCCTGGATGTCCCGGTCCTGCCCCGGCTGATCCGCTCCCTGATCGACCGGGGCGTCCCTCTGCGAATGGCCTACACCTATGCCAAGGCAGAGGAGGCCCTCCTCGAGGCGTACGGGAAGAAGCCATGATCGAGGACCTCTTCTTCATCGAGAAACATGCGTACCGGGAGAGCCCTGTCCACCGGCTGGACGCCAGGGTGAAGATCCTCGTC
>JAJRDA010000172.1 GCA_028678665.1 Methanomicrobiales archaeon | reverse complement strand
CTCCCGTTATCTCCTCATTATCGCCTTATTTTCATAAAAAGCTCATTTTTCACCCTTATCTCCCGGCGCCCGGATCACTTTCGCACCCCCCCCTCTGCACCTTTATCACCGCCCCTGAGGAAGTGGTCTCCCATGGAGCTGGCACTGCACCCTGCCGTCACCCTCCGCCCCGGCACCTTCGCCGTGGTGGTGGCACCCCCGGAGCCCATCCTCCGGGTGATCAACACGAGCGAGGAGCTGCAGCGCTTCCTCTTCCTGTACGTCTGTGGCAACATGTCCCGGCTCCTCTCCGGGATCCGGTGCCGTTCCCCGTCCTTCCAGGTGCGCCGGTCCTTCACGGTCTTCCAGCTCCTCACCATCCTGGAGGAGGCCCACCACACCGTGATCTTCGTGGAGCACGACCCCGGCCTCTACGAGGATGCCGGGCAGATGCCGGGGGAGGTGGCCCTGGCCCTCTCCCAGGCCGCCCGGACCGCGCTCGTCATCCTCTACACCCCGGAGCCGGATCCCACCCTGGACACCCTGTCGCAGCGGGCGGACCGGATCCTCTTCCTCCCCGGCATCGCCGCGGCGGGACCGCAACGGGGGGCGGCCGGCCGGGGAGCGGCCCGGACGCCCCTCGCCGCCAGCCAGACCACGCTGGAGGGATTTGCACGGGACGGAGCTTCGCGAGCGTGAGGATGGGCGTGGCCGCGGTGGCGGAGCGGTGGCTCCGGGCCCGCCGTGCCATGCGGAAGGAGGACCAGGCCTACGCCGAAGAGCTGGCTGTCATGGCGAAGCGGCACACCAGCGAGGGGTTCTATGCCTTCGACGACCCGCTGGAGGCTGCCCTCTTCTCGGTGCTCGTCGAGCTCCTGAAGGAGCGGGACCGGGGTCGGGACGATGCGGATCCTTGACTGCTGGTACCGGGGCGCCGTCCACCTCTGGGCAGAGGACGGGGGCAGGCGGGCGCTCACCCGGGTTCCGTATCCCCGCACCTTCCTGCTCCACCTCCCGGACCCCCACCGGCACCGCGAGATGCTGGAGGGGCTCGCAGCCGCGTACCCGTTCGAGGAGTGCACCTTCCGGACCGTGTACGGGCCGGTGGAGGGCTACCGGATCGGGGCCGGGCGGGAGGTGGCGGAGCGGATCGAGCAGCAGACCCGCTACGAGGCCGGGCTGTACAACGTGGATGTGCGGATGGACCAGCGGTACCTGGCGGAGCAGGGGCTCGTTCCGTGTACCGCGGAGGGGGAGTCACGGTTCGCCCTGGACTTCGACCTCCCGCTGCGCACGGCGGAGGTGCGGGTCCGGGGCAGCCCCCACCGGGGGGACCCGGTCACCGATGTGGAGGTTGCCGTGGATGGGCGCGGGGAGCGTTTCGCCGGTACCGAACGGGACGTGCTGGAGGATCTCCTCTCCCGCATCGGCGCACTGGACCCCGATGTGATCCTCTTCCCGTCGGCGGAGGGATGGATGGACCGGATCGTGGGGCAGATCCGGGCCCTCGGCCTTGACGACACTCTCAGCCGGACCGGCCGGTACCGCTCGCTGGAGGAGCGGTCCTACTGGAGTTACGGCAGGGTGTACCACAAGGGGAAGGCCCTGATCCCGGAGGGCAGGATCCTGATCGACACCGACCACTCCTTTGTGTACCGCGAGGGCGGGATGCGGGGCGTCATCATGGCCGCCCGGCTCTCCGGCATCTCCCCCAATCTCGCCGCCCGGTTCACGCCGGGCACCCTCATCTCCGGCTACGAGGTGTACGGGGCCCTCCGGGAAGGAATCGCGGTCCCCTTCCGGAAGCGGGACGCCGAGGGGCTGCGGGATGTGGCCGAGCTCCGGCGCTGCGACCGGGGCGGCATGATCTTCCAGCCGCACCCCGGGGTGTACGGCGGGGTGGACGCGATGGACTTCACCTCCCTCTACCCGGCTATCATCGTCCGGCACAACCTCTCCCCGGAGCTCCTGGACGGCCGGCCGGGGCAGGGATTCCTGCCCCGGGTGCTCGGGCCCCTCCTGGACCTGCGAATCCTCGCGAAGGAGCGGAAGAAGACCGATCCCTCCGTCGCCGGCATCGACGCAGTGCTGAAGTGGATGCTTGTCACCTGCTTCGGCTACACCGGCTACCGGAATGCGAAGTTCGGGCAGATCGAGGTCCACGAGCAGATCACGGGGACCGCCCGGGAGATCCTGGTGCGGACCAAGGAGATGGCCGAGGATGCGGGCTTCCAGGTCCTCCACGGGATCGTGGACTGCGTCTGGGTCCGGGGGGAGGGGATCCGGGACCTGCAGGAGCGGGTGGAACAGGAGACCGGGATCCCCCTCGCGTGCGAGCGCTACGACTGGATCGCGTTTCTCCCCCAGGCCGACGGCAGCGGCCACTACAACCGCTACTTCGGCCGCCTCAGCGACGGCAGCGTGAAGGTGCGCGGGATTGCGCTCCGGCGGGGGGACACCCCGGAGTACCTGCGGCGGATGCAGGGGGAGATGCTGGACGTGCTGGCCCGTGCCCGGTCCCCCGGGGAGGTGCCTCCCCTTGAGGAGGAGGTCCGGCGTATCCGGGACCGGTACCTGGCAGGGCTTGCGGCGGCGGACCCGGCGGAACTCGTGATCCGGCGGCGGATCAGCCGGCTCCGGTACGCCCACCGGTGCCTGGAGGCGTCGGCGGTGGAGGCGTACCGGCGGAATGGGGTCGAGATCGCGCCGGGGATGGAGATCGGGTACGTGGTCCGGGATGCCCGCCGGTGGGCGGTGGACGTGGCGGATTCGTCATCGTCGTCGGTGGACCTCGCGTTCTACCGGCTCCTGCTGGAGAAGGCGTGGGAGGAGGTGGCGTTTGTGTTCTGTGCAGCCGGCCTCTCTGCCTCAGAACCTGTGCAGGTTCCCCTTCCCTCCGGCAGGGATGAATCGATCCGGTGCCGGAGCGGAGAAAGACGGGCCGCCATCGAGTCGGGGGGAGGCGGGTGATTCGAGGGGGATGATCTACCCTATCCTCACGGGGGTGGGACGGGGAGGGGGCGTGCCCCTCCCGTCACCATT
>JAJRDA010000171.1 GCA_028678665.1 Methanomicrobiales archaeon | reverse complement strand
TGATAACGGTTCCGTTTTCTGGTATGACTCTGGCACAGCAACCACTTTCCTGCTTGAAGGAGCAGCTGGTGAAGCTGCGGCCGACAAACCAGAGGTCGGGACATCGATCTCATCCGGCACGGCTACCCTAGATCAGGACCACGTCGTGGTGACGATTGGATTCAACGACGGTTCGGCCCAGGTCGTCCTGGATACCTACGTCTAACCCCACCCCTTTTTTCTGAATAACCGCCTCTTCTCAAAAAAGGAATAATCAGACTTCCTTATTGACCCTTCAGGTACCCTTCCAGCAGCGCCAGCGCCTCCCGCTCCCGGCTCCCGCCGCACCGGCGCACGAGTCCCGTGTGATGGTCAATCAGTTCCCTGAGCCGTGGGTCCCGGCTCTTCAGGTACCGGGTTGAGTGGACCGTTGCCTCGATCACGCTCGCGAATCCCCGGTTCACCGGGTGGACCTGCGGCCGGACCACCACCTCCTTGAGAGGGACCAGGTGGGCCGTGAAGGACTGGGACCCGGTGCGTTCCGCTTCCGCCTGGAAGGCGACCCAGGCCTCTGCATCCGGGAGCCGGTGCATGAGCCTGTCGTCCACCACCTCCTCCACGAAGGCGTCCTTCGGCAGGTCCTCAAACGCGGTCTGCACGTACAGGACCGGATCGTGGATGATGTTCGCCACGACCCAGCCCCACCGCTCGATGTTCATGGCGGTATGACTGCCACGGAAGAGGTGCATCCGGTACTCCCCGTCCCTGAGGTGGATGCCCATCGGCGCGGCATTGTACCAGGTGGTGGCGATCACCTCATTGATCCCTTCACCTAGCACTCCCATTGCCACCCCTCCCCCAGCGCCACGTAGACACCGGCGATGATGATGTCGGCAAGGGACCCCGGGTTGATCCCCCGGTCAATGCACTCCCGGTCGAACTCCTCCAGGTTCCGGGTACCGGCCCGCACCTCCGCGGCCTTCTGCATCGTCTCCTCCGCCACCACCATCCCGTGTTTCTTCGCAATGAAGGTATCCGGAACGGTCGCGAGGAGTTCCAGGAACGCGGCCACGATGGCCTCCCGCCCGCACCCGCGGGCGTGGAGCAGGTCGGCGGCCCGGCGGGTCAGGGGAAACCCTTCCACCCATTCCCGGGCTACGAGATCGTTCGGGGCCGAGTGGGCCATCACGTCCCGGAGGGTGAGGCCCCGCTCCCGGAGGATCGCGATGGCCCCCGGGTTGTTCACGTCCAGGGGATCGTGGTCCAGCATCCGGACCCGGGTCAGGGCAAAGGCCTGGTAGAAGGCCACCGCGTCCTCCACGGTGGTGGACTGGATCAGGGCACGGGCAGCCGGGATGTCCCCGCCGGCCACAAGAGGAACGAGGAGCAGGAACGCGCCGAAATGCGTGTTCCCTCCCTTGTGGGACGAGGTGGCCCGGACTGCACCGCGGATCAGGGCGCCCAGCCCCCCGGTGCCCTTCTCGGCCCGTTCCAGGGCCGTCCGTGAGAAGATGGCGGAGGCCAGGAAATGCTCGAGCCGGGTCGACTCGTAATCATGGCAGCGGTCCACGTTCCCCGGTTTCGGGTAGGCCGTGACCTCCAGCATCATGGCCAGCTGTGCCCGCTCAGCCCTGCTTTGCCTCGGTCCGGCCACCGAAAATCCGCTCCATGATCGTCTGGGAGAGGTGGCGTTTCAACCTCATATACTCTTTCGTGGAGAGGCCGGACTTCTGCATCGACGAGTCCCGGAGCATGCACGGCGATGTGGCCTTGCAGCACCAGGCCATGGAGCCGAAGCAGGTGTACTCCCCCGCCTCCAGCGGGGTGCCCCGGACCGCCTCCTGCTTCATGCGGATGTAGTCCTCGCGGGAGACCCCCAGGCGTTTGAGCTGGGGGATCAGGGGGCAGTCCTTCACCGGCAGGCAGCAGAAGGTGAGGGCCCGGACATCGCCGCCCCGGCAGAGCTGTTTCGGGGCGTTGAACCAGCCGAATTCGTCCGCGTACCGGCCGATCGCCGCGTCGATGCCAGCCAGGGTCTCGGGATCCGAGCGCCGGGCCAGGGAGACCATGTCGGCCCCGTGGGAGAACATCTCCATGACCCGGTCAAAGGAATGCATGGAGTTGTTGGCGATGAGGAAGATGGGCGAGGTGTTCCGGATCTGCCGGATCTTTGCATACCCGGAGTCCATGAGATCCACGTGGAGCACCGACGCGCCCGCCTTCCAGAGCCGGTGGCCCAGGGCGGCATCATCCTTGCTCACCCCTGCCCGGATCTTCACCGAAACGGTCACGCCTTCCTTGGAGAGGGCGCGGACATGCTCCTCCAGGATCCCCGTGTGGTGGAGCAGGTACTCGCCGCAGCCGGCCCGGATCATGGGCTCCTGCCGGCAGTGGGCATCGATCTCGTACACGGTCCGGTCCCCCAGGGCCCGGGCAGCCTCCCGGAAGGACTCGGGGGAGGAGGCCCGCAAATTCACCCCTGCCAACACGCCGGTGCGTTCCAGGCGCTCCACCTGACGGTCCAGCTCGGCCAGGGGATCGTCCGGCAGGAACTCTTCCCTCCCCGCCGCCGCCATCTCCCGGCTGGCCTGGAGGGTGGGCGCGTCCACCGAGTAGCCCCCGATGAAGGCGGCCCCCACGTGCTCCTTCCGGGCCTCGACGTAGGCTGCGTCCACCCAGCCGGCCATTGCCGAGATGGCGATGGGGGTCTTCACCACCCGGTCGTTGAGCAGGAGCTCGAACCGGTCGTCCACGCCCGTCATGAATTCATAATCATTACACCTGTAGCTGTTAAAGGATTATGGCCGGGACCACCACGGAACGGAGAGACCCGGGGGTATCGTGCACCGGCAGATTCTCGGGGATTGAACCGGAGGACAGGTTCCCCCCGCGTGCGTGAGAAAAGGAGGAATGGGGGAGGGGTGAGGGGGAGCCTGTTCCCCCTGATTGAGAGAACGGATATTTCCGGTTTCACTTCCCCTTTTATACCTTCGGCTTCACCGTCACCCAGAGGGCGTCGTTGGCAGTCACGGTCATCCCGCAG
>JAJRDA010000069.1 GCA_028678665.1 Methanomicrobiales archaeon | reverse complement strand
CAGGTCCGGCTGTCGGGTGAACAGGACCTGCTGGAGCACCTGGCGGCGGCGGTGGAGGGAGCGCTGCGGACACAGGACCTGATACCCTCCGGAACGGCAGAAGCCGGGAAGGTACCGTTCCAGGTCCCCTCCGGTGCCATCACGGTTCCGGCCGCGGTCCCTGCACCGCCGCGGGACCGGGGGGAGTTGTCGCTCCGGGCGGGGCGCCAGACCGAGCAGCAGCTGCGCCAGACCGAGCTTCCCACCGGTATCGACGAAGAACGGGTTCCCCTCCCCGCGATGGAGGTCATCGGGCAGGTGGGAGAGGCCTACCTGGTTGCCCGGACTCCCGACGGGGGGCTCATCCTCATTGACCAGCATGCGGCCCATGAGCGCATCTTCTACGAGCAGCTGCGGGAGAAGCGGGAGCTCGGGGAACGGAGCCAGGAACTCCTGACACCCCAGGTGATCCAGCGATCCCCCCGGGAGACCGCCTTACTCCGGGAATACCTCCCTGCCCTGATCCGGCAGGGGCTGGTCCTTGAGGAGTTCGGCAGGGACACCTTTGCGGTGACTGCCGTTCCGGTTGTCCTGGGCAGGACAGGCGATGGTGCCGTGGTCCAGGAGGTGCTCGGGGATCTCCTGTCCGAAGGGGAGGACCCCTCGGTGACAACCGAGGAACGGGTCATACGGGTGCTTGCCTGCCGGTCCGCGGTGAAGGCCGGGGCGCCGGTCACCCCCGAGCAGAGCCAGCGGCTGATCCGGCAGCTCTCCCGCACCTCCAATCCCTACACCTGCCCCCACGGCAGGCCCACGATGGTGGCCCTGACGCGGCACCAGCTGGACGCGATGTTCCGGCGGACATGAGTGTCTGGGGACCTCTCAACCCTGATCCTCAGGGGAATGCAACCAGTACCCCGACCACTGCGGTCGTGCCATTGGCCACGACGGAGAGGAGGAATGCCCGCGACAGCGGGATCTGCATCAGGGCGAGGATCAGCAACATCTCCACAAGGACCACCCCTGCTTCGACGATGAACAGGTCAGGGACCATGTACCGGTAGATCCAGGTCGCCGGCGGCAGGGTAACGCAGTTGATGAGGATGCTGTACAGGAAGAGACGGGGGAACTCACCCCGCTGGACTATCCAGTACAGGCCGGCCTCGATGAGGATGGTGGCGATGAGGGAGGCGAACCACATGGACCGGGTTCACGGTCACCGGCTGCGCTTCCGCATCCAGATGATCAGGGCAATGGCGGAACCGGCTGCCAGGGTCAGCAGCAGGGCCACCGTCTCCAGGCCTGATGGAACCGTCGGCGTCTCTCCCGGGTGCAGCGGGACCTCCTCGGTTTTTCCATCGGGGTAGGTGTACCGTACGCTGACCGGAACGATCTCCAGATGGGTGGTGTTCACCGACATGATGGTATAGAGGGTGCGGATCGCGGTCACGGGGGAAGTCACCGGAACCGATGATATACTCTCGATGCGGAGTCCGGAAGGAACCACCGCCGGGTCGCTGGAGAAGTAGGCTGCGGAGACCGATCCCTCGGTGGAAGCAGCGGTGTTGTTGAATGCATTCTCTTTCACCGCATAGAACGACGGAGATGCGAATTTGTAGGAGGAGGTGCACTCTCCCGGTCCCATCACCGCGTATCCTCCGATCATGGACAGAGGATAGAGGATGAAGAGGTATCCGGGATATTCACTGGTGTTCCCTATCTCAACGCATGAGGAGACGTATTTGAAGCCAGGCATGATGATATCGGCGGAAGCCGGGGCGACCAGGAGAGCGATGACAAGGACGAGGAGAACAAGGACGAGGAGAAGGGGTGCGGAGGTGGGTTTACCCATACTCACACCTTGGGTTGATGGATATTAAGCCTCTGATGCTCGCTCCACGGATCCGACACGGCTTCACGGAACGGTGTGGTACCGGAATATCCACTGATCATGACGGCCGGTTACGCCCGATGCCAGGTGACGACAAAGCCATGGTCTGGATTTCTGCATCGGGCTATCCCCGATCATCACTCCACCCTGAGCGTGAGCCGGTTCTCGCGGACGAGCCCGCCACCGGTGGCCCTCAGGGTGCCATCCACCGTGACACCGGGCGGGATGTAGTCCGGCACGGTGAAAGGATACTGGATGGTCCGGGGGAAGGGCGGATCGTAGGTACCGAAGTCGTAGGTCCGGGTGACGAAGAGGGCGCTCGCCGTGAGCTCCAGGGTCACGGGGGAGGAAAAACCATTCTTGCCGTCGATGACCATGGTATAGGTCACCGTTTCACCCTGACCAGCCGATGCGCTGATGGGGCTGGTGGTGAGGGTGAAGTCCGGGGGACCGGAGTATGTGGGGGATGCCGTGGCGGTGACCGTCACCTGCGTACCCGCTACGGTGGGCCGCGTGGTTG
This sequence comes from Methanomicrobiales archaeon, assembly GCA_028678665.1. Classification (GTDB taxonomy): domain Archaea; phylum Halobacteriota; class Methanomicrobia; order Methanomicrobiales; family JACTUA01; genus JAJRCY01. The sequence goes on along the minus strand of JAJRDA010000069.1, from coordinate 6,527 downwards.
ATACTGGTGATGAGGTGGGAACCGCGGTCCTGGTCTGGGTGGGAACAGGTGTCGGTTCCGAATCGATGGTACTCCCCGCGAACAGGAGGGGGCCCAGGAAGAGAACCGCCATGAGCATCAGGACGACCACGAGGGGGATGAACCCCCGGTACTTCCTCGGGACCAGGGGTTTCTGGCGGGGCTCCCGGTCACCCTCCATAACTTCCGGGGGGGTCTCTTCCAGCCCGATGAGGGATGGTGGCGGTTGCAGGGGGTCTACCCCGCTCCCTCTGGGGATATCAGTCATCTGCAGGCAGCCCTCAGAGCAGGATTGCTTTGACGATCTTCACTTCCTGGACAGGGCGGTCGCCGGTGCCAGTCTTCACCTTCGAGATCCGGTCCACCACGTCCATCCCCTCCACCACACGGCCGAAGACCGGGTGGCGGTCGTCCAGGAAGTTGTTGTTCACCACGTTGAGGAAAAACTGGCTCCCACCGGTGTTTGGACCGGCGTTCGCCATCGCAATGGTGCCCCGGTCGTTCCGGTTGCCGGCCTTGAACTCGTCCTTGATGGTATAGCCCGGCCCGCCCCGCCCGGTTCCCGTGGGGTCTCCCCCCTGGATCATGAACCCGTCGATGACCCGGTGGAAGATGACGCCGTCATAATACCCCTTCTGGACCAGCGAGACAAAGTTTCCCGCTGTCACCGGCATGTGGCCGTACATCTCCAGCGTGATGTTCCCCATCGTGGTCTCGAGCCGTACCCGTTGCGCCTGTGAAGGTGTCATGGATGCATCTCCCTCCTGCGGTGCCGCGCACCCGCAGGCCAGCAGCAGGACGAGAAGCATGAATGCCGCGGCCAGCTGTTCCCGCCATTGCATGGAGAGAGGTGGACGCCGCGGGATATAGGTGTATCCGGTCTGCATGCGGGGCAGGATCGGCTGAGGATGTGCACTGCCCCCTCCCGTCGCCCTCCCCCGACGAGGATGGATGCGCCACGAGGGAGAAGAGATCTCGCTCCAGGAAATTGAGGTCGTGCAGGATTCCTCATTCCTGTGGGAACTCGCCCTCCACCCAGATCGATCCGTCCTTCCGTATCTCCTTCTTCCAGATGGGTACCGTCTCCTTGATCCGCTCCAGGATGTATTCGCAGCCGGCAAAGGCCTCCTGCCGGTGTCCCGCGGAGACAGCGATGAGCAGTATCCGGTCGCCGACTTCCAGCCTGCCGTGGCGGTGGATTACCTCAACGGCATGGAGGGGCCAGCGTTCCCGGGCCTCTGCCTCAATCTTCCTGAGCTCGGGGAGAGCAGCCTCCTCCCAGGTCTCCAGTTCCAGTTCCTCCAGCTGGTCATCCCGGACCACGCCCAGGAACGTGACCACGGCCCCCACGGACCCTGCCATCACCCTCCGGATCACCTCCTCCACGTTCACGTCGTCCGCAGTCAGCCGGATCATGGGCAACCTCCTGGCCGCGGGAACGTCAGGTCCATCCGGTCATCCCCCCGCTACCGGCGGGAAGACCGCCACCTCGTCCCCGTCCACGAGTACCTCGCAGTCCGCGTCCCTCCGTAAGACGCGCTGCCGGTTCCGCATCAGGACCACGTACTCCTTCAGGTCGTTGCCGTCGAAGAGGGCCCCCTGTACCCTACCGGACCCCTCTCCGGCCCGGATAAGAAGCCCCTGCAGGGTCGTGCCCTCGGGTACCTCCAGTACCTGCTCCGCACCCATGACTTCCCGGAACCGGGCAAAGGCTTTCAGCCGGATCTTCATCGTATCTCCTTCAGGTTCCCGCAGTCCGGGCATCCGGGATTCCGCTGCACGTCGATCCTGTCAAGGGTTGTCCGGAGGCCGTCCCAGATAAGGAGCCGGTCCGCCAGCAGCTCGCCGGTCCCCAGCAGGTACTTGATGACCTCGGTGGCCTGGATCAGGCCGATCGTCCCTGCCGTGACCCCGATGACCGGGAACTGTTCAGCAGGGGGTGCAGAAGGGAAGACGCACCGCAGACACGCGGTCCTGCCCGGGATCACGGTCATGACCTGGCCATCGAATCCCCGGATGGCACCGTGGATGAAGGGGATACGATGCCGGATCGCGGCACGGTTCAGCAGGTACCGGGTGGGATAGTTGTCCATGGCATCGACAATCACGTCGGATCCCCTGGTGAGCTCTCCCACATTTGCGTTGTCAATGGTCTCATCGAGGGCCCGGATCTCGATATCCGGGTTTATGGCCCGGAGCTTCTCTTCCGCTGATTCGCATTTCGGACGGCCCACATCCGGATCCCAGTGGAGGACCTGGCGGTTCAGGTTGGAGATTTCCACGGTATCGTGATCGACGATGGTGATGGTTCCCACGCCGGCAACGGCCAGGTAGGTGGCAACAGGTGAACCCAGGCCACCAGCGCCTGCGATGAAGACCCGGGCCCGCTTCAGGCGATCCTGGCCCTCCTCGCCGAAGATCAGCATCTGCCGGTGGTAGCGCTGCCGTTCCCGTTCCGAGAGGATCCGGGACTCTGCCCCCTGCTTCATGGATACTCTACCCCTGTCCCCGGTGGTCCACGAAGGCGGGCTCCCGGGACCCTGCCATCCAATGTCGTGCCAGTCACCCGCATCGCGTCCCGCACACGCTGTACCTCTCTCTTTCACTCGTCCAGACCATAAGATATCCGGTGGGAAAAGGGTGCAAGCATGACCTCTACATCCTGTATTTCCTGGTGCCCAGGTCACCTGCCGGTTCATGGATCCTGTTCTTTGATATGGTGCCCGCATGAACATTCGATGGGGTGCTCTGTGCCGGGGAAGGGATCTCAGAAGAAGAGGCGGGAGAAAGCGGCGATTCTCAGGGAAAAGATCCGTGAACGGGGCTCGATGCTGGTCGCCTATTCCGGGGGGGTGGACTCGGCCCTCCTGGCCGCCATCGCCCATGATATCCTGGGCGACAGGATGCGTGCGGTGCTCCTGGACAGCCCGGTCGTTCCCCGGAGGGCTGTCCGGCATGCCCGAAAGACTGCGGAAAGGCTGGGTATCCCCCTGGAGATCATCCCTGTCCCCCTTCTGGAATGGGAGGAGTTCCATGCCAATCCTCCGGCGCGGTGTTACCACTGCAAGAAGATATCAGCCGGAGTCCTGAAACAGCGGGCGCGGGAGCTGGGCTTCGCCTGGGTCGCTGACGGAATTAACTGCTCGGACCTGGCTGAGCACCGCCCCGGGATCCAGGCCAGCACGGAAGAAGGGATTGTCCACCCGTACCTGGAGACAGGAATCACGAAGGAGGATATCCGGGCCATCGCCCGGGCAGGGCGGTATCGCTTCTGGGACCGGCCCTCCTCTGCTTGCCTGGCGTCACGGGTAGCCTACGGCGAGAGTATCACGGAGGAGCAGATGGGGAGGATCGAACAGGCCGAGGACTACCTGGCCGACCTGGGATTCCCCCAGGCCCGGGTCCGGGTCCACGGACCGGTGGCGAGGCTGGAAGTGCCCGCCGACCGGATGGAGGAGGCATGGTCATCCCGGGGGGAGATCCTGGATACGCTCCGGGCCCTGGGTTTCCGGTACGTGACCATGGACCTTGCCGGCTACCGCAGCGGGTCCATGGACGAGGTGCTCTGACCGGGCAGCCTGCCCTGCTCCGTGCCAGGGGAGTTTCTATCATACGTCGTGGCGGGGGGGTGAGGTCGCAGCCGGTGCAGGGGAGGCATCTCGTCCCTGCTCGCCGCGGATCATGGCCGTGACGTTCCAGGGCAGCCTTTTACGGGGTACTGTCAGGTGGGGATCAGGTGTGGTATGCATGGTGAAGAACAAGAATGATAACCTATGAGCATTACCAATTGTGAATTGACCGAAGCGTCCGGTACGCAAGGGCAACATCCGAAGGTCTGAAAAGAGATGAGGAAAATTCACCCCGTACTGGCAGTAACCACCATTTTTTTCTTGAGTCTGCTTCTCCTTGCAGTCCCGACATCAGGCGCTGTCGGGGCGTCATCGGTTCCGCTGGCGGGTGAAGGGGACCTCTGCAACGGGCAGCAGACCGGAACCTGCGGGCAGGTGCAGCCGATCTCTGTCTACCTGTTCTACGGGCAGGGGTGTCCGCACTGCGAGCGGGTGAAACCGGTCATCGATGAGATTGCCGTGAAATATCCGCAGATGCAGCTGAAAACCTATGAGATTTATTTCAATGCCACGAACCAGGCGATGTTCAGGGAGTTTCTCCAGCGGTACGGTGTGGCAGAGGAGGGGGTCCCCACTCTCTTCGTAGGTGACATGGCGCTTGTCGGGGAAACGGCGATCCGGACGCAGCTTGAAGATCGGATTATCTGGTATACCAGCAATCCGAAGGTATCTCCGGCAACATATACGAAAGTCGGGCGACTCCCGTATGATCTCTCACCGGCAAAACCCGTTGATCTGACCGTCCCGTCGATCCTGATCGCAGCGGCCATCGACAGTATCAACCCGTGCGCTTTTGCTGTCCTGATCCTTCTGCTCGCGTACCTGGCATCGCTGGGCGAACGGCGGCGGATCGCTGCCGTCGGCTGCACCTACATCGCCACCGTCTTTGTCGTGTATTTCGTTGCCGGCCTGGGACTTCTTACCGTTGTCCAGCAGCTTGGTCTTACCGGGATCGTTTTCACGGTTGCCGCTGTCATCGCCATCCTTGCCGGGCTCATCAACATCGCCGAAGTCCTCCTGAAGCGTGAGGTCTTCACGCTCGCGATTCCCGTTTCGCAGAAAGACGCCATCGCCAGGTACATGAAGAGAGCATCCGTACCATCCGCCATTGCTCTCGGGGTACTCGTCAGCATGGTCGAACTGCCCTGCACCGGCGGGATTTACCTTGTGATTCTTGGGCTTCTGGGCAACCGGATGACACTTTTTGAGGGGATCCCGTACCTGCTCCTGTATAACCTGATCTTTGTGCTCCCCCTGATCCTGATCCTCATCATCATGTACTGGGGTGGTACTTCGGGGCGGCTGGAAGCATTCCGGACAGGGAGCCGGCGCTGGGTACGCCTTGTCATGGGCCTTGTCATGGTTGCACTCGGAGCGGCGATGCTCAGCGGCCTGATGTAGAAGGGGGAAATGTGAAGAGAACCGGGCTCCGGCTCAAACCGGATGCGTTCTCCAGAGGAGAATAAGTCAGGGTGAATGGGTAGTCCACGTGATCTCCATACCCGGACGGATACATCATTTTGGATTCTGGATAGCAGGATCCGGGATGTCTCGGGTTGCCGAAGCTGTCCAAATCCCCCCGTCAACAATAGACCATTTCACAACGTTTATCTACAGGTTAGGAGAATAGGAGTTCTCTTTAGGGTGTTGTCATGGTGGAGAACGAAAGGAGGGAATGGCAGGATGCAAAGGCACATCGCCTTTATTCGCTGGCAATCACGTCGACAGACAGAATCCTCCGCCGTGAAGCTCTGAAATATCTCGGTGCCCTTGAGCGCGCAGGGAGCAGCGACGCTGCCTGGGCCATCCATCAGATAAAAAACCAATAATACACATCCCGTTCATCGGGAAATTCCCATCTCAGGGGACTCTGCAACACTCCTTTTCATCCTGCAGACGAACAATTCACCGTCGTACGGGTCTCATCTGAACAGGTGCAGTGCTGTCGAACCGTGTGACGCACACCCCAGGAGCGGATGTCAGATCCCGATCTCTGCCGCGATCTCCTTCATCCGGAGGAGTGCCTCCACCGCGTCGAGGCGCTTCAGGTCCTGGTCCGGCTCTGCGGCAAACTGGAGGAACGCCCGGGCCCGGTTCCCCTCAAGTCCTGCCATCCGGGCAATGAGGGGATAGGTCCTCTCGGTGAAGTAGAGGGCTTCGGCGGCATCGACGATCTCGAACCCCTCTCCTTCCGTGATGATACCCTCCTTCGCAGCCCGGGCAGCCGCCCATCTTATGTTCACCAGCGGCTCCGAAAGGGGGGTGTGGTACTCCGGGTCAAAGAGGAGGGCTACCTCGTCATCCGAGGTGATGATCCCGTCACGGTAGCACCGGAAGATCCGTCCCACCCCCTCCATCCCCAGGGTGTGGAGCTCCGCGGCCCGGAGCGCTCCCATGGATGACGCGCCCACCACCCGGGCCCCCTTGTGGAGGGCATACAGGATCTCCCGGTGGCCGACGGCACTCTCCTGGAAGAAGACCCCGTCGATGAGCCCGATGATCCGCGCACCCTCGTCTGCCGCACGGGTCAGGTCGCCGCGGGCTGCGGGGGGCCGGTACTCGGCGGCCAGGATCCGGGCAGCCCCAGGCCGGTCAAGGCTTGGGCCGAGAAAGACGACGATTCCTGGCATCCCTGCACCTTGGTCCAATCCGTTCCTGGTCCATGGCATACACCTCCAGGCCTGGCACAATCACCCGGACAACGGGCACCCCGATTTCCGGCCGGGTCAGGTCCACGGCGATGACATGGGCAAACCCGGCCCCGGCGAGCACCTCCAGCGTGTGCCGGATATCGGTGAGGAAATCATCGGTGTCGCAGGAGGGGATCGTCCGGAAGTCCACCTCGCCGTCACCGTCAAACCAGTACCGGTTCATCCGCCT
>JAJRDA010000068.1 GCA_028678665.1 Methanomicrobiales archaeon | reverse complement strand
TGATTCACGAGAACCTGTACCAGTCCAAGTCCTTCGGCCGGATCCGGATGCAGGAGTACCTGGGCCGGCTCACCGATTTCCTGCTCCGTTCCTACGCCGACATGGCATCGCGGGTGCAGATCGACCTTGAGGCCTCCGATGTCACGATGGACATCGATACTGCCATCCCCTGCGGCCTCGTGGTGAACGAACTCGTCTCCAATGCCCTGAAATACGCGTTCCCGGAGGGACGGAAGGGGACCGTCCGGATCTCCCTCTCGCACACAGCGGGAGGCGGCTACGAGATGGTCTTCTCCGATGATGGCGTGGGGCTCCCCCCCGGGGTGGACTTCGAGGGCACCGATACCCTGGGGCTCTCGCTGGTCCACGGTCTCGTCACCACCCAGCTGGGGGGCACCATCGAGATCCAGCGGGGGAAGGGAACTGCTTTTATCATCAAAATCCCAAGTGCGGATGAATGAGGCCCTGTGTATGGATATCAAAGATTTCCCGGAGCATGATCTGAAACGATGCCCCAAATGTGGACATCAGATGTTGATCCACGAACCCAGCTTCGTGAAATGCACGTTCCCGGGTTGTGACTGGGAGGCGTTGAACAAAAATGCCTGCTGGCGGTGCGGAAGCGAAGGGACTGACACTCATGACAACGGGTACCGTATTTGCCAACACTGCGGCGAGAAGTGGTTACTCAGACGATACGAGGGAAGAAATGATTGAACTCGGACGATGCCCATCCCCCTCCACGTGCTGCATGAGGATTCCGTGGTGAAGTGCGTTCCCATGCGGCCGATTGCGTGGTCTCTCACTATTTCCGAGGCTGTTGAATGAGCGAGGTGTCAGGTATCACTTTTATCATCCGGTTTCCCGAATGGAAAGGTAAGGAGGTCTCCTGACGTGGTCCGGGCCAATATCCTTGTCGTGGAAGACGAATACGTAACGGCACGGCAGATTGCTGACAGCCTGAAGGAACTGGGGTACGGCGTCGCCGGTATGGTGGCATCCGGGGAGGAGGCGGTGAAGAAGGCGGCCGAGACCCACCCCGATCTCGTGCTGATGGACATCCGCCTGAAGGGGGCCCTCGACGGCATCGAGGCGGCGGAGCAGATCGCCTCCCTGCAAATCCCCATCGTGTACCTCACCTCCTACTCCGACGACCGGACGGTGGAGAGGGCCAAGATCACCGAGCCCTACGGCTACCTGATCAAGCCCTTCACCGACACGGAACTGAAGACAACCCTGGAGATGGCCATCTACAAGCACCGCCGGGAACGGTCCACGAAGGAGCAGGCTGAGTGGTTCCGGAAGACGCTCGTGGCCATCACCGACGGGGTCATCACCACGAATACCGAGGGGTTTATCACCTTCATGAACCCGGCCGCGGAGTTCATCACCGGCTGGGGAAGCCGGGACGCCTTCATGCACCCCCTCACCGAGGTGCTCCACCAGTTCCGGGAGCGGTCCGGGATCCCCATCGACAACCCCGCCCTCCGGGCTATCCGTGAGGGAAACCTGGTCTCGGAACCCGCCGACACGGTCCTTGCGGCCAGGACGGGGACGAAGTGGCACCTGGAGGAGACCTCCTCCCCCATCAGGGACGACCAGGGGACCGTTATCGGGGCGGTGGTGGTCTTCCGGCCCCAGACCGGGAACCAGATGCCCAGCGACGAGACGCTGGAGTCCATCAAACGGGTGGACGAGGCGTTCCGTGCCATTGCCCCGGAACTCTTAAAGGAGATCGACCTGGGCTACCTGCTGAAGGGCAGCGGGGACGAGAAGAAGTAAGCCCCTTTCTCCGGCCTCCTTCACGACAGGATCCCGGGGTCCCCGGGCCAAGGCCCACGTCGGTAACGTATCTCCCCCGATCCTCAGAAACCCTATTTTTGGGTATTTTACTGATTTAACCCCTAATTGACGAATTAAAAAAATGAGAGGCAAATAAAATGATGAGAACTGAAATGCGAATGTTTAAATACTTTGGAGAAATATAATTGATCATCGGCCCGGGAGGCCGGGATGGCCCCGCGGATTCGATCCTACCCCCTGCATGTGGAAGTGAGCACCAATGTGTATGAAGATCTGGGGAAACCCCACACCGCCGGCTGTCCGGTACATGGATGAGCTCTGCCAGGAAAAGGATCCCTCGCCCTTCGCGGCGATTCCTGACCGGAAAGACCTGCCGTACCGTTCCCACACCTCCTGACGGGCCGTTCGTTCCCGCTCTCTTCGGGAACCAGCCTCTCCAGGGACCACCATCCTGCCTGGAGACTTCCCTTTCCTTGCCCCCCTCCGGCTCCGGCCGGGACCGGGGCTACCTTCTCTCGTAACCCCCTCATTCCCCGCTGCCGTCTCCACGCATACCCTTTATGGGGTGCCGCGCGGAGTGTACCGTGCGGATTGCCGCCGGTGATGTCGCCCATGGAACGGACCCTTGCCTACCGGGAACGGAGGTACATCGAAGAGCTCCGGGTCCTGACCCGGGCCACGGCCATCGACTGCATCATCGACGAGAAGTTCGACCGGCTCATCTACGTGATCCCGAAGGAGGAGATGGGCCTGGCCATCGGGCACCGGGGTGAGAACATCCGGAAGCTCCAGAAGCTGCTGGGGACCCGGATCGAGATGGTGGGATATGCCCGGGAGCCGGAGGAGCTGATACGGAACATCTTCCAGCCGGTACCCGTGGATACGGTGAGGGACCCGGTGGACGGATCCGTCACGATCCGGGTCAGGAAGAAAGCTGACCTCGGGATCGCCATTGGCAGGAACGGGGCCAACGCCGAGAAGGCACGGCTCCTTCTCCGGCGGTTCCTCGGGATGGAGCTCCGGGAGATTGGATCGGCAGGTGAGGAATGAGGAAAGGAACCTTTGTGCTGGAAGAGATCTGGGAAGTGATCGGGGATCGCCTTGCCCGCCCCACCCCGGGGTCCTACGTGGGCGGGCTCGTCCACGGCGAAAAGGGGATCGACCGGGTCCTGGAGAAGGTGGGGGAGGAGGCCACGGAGTTCGTCCTTGCGGTGAAGAACGGGGAGAAGGGGCGGATCGTGGAAGAGGCGGCCGATCTCCAGTTCCACCTGCTGGTGGCGCTCCGGGCTGCAGGGGTGGAACTGGAGCTCGTCATGGAGGAGCTGGCCTCCCGGCGGAAACCGCCCCTCAGATGATCCGGTCCAGGTCCTCCAGCCGGGGCAGCTTCTCCTTCGGCTGGGACGCGGTGGAGATGACGCTCGCATCGACGAGAATGGGGGCATGGCACCGCAGGGCAATCGCGATCCCGTCGCTGGGCCTGCAGTCGATCAGCTCCTCCGAGCCATCCGATCGCGCGATCAGCTTGGCATAGAAGACGTTCTCCTCCAGGGCATCGATGTGCAGCGCCGTCACCTGGATCCCGAACCGGGAGAGGGCTTCCACGAAGAGATCATGGGTGATGGGCCGGGGCAGGATTTCCTGGTTGAGCGCGTTCCGGATGGAGATGGCCTCGTACAGGCCGATGAAGATGGGAATGCAGTCCCCTCCCGCCACCTCCAGGATCACCGCCGGGGCTGCCGCTCCCCCTTCGCTCACCGAGACAAAGACGCCCTTCACCCGGCACGGCTGGAGATCCATGATACTGCATTACCCATTTCCCTGTCCCCCATTATACTTTGGGATCCTTCAGGGAGTGGAGCGTGAATTCCCTCTGCAGGATCGGGATGGTGGCGAGGATCCCCAGGATGATATTCATGTAAAAGAATATCAGGCGCCAGATGAGCACCATGACCCCGACAATGGCAGGGTCCACAAACACGCTATAGATGTAAGTGGCCGAGACCTCGGCGATCCCGCTCGCGCCGGGGGTCAGGGGGATCATCATCACGATCGCAATGATGATCTGGGCCACGAGAGATGAGAGGAAGACCGGTTCTGCCCCCAGGCCCATCAGGATGAAGGAGACGATGACAAACTCGGTGAGCCAGAAGAGGAGGCTGTAGAAGGTTCCCCAGACGAGGCCCATCTTCGCGTGCCTGACGAACCGGAAGACGCTCTGGTGGAAGTTGTCCACCTCCCGGTCGATGGTGGCCACCATCCGTTCCACCCGTTCCCGGTCCCAGGTGCGGGCGAACCACCCGGAGATCCGCTGGATGAGCCTTTTTGTCATGTCGGGTTTCCGGACAGTATAGACAAAGAGGAGGACCGCTCCGCTCATCATGAGCCATGAGAGATAGATGAAGATCGTGAGGCCTGCCGGGAGTCCCTGGAGGGTAGAACCTAGCATCACCAGGGCAAAAGCCCCCAGCACACCCAGCAGCACCGCGTCGATCACTCGTTCCACCATGACGATGGCAGTGGCGTCCCCCAGGGGAACGTCCTTGCGGTAGAGCTGGTGGATCCGGACTGGTTCCCCGCCCGCCTGGGAGGGGGTGATGGCTGCCACGAGCAGGTTTGCCATCACCATGTTCAGGCAGTAGAAGAAGCCGACCTGGTAGCCCAGGGACCCAGCCATCTTCCGGATCCGCATAGCCCAGAACCCAAGGGCCAGCAGGTGGAGCCCGACAGCAGCCACCAGGTAAACCGGATTCAGCTGCTTCAGGTACAGGAAGGTGTCTTCATTGACAGTGAAGTACAGCACCAGGATCAGGACGATCGTGCTGAACAGGACCGAGATGGCGAGCCACTTCCACTGTGAACGGCTGATCGGACTGCTTCTTGATCCGTTGCCGGACGTCCCGGTCCCGGGTTCAGGCATATGCTCTACCGGTGGACGGGCAAAGTATAAACCCCTTTCAGGGAACCTCGACTGCAAAAAGGGACCGGTCGCCCCGGATGGAGAGGATCCCGGTCCGCACCCCGGCATCCAGCCACCCGTGGCCGTAGGCATACCAGGAGAGGGCAGGGAGCGGCCGTGCACGGGCAAGGCACCCGTTCCCCTCCTCGAGGGCTTCCCGGGCCCGTGCCAGGAACGCCTCGGACGCCGCCCGGAGCGGGCTGGAAGGATCCGGTGCATCGGCCACCGCCGCCAGCGCCCGGGTAAGCATGCCCCGGTACCTGGTGGTCTTGTCATGGAGCAGGGAAACGTATTGCGGGGGTACCTCCTCGCCTTCCCGCACCGGTGACAGGGAGTCCGTCCGGTCAAAGAGGCCCAGCCGCGACCCCGCATCCAGCCAGGCGGCCCCGTACGCAAAGGCCGCGAGGGCATTCACGGGGTCCCCCTTCGCGAGAAAGTTCATGCCGTCGCGGGCATAGGCGCCGGCCATCTCCAGTACCTCCCGGGCGGCATGGTCCAGGGGGGTGCCGGGCGCCGGCCGCAGGCCGGGGTCATTCACCGCATCCTGGAAAGCCGCACCATAGGCGCTGATCGTCATGGCCGGGCAAACACCTCCAGGTATTCCCGCTCGATGTCATGGAGCGTTGCCGGGACCGCAAGGATATGGAGGGGCGGCCCGAAGTCCACCTCCTTCAGCACCTCACCCGGCCCCGCCGCAACCCTCGGTTCCGCAGATCCGGCCCGTGCAATACCGACGTAGAAAGCGGGCGGGACGATGCCCTCCTTCCGTGCCATCTCCTCCAGGAGCACGATGCCCTCCCCCACGGTCATGCACCGGTCCGGGGTGATGTCCAGGTACACGAGCGTGTGGAGGTCCCGTGAGAGGTTGGCCCGGATCGTGGAAAGAGGCGTCACGGGAAACCAACCTTTCGAAGGGAACGGCAGGGAGCAGGACTTCCCGAACCGGTAGTTCTGGAGGCCGGTGAGGCCGCAGACGGCGCTCGCAATGGATGCCCCGTGGATGATCCGGGTGGGGATGCCCCGGGCAGCGGCGCGGAGGCGCAGGTCCGCATGGGTCGTCGAGACCATGGGGTCCCCGCCGCAGAGGAGCACCACCTCCCCATTCTCCGCCCGGTCCAGGATCTCCCCGGGCCGCTGCTCGATCTCCTCCCTCCCCACCGGGATCACGGGTTTCCCGTAGCACTGCTCCATCCTCTCAACTGAGGTACCGGTGAGCCGGGAGGTGTAGGTCTCAAGGTAGAGGTGAGTGGCCCTGCGGATACAGGCGAGGCCCTTCACCGAAATGTCCCGCTCGTCAGAGAGACCCAGGCCCACAAAGGTCAGCATGCCGCGCCCCTCCTTTCCTTCTGCCTCATTCCCCATAAGGTGATTGTTTTCTCGCGCAGCCGTCCTGCGAGGGGAGGGGGTTTCCCCGCCGGCAGGCGCACGGTGCACGAGATATATCTGGGCCGTATCCGGTGAAGTGACACCGGCCTTCTCTTCTCATCCCGCGAGGAAGTGAATCGCTGCACCGATGAGGAGGCCCAGTACCACCGTATAGGCGGTGACCGCGAGCGCCACGCGGGACCCCATCTGCCGGGAGAGCACCGCGATGGTGGAGACACACGGGACAAAGAGGGTGGAGATGATGGCAAAGGTATAGAGCTGCACATCGGACATCACCGAGGGGAGGTTCGCGGTCCCGGCCAGCACCACCAGAGTCTCGAAGGCCATCTCCTTCCGGAGGATGCCGAAGACGAGTGCCGTGGCCGCGTACGGCGGCAGGCCCAGGACGGCCTCCATCACCGGTGCAACGGCCTCCTGGAAGAACCCGAGGATCCCTGACCAGGAGAGGAGCCCCAGCACCACGGATCCCAGGATCAGGACCGGCATGGCCAGGAAGAGGAACTCCGATACCCGGTACCAGGCCTTCCGCAGCACCATGGCCGCTGCCGGGCGGCGGAGGGGGGCTACCTCCAGGATCATGCCGAAGCGGTCGCCGGGGGTGATCCGTGAGAGGAAGAGGCCGGTGGCCAGGGTGAGGGCCAGGACGATGCCGTAGATGGAGAGGGCGGCAGGGATACCGATGAAGGCCGCAACGATACCTGATATGACCACCGATCGTGCCGAGCAGGGAACCATGGTGATCAGGAAGGAGGCGATGATCCGTTCCCGGCGGCTGCGGAGCGACCGCATTGCCATCACCGCCGGTACGTTGCAGCCGAAGGAGAGGACCATGGGGATCACCGCCCCCCCGTGGAGCCCCAGCCGGTGCATGGACCGGTCCGCCAGGAACGCGGCCCTTCCCATGTAGCCGGAGTCTTCCAGCGCCGAGATGCAGAGCGCGAAGAGAAAGACGAACGGGAAGGCGATCGCGAGACCGGCCTCAACCGCCAGGAGCACCGAGAGGAGGAGGGTGGCCGCGAGAGGTGGGAGACCCGCCGCCTGGACCGGGAGAATCAGGAATTGGTCAAAGAGCGAGACCAGCTCCCGTTCCAGCAGGGAACCGGTGAAGAAGACAAGGACCAGCATCCCCACGAGCACGGTGATGAGGATGGGGACACCCGGCCAGGAATGCATCAGGAGCCGGTCCGGATCGATCCCCCGCCGCGGCTCCCGCTCCCGGATCACCTTCCCGGCGATCTCCCGGGCAAAGTGGTGACGGTTGGCGGCCAGGATCTGGTGGACCGACATCCGGTGGGAAGGTTCGATCTCACCGGCGAGTATCTTTCCTGCCTCCACCATTGCCGGATCGGAACCGATACCCTCCAGGGCCAGGATCGCCTGGATGCGCGTCGCGCCCAGGGTCTTCTGCAGGGAGCGGATCGCTGCCTCGATGTCTGCATCGTAGGGTACTGGGAAGGAGGGGGGCCTGGCCTTCGCCATGGCAGCGGGCAGGATCTCCGCGATCCCCCGGGCCTGCGTGGCGGCGGTGGGTATCACTTCCACGCCCAGCATATCTCCAAGGCGGGGAAGGTCCAGGGCAAGGCCGGCAGCCTCGGCCTCGTCCATCATGTTCGCCACCGCCACCAGCGGGACCCCGTATTCGGCCACCTGGAGCAGCAGGTACAGGTTCCGCTCCAGGTGGGATGCATCCATGACCACGATGGCCACGTCCACCCGCCCCTCCCCGAGCTCTCCCCGCACCAGGGTTTCCTCATCGGCAGCCCCGGCCAGGGAGTACACGCCAGGCAGGTCTGTCAGCTGCTGGATCTCCCGCTGTACGCAGACGGGGCCGCTCTTCAGGGCCACCGTGGTACCCGGGTAATTGGAGATCTCCACCCCAAGGCCAGTCAGCTGGGAGAAGATGAGGGACTTCCCCACGTTGGGGTTCCCGATCAGCGCGTACCTCATCGTCGCTTCACCGCGAGGATCGAACCGGCTATCTCCGGCGAGAGGGCGATATCGCATCCCTTCACGACCAGCACCACTGCACCGTTTGGCAGGGTCCGCCGCACTTCCACCGCCTCTCCGGGAAGGATACCCAGATCCAGGAGCCGGTCCAGGGCAGAGGATCCCCGGACCAGCTGAACCCGCACCTCATCGCCCTCGCCGAACTCAGGGAGGGGTCGTGCCCCCCTCGCTCCGGCCACGGCCTCCTCACCCATCATCTCGGTGAGCCGGTCGATGGTCTCGTCCGAGACCTGGTGCTCCAGCCGGCAGGCCTCCCGGTCGGCAGAGGTCCCATCGATCCCCAGCCGCTCGGAAAGAAAACACTGGAGCACCTGGTGCCGGTGGGCCACCCCGCGTGCCCGTTCCAGCCCGGGGCCGGTCAGGGATGCGGTGCCACCTTCAAGGGTCACCTCCCCCCCCCGCGCCATCTCCGCGAGGACCGGGTCCAGGTTCCGGGGCTCGGCCCGGATCTGGGCAGCGATCTCCTTCACCGGTATCGGGCCCCCCCCTTCACCGGCAAGGCAGAGGATCGCCTCCAGGATGTCCTCGCGGAGGGAGGTCTGCATACACCGGGATTCACCTTCCCCTCTGATATGGGTTTGGGCACGCCCCGCCCTTGAAAGGAGATTCATTGCTCCGATCTTTCTCCTTTCAGCGTATTGAGAACCACGACTACTGGTGAGACGCTCCCGGGGGCTCCGCCCCCGCCGCGTGGGCGTCCCCCGGGGAGGATGGTGGTGATCTTTCGGTTGAACGCCGATATGTTGATCACAGATACGAAGATCTATCCTTTCAAGGAAAAGGTGCGGTGCTCGGTTCTACCGACGTGGCGAACCATCCT
>JAJRDA010000170.1 GCA_028678665.1 Methanomicrobiales archaeon | reverse complement strand
CGGTCTCATCGAGGCGGCGGGAAGGTATATCACCATCGACACCTCCGGGGTCCAGATCCCCAAGGGGCTGGGCACCCGGCACGGGTCCGTCGCCGGGATCACACTCGCCACCCAGTCCGTGGGGGTCGTGGTCTCCCAGAGCGGCGGCCGGATCTCGGTCTTCAAGGGCGGCCAGATGATGAAGCAGTTCGCCACCCTCTGACCCCTGCGGACGAAGCGGCAGATGCAGCAGATTCGGGCATTCTATCCGGAGATGTACGACTGGTGAGACGCTCCTGGGGGGGACCTCGCGGTCCCCCCCGCCGCGTGGGCGTCCCCCCCTGGCTGAGGATAACGCTCCAGTTCGGTTCCCGCTCATAACCACGGCTCAGGCTATCCTCACGCGGGGGAGGGGCCGGGAGGGGGCGGCAGCCTCCTCCCGCTGAGGATCTGGAAACGGTCCAGCCATCTCCCCCCCGCGCCCGAAGAACCTATACGTCAGGAAGTACCTGAGATAAAGCACCCAATGGACCGCAAGATCGTCATCCGGGGTGCACGGGAGCACAACCTGAGGAACATCACGGTAGAGCTCCCGCGTGACCAGCTGATCGTCCTCACCGGACTCTCGGGGTCCGGGAAGTCCACGCTGGCCTTCGACACCATCTACGCAGAGGGGCAGCGCCGCTACGTGGAATCCCTCTCGGCCTACGCCCGGCAGTTCCTGGGGCTCATGAACAAGCCGGACGTGGACGCCATCGAGGGGCTCTCCCCGGCCATCTCCATCGAGCAGAAGACCACGTCGAAAAATCCCCGTTCCACCGTCGGGACCACCACCGAGATCTACGACTACCTCCGGCTGCTCTTCGCCCGCATCGGCGTCCCCTACTGCCCGGACCACCACACCCGGATCGAGTCCCAGACGCCGGAACGGATCGCCGAGACGATTGCCGCGGAGCACACCGGCAAGGTCACGATCCTGGCCCCCCTGGTCCGGCAGAAGAAGGGGACCTACCAGGCCCTGATCCAGGAGCTGCAGAAGGAGGGATATGCCCGGGTGCGGGTGAACGGCGTCATCCACCGCACCGACGAGGAGGTGCCGCTGGAGCGGTACCGGAAACACGACATCGAGGTGGTCATCGACCGGCTGGAGACCGCCGACCGTTCCCGCCTGGCGGAGGCCTGCGAGAACGCCCTCCGGAAGTCCGAAGGTCTCGTCATGGTACTCGCCGAGAACGGGGAGACGCGCCTCCACTCCGCCGTCATGGCCTGCCCGGTCTGCGGGATGACCTTCGAGGAGCTCCAGCCCCGCATGTTCTCCTTCAACAGCCCCTTCGGGGCCTGCGAGGAGTGCAACGGCCTCGGGATCAAGATGGAGCTGGACCCGGACCTCATCATCCCGGACCGGGAGAAGTCCATTGCCGAGGGGGCCGTGGCCCTGTACCGGAACTACCTGGACGGCTACCGTGCCCAGTACCTCCACGCCCTTGCGAAGCACTTCGGCTTCTCGGTGCTCACCCCCATCAAGGATCTCACGGAGGACCAGTACCGGGCGCTCATGTACGGTGCTGACGAGCGGATCCGGTTCTCCATGTCCATGAAGAACGGGGATGCCCACTGGTCCCACACGGGCGCGTGGGAGGGGCTCCTCCCCCAGGCAGAGCGGCTCTACCGCCAGACCCAGTCCGAGTACCGGCGCCGCGAGCTGGAGAAGTTCATGCGGGTCTCCTCCTGCCCGGTCTGCGGGGGGAGACGCCTGAAGAAGAAGGTGCTCTCGATCCTTGTCGGCGGGAAGTCCATCGTGGACGTGACCGACCTCTCCGTCACCGGCTGCATCGAGTTCTTCGGGGCCCTGGAGCTCTCGAAGCGGGAGCAGGAGATCGCCCGGCAGATCCTGAAGGAGATCCATGCCCGGCTCCACTTCCTGGAGAAGGTGGGCCTCGGGTACCTGACCCTCTCCCGCTCTTCCGGGACCCTCTCCGGCGGGGAGGCCCAGCGGATCCGTCTGGCCACCCAGATCGGGTCCAACCTGGTGGGGGTCCTCTACGTGCTGGACGAGCCCTCCATCGGGCTCCACCAGCGGGACAACCGGCGGCTCATCGACACCCTCCGCACGCTCCGGGACCTGGGGAACACGCTGATCGTCGTGGAACACGACGAGGAAACGATCCGGAGCGCCGACTGGGTGGTGGACATGGGGCCCGGGGCCGGGATCCACGGCGGCGAGGTGGTGTCGGAAGGGACCCCCGCGGAGATCGAGGCCGACGGGAACTCCCTCACCGGCCAGTACCTGGCCCGGAAGCTGATGATCCCGGTGCCCGGCAGGCGCCGGCAGGCCACCCACGCCATCACGCTCAGGGGGTGCCGGGAGAACAACCTGAAGAATATCGATGTTGCGATCCCGGTGGGGGTCTTCACGGTCGTCACCGGCGTCTCGGGCTCCGGGAAGTCCACCCTGATCTACGAGATCCTGTACCGGGCCATGCAGCGGGCCCTCCACCACAGCCGGGAGGCGGTGGGGGCCCACGACACCCTTTCCTTCGGCAGGGAGATCGACAAGGTGATCGTCATCGACCAGAGCCCCATCGGCCGGACCCCCCGCTCCAACCCGGCCACCTACACGAAGGTCTTCGACGAGATCCGGCACGTCTTCGCCGCCACGAAGGAGGCGAAGGTCCGGGGCTACAAGCCGGGCCGGTTCTCCTTCAACGTGCGGGGCGGCCGGTGCGAGGCCTGCCAGGGGGACGGGCTGATCCGGATCGAGATGAACTTCCTCCCCGACGTCTTCGTCGAGTGCGAGGAGTGCAAGGGCAAGCGCTACAACCGGGAGACGTTAGAGGTGAAGTACCGGGGGAAGTCCATCGCCGACGCGCTGGACATGTCGGTAGAGGAGGCGAAGACCCTCTTCGAGCACATCCCGGCCATCCAGACAAAACTCGAGACCCTCTCCCGCGTGGGCCTGGACTACATCAAGCTGGGCCAGTCCTCCACCACCCTCTCCGGTGGGGAAGCCCAGCGGATCAAGCTGACCCGGGAGCTCGCGAAACGGGCCACGGGGAAGACCCTGTACCTGCTGGACGAGCCCACCACCGGCCT
>JAJRDA010000067.1 GCA_028678665.1 Methanomicrobiales archaeon | reverse complement strand
GGTGAGGGGATCCATCGTACCACGTGGGATGCGCGATCTTTTGTAGGCTTGCATGGGGTCGCGGTACCGATACCGGGTTCCCTGTGAAAAGGGGGAGGTAACGGCTTGGAGCAGCCATCCTCACGGGGGAGGGACCGGGAGGGGGCAGAGCCCCCTCCCGCACCATTCATGGTTCATCCGATCCAGAATCGGTTTTACCTGGTATTGCTCTCGTGGGACGCTCCTGGGGGGAACCTGCGGTCCCCCCCTCCGCGTGGGCGTCCCCCCCCCTGCGTGAGGATGGGGTGAACTTCGGTTTTCTCTGATGGGCACCCGGAGGTGACAGGACGGATCAGGTTATCCTCATGGGGGTGGGACCGGGAGAGGGCTCTGCCCCCTCCCGTCGCCCTCCCCCGGTGAGGATAGTCGCTTCACGCCGGTTTTCCCTGCGGGGGGACGGAGGGTACATGCCCCATCCAACATTCCCCATTCCGATCTCCTTTTTACCCTTCCGCAGCGACAGAAGATCATGCCTGTCCATCCCATCGAGTCCCGCTACGGCACGCCGGAGATGCGGGCCGTCTGGTCCGAGGAGCACCGGTTCCGGTGCATCCTCTCGGCCGAGGTGGCCCTCGCGCGGGCCGAAGCCCGCCACGGCCTCGTGCCCCGGAAGGCGGCGGAGGCCATCGCCGCTGCCTCGGACCGGGCGAGCCTGGCCCGGGCAAGGGAGGTCGAAGCCGAGATCGGCCATGATATGATGGCCATCGTGAAGTCGCTGGCCGAGGTCTCCGGGGAGGCGGGGGGATGGGTCCACTTCGGCGCCACGTCCAACGACATGCTGGACACGGCCACCGGCCTCCAGCTCCGGGACTCGCTCGTGCTCCTGGACCAGAAGCTCCGTGCCCTGCTCCGGGTGCTCCTGGACCGTGCACAGAAGACGCGTACGCTTGTCTGCGCCGCGCGGACCCACGGTCAGATCGGGGTCCCCACCACCTATGGCCTCCGGTTCGCCATCTGGGCCAGCGAAGTGGCACGGCATATCGACCGGCTGTCCGAGATCCTCCCCCGCGTCGCGGTGGGGAAGCTGACGGGGGCGGTGGGCACCCAGGCGGCGCTGGGGGAAAAGGGGATGGAGGTGCAGGAGACGATGATGCATTTCCTGGGGATCTCAGCCGTTGACGTGGCGAACCAGGTGGTGCCCCGGGACCGGTACGCCGAGTACATCATGTTTCTCGCCAACGTGGCGACCACGCTGGACAAGATCGGGATCGAGATCCGGACCCTGCAGCGGACCGAGATCGCCGAGGTGGAAGAGGCATTCGGGATGCAGCAGGTGGGGTCCAGCACGATGCCCCACAAGCGAAACCCGGTGAAGAGCGAGCAGGTCTGTGGCCTTGCCCGCGTCGTGCGGGCTGCTGTTGAACCGGCGCTCCAGAACAACACTCTCTGGGACGAGCGGGACCTGACCAACTCCTCGTGTGAGCGGGTGATTCTTCCCGAGGCCACGATCCTCACCGACCACATCCTGCAGGTGATGACAGGAGTGCTCTCCGGCCTTACCATCAACCGGAAGAACGTGAGGAAAAACCTCGCGCTCCTGGGTGGGATCCCTCTCGCCGAGAGCGTGATGGTGGAGCTGACCCGCCGGGGAATGGGGAGGCAGGAGGCCCACGAGGTCCTCAGGGAATCTTCCATGGAGGCGCTCGCGGCCGAAAAAACCCTGGCATCGGTACTCGCCGGGAACCGGAAGGTTATCGCGCTCATCCCACTGAAGGAGATCGATGGCCTGCTGGAGCCCGAGCACTACATCGGCACGGCCCCGGAGCAGGTGGACCGGCTCGTGGCGCGCCTCTCGCCCCTATGCGCCTCGTAGGCTGGGTGGAGCAGAGCGGAGAGATTCTCACCGAAGAACAGGTGGCCGGCCTCCTCCGGAAGGACCCGCTGGCACCCCTCGGTTTTGGCGGCGAGTTCACCCTGGAGTGGGACGGCTGCACCTGCACCGATTCCCTGGGGGTGCTGGGAAGCCCCTTCCCTCCCGGCGTGGTATCCTGCGGTGGCACGGAAAGGGGAAAGGTGGTTCCCGATGTGCCCGACCTGGACCTGGAGCCCGCGCTCCGGGCATCGGTGGCGCTCCGGCGGGACGGGGGAGTGGTGGCACTTTCCGGCGGCGTGGACTCTGCGCTCATCGCCGCCTTCGCCGGTCTCCCCTGTGTGACCGTGGGGATGGAGGATTCCCCGGACTTCTCCTGGGCAGAGCGGGCCGCGTTCTTCCTGGGGGTCCCGCACCGCCGGGTGGTGATCGCCCCGGAGGAGGCCGACCGTGCCCTCCCCGACGTCCTCCGGGCCCTCCCCCGGAAGTCCCCGCTGGACCTCTCGATCGCCCTCACCCTCTTCTTTGTCTGCCGGGCTGCCGCCGGGATGGGGTTCCGAAGGGTCCTCTGCGGGCAGGGTGCCGACGAGCTCTTTGCCGGCTATGCCCGCCACCTTGTGAGCACCGACCTTGCATCCGATCTCCGGCGGGATTTCGCCACTCTCCATGCCCAGGCGGTCCGGGACCAGTCGGTGGCCCGGCTCCACGCTACCAGCCTCTCGTATCCGTACCTGGACACCCGGGTGCAGCGCGCTGCCGGCCGGATCCCGGCCGGGGATCTGGTGACAGGAGGGATGGGGAAGCAGCCCCTCCGGGTCCTCGCCGCCCGCCATCTGCCCGCGGAGGTGGCCGGGAGGGGGAAGAAGGCGATGCAGTACGGGAGCGGGATCTGGCGGCACCTCCGCAGGCGTGCACGCGAAAACGGTTATAAACGGTCCGTGCAAGGGTACTTAGACTGGATGGCAAGAGGGTTGTGATGGTCTCGGAAGAAGAGGTCCTCCGCATCGCGGAACTGGCGGACATCGGCATCGGGAAGGAGGAACTCCCTCCCTTCACCCGGGACTTCAACGCGATCCTGGACTATTTCGCGGTGCTGGACCGGGTCCCTCCCGGCGAGGGATGGAAGGCCGGGATCGCAAACGTCCTGCGGGAGGACCGGGTGACCCCCTCCCTCCCCCAGGAAGAGGTGCTGGCCCTCGCCGAGGCCGCCGAGGACGGCTACATCCGGGCCCCGCGGGTGATGTGATGGTGCGGGGAGAGACGCAACAGGACCCCCTGAACGCCTTCATCACCCTCGCTGAGATTCCCCCCCGGGCACCCGGGCGCCTCTCCGGTATCACGGTGGCCGTGAAGGACAACATCAGCACGCGGGGGGTGGAGACCACCTGCGGTTCCCGGATCCTTTCGGGTTACGTGCCCCCGTACGACGCCCACGTCGTGGACCTGATCCGGAACGAGGGGGCGCTCATCCCGGGGAAGACCAACATGGACGAGTTCGGCATGGGCTCCTCCACCGAGAACAGCGGCTTTGGCCCCGCCCGTAACCCCCGGGACCCGGAGCGTGTCACCGGGGGATCCTCGGGGGGCAGCGCGGCGGCGGTGGCATCGGGGATGGCCAGGATGGCCCTCGGCACCGACACCGGCGGATCGATCCGGTGCCCGGCCGCCTTCTGCGGTATTGTGGGCCTGAAGCCCACCTACGGCCGAATCTCCCGGTACGGCCTCGTGGCCTACGCCAACTCCCTGGAGCAGATCGGCCCCATGGCCCTGTCAGTGGCAGACTGTTCGCTCCTGATGGAGGTGATCAGCCGTTTCGATGCCCGTGACGCCACCATGCAGGACCGGCCCTACCTCCCGAGGCTGGACGGCGATATCAGGGGGATGCGGATCGGCGTCCCCGCCGAGTTCTTCGGGGAGGGAGTGGACCCGGCCGTGGCAGACCGGGTCCGGAAGGCCATCAGTGTGCTGGAGGGCCTGGGGGCTGCCATCGTTGAGTGTGCCATGCCTTCCATGGAGTACGCCCTTGCCGCTTACTATGTCACCTGCACGAGCGAGGCCTCCTCCAACCTGGCACGGTTCGACGGCGTCCGCTACGGCCCGGCCTCGGACTACAAGAAGCCGTGGCACGAGGCATTCCAGGAGGTGCGGATGCAGCACTTCGGCCCCGAGGTGCGGCGCAGGATCCTGATCGGCACCTTCGCCCTCTCGGCCGGCTACTACGGGAAGTACTACGGCAAGGCCCAGGTGGCCCGGGAGCACGTGAGGGAGGATTATTCCCGCCTGTTCCAGGAGGTGGATCTCCTGGCCGGCCCCACGATGCCCACTGTCGCCTGGAAGATCGGCGAGAAATCTGACCCCCTCTCCATGTACCTGGCCGACATCCTTACGGTACCCGCGAACCTGGCCGGGGTGCCGGCCGCCTCGGTGCCCTGCGGGACGGTGCAGGGGCTCCCGGTGGGGCTGCAGCTGACCGGGAGAGCGTTTGAGGACGAGCTGGTGATGAACGCCGCGTACGCGTACGAACAGGGGGTGAAGGCGTGACCGTGCCCATCGGGATGGAGGCTGGAAGCGCCGTCAGGGAAACGGCCGGGAGCGGCCTCGCGGCCGTCGAAGGCGGCCGGGAGACGGTCATCATCGGCCTGGAGGTCCACTGCCAGCTCAACACGGAAAGCAAGCTCTTCTGCGGCTGCTCCACCGATTACCGCAGCGACCCCCCCAACACCCATGTCTGCCCCACCTGCCTGGGCCTTCCCGGTTCCCTCCCTGCCATGAACCGCAGGGCCGTCGAGTACGCCCTGCTGGTCGCAAAGGCCCTCAACTGCCGGGTGGCAGACGAAGCGGAGTTTGCCCGGAAGAACTACTTCTACCCTGACCTCACCAAGGGGTTTCAGATCACGATGTACAACCGGCCCCTGGCCGAGGGCGGGTACCTGGACATCGAGGGAGACGGGGCGGAGAAACGGGTCCGCATCACCCGGATCCACCTGGAGGAGGACCCGGGGCGCCTTGTGCACATGGGCACCCCGGACCGGCCCCGGTACTCGCTCGTGGATTACAACCGGAGCGGTATCCCCCTCATCGAGATCGTGACGGAGCCGGACCTGCGGTCCCCCAAGGAGGCCCGCAGGCTGCTGAACGGCCTCCGGACCACGCTGGAGTACCTGGGGGTCTTCGACGGGGACCAGGAAGGGTCGCTCCGGGTGGATGCGAACATCTCGATACGGGGGAGTGAAAGGGTGGAGGTGAAGAACATCTCCTCGTACAGGGGCGTGGAGAAGGCCCTCACCTATGAGATCACCCGGCAGAGGGGTGTCCTCCGTCGTGGCCAGAAGGTGGAGCGGGAGACCCGTCACTTCGTGGAGGCCCGGGGCGTCACCACCTCGGCCCGGTCCAAGGAGCAGGAGCACGACTACCGGTACTTCACGGAACCGGACCTCCGGCCCCTGCAGGTCCGGCACTGGGTGGAGGGGATAGCGCTCCCCGAGCTCCCCGCCGCCCGCCGGGAGCGATTTACTGCCCAGTACGGCATCTCGCCGGAGCATGCCCGCACCCTCTGCGGGGAGCTGCGCCTCGCCGAGTTCTTTGAACAGATGGCACCCTGCGGGAACCCGCTCCTCGCCGCCACATGGGTGGCCGACACCCTCCAGGGGGAGCTGAACTACCGGGAGATGGAGATCGGGAAGGTGCCCCCGGCGCGCTTCCGGGAGCTCCTGGGGATGCTCTGCCGGAAGGAGGTCACCGACAAGGCCGCGGTGGAGGTGCTGCGCCGGATGCTGGACCAGTGCCTGAAGGGGGAGGAGGTGCAGTCCCCGGCGCAGATCATGGAGAAGAACATGCTGGGGAAGACGGCAGGGGATACTTTCACCGGGATAGTACGGGAGGTCATCGCCGAGTGCGGGGACGCGGTCCGGGACTACCGGGCCGGGAGGGGGGAAGCCCTGAACTTCCTCGTCGGGCAGGTGATGAAGCGGACCCGGGGCCGGGCAGACCCGAAGGAGCTGACCCGGATCCTCCGGGAGGAACTGGAGCCGCAGGGGACGTGATGCGCACATGCACCTGATCATTGCAGAGAAGAACCTGTCGGCGGCACGGATCGCCCAGATCCTGGCCGGGCGGGAACGGGTGGCCCAGAAGAAGGACGGTCCCATCTCTGTGTACACCTTCGGATCCACCGCTGTCGTGGGCCTGAAGGGGCACGTGGTGGAGGTGGACTTTGTCGAGGGCTATGCTGACTGGCGCAACGAGGAGCGGACGCCCCGCTCCCTCATCGAGGCCCCCACCACGAAGGTACCCACGGAGAAGAAGATCATCAGCACGATCCAGCGCCTCGCAAAGCAGGCCGCGGACGTGATCATCGCCACCGACTTCGATACCGAGGGGGAGCTGATCGGGAAGGAGACCTTTGACCTGGTCCGGCAGGTGAACCGGACGGTGCCCATCCTCAGGGCCCGGTTCTCGGCCATCACCCCGCAGGAGATCACGGCGGCCTTCAAAACACCGACGGAGCTGGACTTTGCCCTCGCCGCGGCGGGGGAGGCCCGGCAGGTGATCGACCTCGTCTGGGGTGCCTCCCTGACCCGGTTCATTTCCCTCGCCGCAAAACGCGGGGGCATGAACATCCTCTCCGTGGGCAGGGTCCAGTCCCCCACGCTCGCCATGATCGTGAACCGGGAAGAGGAGATCGAGGAGTTCACGCCCCAGAAGTACTGGTTGCTCTCCCTCACCACCGAGAAATCGGGGCAGGAGTTTTCGGCCCGGCACGAGGTGGCCCGGTTCGATGATCAGGCCCTCGCCGAGGCCGCGAAGGCCCGCACCCGGCCCCCGCTCCGGGTGAAGGAGGTGAAGGAGGGGGAGAAGGTGGAACGGCCCCCTGCCCCCTTTGACACCACCGGCTTCCTTGTGGCGGCTGGCCGGCTGGGCTTTTCGGCCCCGAACGCGATGCGGGTTGCCGAGGACCTGTACATGAACGGGTTCATCTCCTATCCCCGCACCGACAACACCGTGTATCCCTCCTCCCTCAACCTTGAGGGGGTGCTGCGGACGCTGGAGCAGACCGAGTTCGGTGAGCATGCCCGCTGGGTGCAGGCACACCGTCGGGCGAGCCCCACCCGTGGCAAGAAGACCACCACCGACCACCCGCCCATCCACCCTACCGGCGCCGGCCGGCGGGAGGTGCTGGGGGACGAGCGCTGGAAGATCTACGAGCTGGTGGTCCGCCGGTTCCTGGCGACCCTCTCCCCCGACGCCCGGTGGTCCACCGTCAGGGTCAGCCTGGATGCCGGCGGCGAACCCTACGTGGCAACGGGTGCCCGGCTCACCGAACCCGGCTGGCGGAAGGTGTATCCCTACAGCAGGGCCGAGGATAACCTGCTCCCGACACTCTCTCTCGGCGAAACACTCCCCCTGAAAGACGTGCTCCTGGAGGAGAAGGAGACCCAGCCCCCGCCCCGGTACACCCAGTCACGGCTGATCCAGCGGATGGAGGAGCTGGGCCTGGGCACCAAGTCCACTCGGCACGAGGTGATTGCGAAGCTCCTCCAGCGGCGGTACGTGGAGGGGAACCCCCTCCGGCCCACGCTGGTGGGGAGGGCCGTCATCGAGTCGCTGGAGCGGCACGCCGCCACGATCACGCAGCCGGATATGACCCGCACGCTGGAGGCGGACATGCAGGAGATCAAGCAGAAGAAGCAGACCCGGGAAGGGGTGGTCTCGGAGTCGCGGCAGATGCTCCACCGGGTCTTCGACGAGTTAGAGGCCCACGGGCAGGAGATCGGGAAGGAGATCATGGGCCGTACCGATGAGGAACGCACCATCGGCCCCTGCCCGGCCTGCGGCGGGGACCTCCGGATCCGGCAGATGGGGCCCGGCGGACAGTTCATCGGATGCAGCCGGTACCCGGAGTGCGACTTCAACCTGAACCTTCCCTCGCCCCAGTGGGGGAAGGCGGTGAAGACCTCCGAGCTCTGCAAGGAACACAACCTCTCCCACGTCCGGCTCATCCGGAAAGGGGCACGGCCCTGGGACATCGGCTGCCCCCTCTGCTCCCACATCTCCTCCAACCGGGAGGCGATGCTCCTCATCCCCCACATCACCGATGAGATCCTGGCCAGGCTCGCGGCGAAGCACCTCTACACGGTGACAGACCTCTCACGGATGACTCCGGAAGCTCTCGCCGCCATGGCTGCCATTTCCGACGAGGACGCAAAAAGGCTCCTCGCAGGGGCCTCCGACGTGCTGGTGCTCCTGCGCCGCAGGTCCGAGCTGCGGAAGTTCGTCCGGGCCCACCTGCCCCCGAAACGGGGCAGGAGCCAGTCCGGGATCACCAAGATCCTCTACTCCCACGGGATCAACGACATCCGGGGCCTTGCTTCCGCCGATCCTGCTCTCCTCACCGGCGCCGGCATGAAGGAGTCCGAGGCACAGGTCCTCCAGCAGGAGGCCCGGGCCCTCTGCGGCGACCGGGCGCTGCGGGAGGCCGGTATCCCTGCCGCCAGCCTGAAGAAGTACCGCGAGGCATCCATCACCACGCCGGAGGACTTCTGCTTCCTCCACCCGGCTTACCTGAGCGCAAAGACCGGGCTCTCCCTTGAGACGGTGTACCGGCACGTGGAGATGGTGTGCAGGACGATGGGGGTCGCGCCCCCTGCCCGGATCTCGAAGGCGGCGCTGGAAGAGGGCAGGGCAGGCCTCCTGGCCATCCCCGGGATGGACGAGAGGCTCCGGGAGAAGCTCTCCCGCGCCGGTATCGTGAACCCGGTGGCCCTCCGGAAGGCAGAAGCCCCGGCCCTTGCGGCGGCCACCGGTATCCCGGTGGAGACGGTCCGGCAGCTGATCGCGGCCAGCCGGGGGGAAAGGCATAACCGATCCGCAGGGAAAGGGTGAGATCAGGATGGCCGTACACTGGAAGCACTGGGTCCATGTGACCAAGCTGGACCCGGACCGGAGCCTCACCCCGGCGGTGGTGGAGGGCGTGGCGACCAGCGGCACCGATGCGCTGATGCTTTCGGGCACCCAGAATGTGACCCAGGAGAACCTGGGGAAGCTCCTGGACCAGGTGAAGGCCTACGGCCTGCCCCTGGTCGTCGAACCGTCAGGGCCGGAGTCGGCCCGGTTCCGCGGCGTCGACCTCCTCTTTGTCCCCAGCGTGCTGAACAGCGGGGACGTCCGGTATATCGT
>JAJRDA010000066.1 GCA_028678665.1 Methanomicrobiales archaeon | reverse complement strand
CCTGTCTGACAGCATGACGGATATCCGGAAGGTCCAGATCACAGGTGGCTCTTCTTACATCATCTCCCTCCCCAAGGAGTGGGCCAAGGCCCACAAGATCAAGAAGAACGATCCCCTGGCCATCTCCGTCCAGCCTGACGGCAACCTGCTGATCTCGTCGCGCATCTCCGGCGAGCAGGTCCAGCGGGTGAAGGAACTGGACCTTGCCGGGATCCGCGACGCCACCTCCCTCTTCCGGCTCCTCATCGCCGCATACATCGACGGCTTTACCCTGATCCGGATCCGTGGCGAGCGCCGGCTCCCCCCCTTTGTCCGCAGGGCCGTCCGGGACTTCACCCAGATGACCATCGGGCAGGAGGTGGCCGAGGAGACGGACCAGTCCATCACCATCAAGGACCTGCTGAACCCCCTGGAGATGCCCTTTGACCGGACCCTCAGCCGGATGGTCGTCATCGTACGGTCCATGCACGAGGATGCCATCGGGGCACTGGAGACCGGGAACGCAGCCCTCGCCCAGGACGTGGTCTCCCGCGACAATGACGTGGACCGGCTCCACTGGCTCGTGGCCCGCCAGTTCAACCTGGTGCTGATCGACCCCACCCTCTCCCGGAACATGAACCTCACCCTGCCCATGGCCGCGAGCTATTTTACCATGAGCCGGATCGTGGAACGGATCGGGGATCATGCCGTGCGAATCGCCGAGAACGTTCCGGTGCTCCTCTCCGTGAAGGTGGAGAAGGGCCTTGTCGCGGACCTGAAGGAGGCCACCACCCTTGCCCTGGAACTCCTCCGGAAGAGCACCGATGCCTTCTTTGCCGACGATATCGATGCTGCCCACACCACCCTCACGGCCATCGCTGCCCTCGAGGAGCGGTGCAGCCGCATCGCCCACCACGCTTCCCCCCTGAAGGGGGAGACGGCCGTTGCCCTCGGGTACATCATCGGGTCCATCCGGCGTATCGGCGAGTACTCGGCTGACATCTGCGAGAACACGATCAACCACCTGGTGGCCGAGCCCCGGGGCGGATGACCGTCTCTTGCGGATTTTCCCCTCCCCTTTCAGGTTCCCGCCGCGGGGCAAAGATATTAGAAACGGCGAGGCGCACGGTTCCTCAAAGGAGACACAGGAGGTGTACCGGTGAGGGTGATGGGTATCGATCCGGGGCTTGCCATCGTGGGCTACGGGGTACTGGAGAGGGACGGGCACCGGGCCCGGGCCATTGCCTACGACTGCATCCGCACCTCGCCGAAGGTGATGACCACCCCTGAGCGCCTGCAGGAGATCCACCGGCGGTGCCTGGCCCTTCTCGAGACCCACCGGCCGGACGCCGTTGCCGTGGAGAAGCTCTTCTTCACGAAGAACATCACCTCCGCCATGTCGGTCGCCGAGGTCCGGGGGGTGATCCTGCTGGCCGCGGCGGAGGCGGGGATCCCGGTCACCGAGTACACCCCCAACCAGGTGAAGCAGGCGGTGACAGGGTCAGGGAAGGCTGAGAAGATCCAGGTGCAGGAGATGATGAAAAGGCTGCTCTCCCTTGCTGAGATCCCCCGGCCGGATGACGTGGCAGACGGCCTCGCCATCGCGCTCTGCCATCTCAACACGGTGAGGTGACGGCGATGTTCGCGCAGCTGACCGGTGAGGTGGCCGACGTGGGCGAGGGATTCATCGTGCTGGACGTGGGCGGCGTGGGCTACGAGGTCCACATGCCGCAGCCGGCGGTCACCGGCCTCCTCCAGAAGAAGGGGCCGGTCACGGTCCATACCCAGCTCGTGGTCCGGGAGGACGGCTGGACCCTCTACGGATTCCTGAGGCCCAGGGACCGGGAGATGTTCCGTCTCCTGATCGGCGTGACCCGCATCGGGCCCCAGATCGCGCTCTCGATCCTCTCCCAGGTGACCCTGGAGGACTTTGCCGCCGCGGTTCTCGCCGAGGACGACCGGGCCCTGACGCGCATCCCCGGCGTCGGGGAGAAGCACGCGAAGCGGCTGATCCTGGAACTGCGGGACAAGATGAAGAAGGCCTCCGAGCGGTTCCTGCCCGGGGGCGGCCCGGCTTCCCTGAGGCTGGACGCGGTCTCGGCTCTCGTGGTCCTCGGTTTCTCCCCCCGTGATTCAGGGGAGGCGGTGGACGCGGTCCTCCAGGCACGATCCCCGCCCATCGCGGTGCAGGATCTCGTGAAAGCGGCGCTGCAGCGACTGAAGGAGCGGTGAGGGATGGACGAAGGGATCGAGGAACCCGAAGACAGGCTCATCACCACCGACGTGCTCTCGGACGAGGCCGAGGACACCACGATCCGGCCGGCCACCTTCGGGGAGTTCATCGGCCAGGATGGGGTGAAGGAGACCCTCCGGATCGCGATTGCCGCCACAAAACAGCGGGAGGAGCCCCTGGACCACATTCTCTTCTCCGGCCCGCCGGGTCTCGGCAAAACGACGCTCGCCCACCTGATCGCCCGGGAGATGAACGCCCAGATCCACACCACCTCGGGGCCCATCCTGGAGAAGCCCGGCGACATGGCGGCGATGCTCACGCTCCTCGGCAGAGGGGATATCCTTTTCATTGACGAGATCCACCGCCTGCCACGGGTCATCGAGGAGATCCTGTACCCGGCCATGGAGGACTACCGGATCGACGTGATGATCGGGGAAGGGCCCAGCGCCCGGTCCATCACCCTCACGCTGGAGCACTTCACGCTCGTCGGGGCCACCACCCGGGTGGGCCTCCTCGGGTCCCCCTTCCGGGACCGGTTCGGCCTGGCCCTCCGGCTGAACCTCTATACCCCGGAGGAACTGTCGGCCGTCGTACGACGGTCAGCCGGGATCATGCAGATCCCCATCTCCCCCGAGGGATGCCACGAGATCGCCCGCCGGAGCCGGGGTACGCCACGGATCGCGAACCGGCTCCTGCGCCGGGTCCGGGATTTTGCCACGGTACGGGGCGATGGCACCATCGACGGGGACGTGGCGGACCGGGCCCTCACCATGCTCGGGATCGATCCCCTGGGGCTGGACGACCTGGACCGGCGGATCCTCCGGGTCATCGCCGACGACTTCCGGGGCGGGCCCGTGGGCTTAAAGACCATCGCCATCTCCGTCGGCGAGGACGTCCGGACCATCGAGGAGGTGTACGAACCCTACCTGATCCAGGTGGGTTTCCTCAAGCGCACCGCCCAGGGCCGGGAATCCACCTCCGCCGCATCCGAGCATCTCCACCACAAGTGGTGGTAGGGCGGGGAATGATCTCCCTCACAGAGAACAGGATGGAAGAGGCTATCCTCTCGTGGGGGTGGGACCGGGAGGGGGCCCCGCCCCCTCACGTCGCCCTCCCCCGGTGAGGATATTCGCCACTGACTGGCATCCACCGCATGAGGACAGAAGGATCATGCCGATGTCCGGCTCTTCACCGGGTGTGAACACCCCCATGACGAAATGGTCTCTTCCATCCTGTCTATCCATGGGGGTGATGCTTCTTTAGAGAATGAACCAACGGCTCTTTCGGTGCTGCAGAAAATATTTGTCATCGGTGCCGAAAACTGGATCAGAGAATTATCATGTGGCGCCTGTTTGGGGGGGGATCGGCATCCCCCGGGGTGAGGAAGGGGCTCGACCTGATCCGGCTCGGCCGGTACGACGAGGCGGAGGAATGCTTCAAAAAAGCGCTGGAGGAGCACCCCAAGGAGCCCCACGGATGGGTGGGCCGGGGGATCGCCGCCCGGTTACGCGGAGATCCGAAGAAGGCCATGGAGTACCTGGACTATGCCCTCACCCTGGCTCCCGAGGATCCGGACGCCTGGTACCAGAAAGCGAGGGTGCTTGCCACCCAGGACCGGCACGAGCAGGCCCTTTCCTGCTACGAGCGGGCCATCCGGCTGCGCCCCGGCAGTGCCGCTCCCCACTACTGCAAGGGCAGGTCCCTCGAAGTCCTGGAACGGGATCCTGAGGCGCTGGACTGCTACGAGAAGGCCGTGACTCTCACGGACGAACAGGAAGTGAAGGCGCGCCGGGACGCGCTCCTCCGGAAGCTCCGCCAGCAGCACAGCACGTGAGGGTGTCCCCTCGCTCTGCCAGACTATCGCCCGTCACAGGACCCCTTCTCGCGGAGGTAGTGGATCACACCGCTTACCATGGAGATGATGGCAATGAGCGTGATCGCTGCCACTGCGTACATCACCAGGTCAAAGTGATCTGCAACGAGGGGGATGTTCCCGAAGAAGTAGCCCCCCAGCACAAAGACGAGAATCCAGGCGATCCCCCCGCTGGCATTGTAGGCCAGGAACCGCCGGTACTCCATGGTGCCGACACCGGCAAGGAAGGGCGCAAAGGTGCGCAGGTAGGGGACGAACCGGGCCACGATGATGGTGACCCCCCCGTACTTCTCGTAGAACCGGCACGTCAGGTCACAGTAGTTCTTCTTGAAGAGGGTGGGGTACTTCTCGTAGAGCAGGTTCATGCCGCAGGACTTGCCGATCCAGTAGTTCAGGGAGTCGCCTGCAACGGCCGCCACCGTGAGGAGCACGAGAAGCACCTCCACGGATAAAAATCCCTGTGCTGCCAGGGCACCGGTGATGAAGAGGAGGGAGTCGCCCGGGAGAAAAGGGGTGACCACGAGCCCGGTCTCCACAAAGATCACGAGGAACAGGATCACGTAGACCCAGAGACCGTACTCGCCTATGAGCGTCACCAGGTGCTCGTCGATATGGATGAGAAAACCGAGGAGATCGGGAAGCATCTCTGGTACCCGGTGGATTCCCGTGCTATAAACGCTTTATCGTCAGGAGATGCCCTGCCATGGCGGCGGCAGGCCCCCGTTCCCCACCGGTCCGGTAGGAGCCCGGGGGCACCCGGATCTCGAACCGCGCACCGCCACCCGGTGCGCCGTTCTCCCGGATGGAGATCCCGTTGATCGAGAGGATCTCCCGGACCAGGAAGAGGCCGAAGCCCATGTTTTTGCCGGCACCGTGACCGAAGATCCGCTCACGGTCCGCCGGCGGGACACCGATCCCATTATCCTCGCAGGTGATCATGAGATCATGCCCATCCCGCCGGATGCTGAACCGGATCCAGGTGAGGCTGACCCCGTGCCGGACCGCGTTGTCGATCAGGTTGTAGAAGACCTTCTCCAGGAGGGGATCGGCAAAGACCTCCAGGTCGCCCACCTCCTCCTCCACGGTTACTCCCTGCAGGTCCACCATGCCCCGCACCCGGCCGAGGAGGTCGCGTACCCTCTGCCAGAGGGGCGCATGGACCCCGATCTCCTGGTAGTCCCGGGTGAACCCGATGAGCCGCTGGATCGCTTCGGCTGCCGCCCGTTCCTTGCCGATGAATCCCCGGAGCTCGGGGTCCTTGGCCATCTCCTCTCCCATCTCCAGGTAGCTGCGCAGCACCATCAGCTGGTTCAGGATGTCGTGGCGTGTGACACTGGACATCAGGTGCAGTTTCCTGTTGGCCAGCTGGTAGGCATCCCCGGTCATCTTCCTGTCGGTGACATCATGGGCCGAGGCAATCATGCCGTCGTAATGGCCCCCGGTATCCCGGATGGGGGTGAACCAGCCTGAGATGAAGAGGGGGAGACCGGTGATGGTGGTGACCGGCACCGAATCGAAGGCCACGGTCCTCATGCTCTCCCTGGCATCCGCGTAGAAAGGCCTGAGGGCCTCCATCCGGGCAGCACCGGCATCCCTCAGGAAGTTCCTCTCCAGCAGGCTCCCGCGGGGAATGCCCGTCATCTGCTCCAGGGCCGGGTTCAGATAGTAGATGGTGTCATCGGCATCGGTGACCCAGATACCGTCATGGGCACTCTCCAGGATCCCCTGGTAGAACTCCTTGAGGGCATGGACCTCCTCGTCAGCCACCCTCCGTGCCGAGATGTCCCTCAGGATCACGCACCGGTAGTCGGTGCCCTTATGACGGAGGGTATGGAGCATGATGGCCGCAGGAAACGAGCTCCCTGCCCCGTCCGTCACCCGGGTCTCCCGGAGCACCGTGTCTCCGGAACCGGCACCAGAATAGGCCGCGGCGAGTGGGGGGAGGACCTCCTGGACCTTCGCCCCCAGGAGATCCTGCTCTTCTCTCGCCAGCAGCCGGGGTGCGGCCCGGTTGGCGGAGAGGATCGTGCCGTGCGTGTCGGTCCAGAGGATCCCCTCTGAGATGTGGTCCAGGGAGAAGCGGCTCATCTCGTGCTCCTCCTGGTTCCGCCGGGCCCTGCGTACCGCCTGCCGGATCAGGGGGACCAGCGAAGCATACTGGACGCGGGGATCCGGCCCCTTCTCCAGGTAGAAGTCAGCTCCGGTGTCCATGGTCCGGGAGAGGAGCGCCGGCGATCCGTGGGCGGTGAAGAGAATGAAGGGGACGCGATCCCCTGTCTCCCTCACCTGGCGGAAGAGATCCAGCCCCTGCATCCCCGGGAGCCGGTGCTCCGTGACAATCACGTCGAACCGTTCCGAGCGGAGCAGGGAGAGGGCCTCCTCCGGGGAACTGCACGTCTCAAGGATGATGTCCGGCTCCTCTCCCAGCTGGGCTCCTGCCATCTCCCGCGCGCCGGGGTCACTGTCCACCAGGAGCACCTGAATCAGGGAACTCCCTCCTGAGAAAAGCCAGTCAGAGCGCCGGCTCCCCCGGGACTGCGCAGGTCGCGGGATGGCCTCTGCCGGATCCGGAGCGGGCGGTTCATGGGTGGCGGTACACTCCCTGCCTGACGGTGGAGGGGCAGAATACAAAGTATCTTTCCATGATATTATATAAACATATGTATTCCATAAAATCCTCTAATTATCTTTAAAATCCATTTTTATCATTTATTTGCCATTTTATTACCATTGCCACGCCCTCTCCCCCGGGAAGTCACCTGCCACTCCGGTTCATCCCCCTGACCCGCCCCAGGGGTGTCGTTCCTGTGGGGAGTCCATGTCCCTGCGGGTGGGGTTCCTGCGGATTAAGGAGTTCCGGACAGATATTCCAGGAGTCATAAATCCCTTTCCCAACCCACTATCTTGAATCTACAGAGGAATTTCTGCAATTCTCGGGCTTTTCACGGGAGTTTGCACCTGCCAGATAAATATTGTGCCGGGTGAATTGTTAACCTCTTTCTATCAATTCATCCTATAACTTTCGGTGAAGTTAACTTTAAATATTTTCCATTGATCACTCTTCCTTATCCGAACCTTCCCCGGTCTCTTCCGGGGAGGAGATGAGAAGATGCCTGCATACCACCCCCTGCCATGCCTTCCGAGGCTGGCGCTCCTTATGGCAGCACTGCTCCTGGTACTTGCTGCCATTCCCCTCCCTGCCCTCGCCGCTGACAACCCGAAACCGGTCATCCGGTACCTGAGCCCCGCGGTCGTATCCGCCGGCGCCAAGGCGCCCCGCCTGTACGTCATCGGGACCGGTTTCGGCCAGGACTCCATTGTCCAGTGGGATGGCATGGACCGCGCCACGGAGTTTTACTCCAGCACCAAGCTCTCCATCCAGCTGACGAGCGACGACGTGGCCTACCCGGCAACGGTGACGGTGACGGTCTTCAATCCCCCGCCGGGCGGGGGGCTCTCCAATGCCAAGTCGTTCATGGTGAAGTACCAGCCCATCGTAAAGAGCCTCCGGCCTGCGATCGTGGAGCTGGAACCTGCCACCCTGCAGCCGAAGGATGGCACGTCCTACTGGGAGATTGTCGGGGGCCGCCTCAACCCGCCCATGAGCAACGCCTACGGAAGAGCCATTGCCGTGACCTGCGAGAATGGTAGGCCTGTCATCCTGACCCTCCTCAGTGACACCCTGAAACTCACCAGCACCACTAAGTCCGCCGTCTACCGGCTCACCTCCACGACCCAGGGCCAGATCGGTACATTTGACCGTCAGCACACCATCAGCGGCCCCGCCACCGGGCTAGCCGCAAGAAGCGCGGGGGAGATCTACTACAGTTCCGGCCGAACCGTCGTCCGGGTAGTGGCGGGGAATCCCCCGGTAGCCACCTCCCTCACGCTCCCTGCTACCATCGGTGGCCTGGACTATGTCGGTGGATCCGAGCCCTTCCTGCTGGCCATCAGTGGTGCTTCCGGTGATCACCGTATCTTTCGGGTCCCCCTGGACCCCGCAACCGGTGACTTCACGGGTACGTGGGTGACCTTCCTTGTGATCAATGTCCCGCCCGGATCACCGCTGGCATCGTTCACCTACACCGGGATCTCGCTGGTGCCTGCCTGGGGCTCCACCCGTGAGCCGGCCCTGTACGTGACCAAGGAGGACGGCACTGCAGAGCCCGGGGACATTGCAGCCGTCGTCGATATGCACGGGACGATCCTGCAGACGGTCATTGGAGACAAGAACGGGATCCTCGTTGACCATACGGTCTGGAGCAGCGGGCTCTCCTCCAGCTACCTGAACTGGGCCAATCCGCAGGGGATTGACAACGCCGAGGACTGCTCCGCATGCCAGTGCGGCACAGCCCGGCTCTTCATGATCACCCGGGATTTCTGGAACAAGGGCCCCAAGTATCCCATCGATCCTCCCGATGGCTGTATCAAGGGAGTGAAGTGGAACGACATGGACCGTGATGGGTACTGGGACAGGACCGAGCCGGTGGTACCGGGCTGGCCCGTGAACCTGTACAAGGAGTACTGCGGCCAGTGGTCCAAGGTTGGGGAGGCCACGACCCAGACCGACGGGGTGTACCAATTCTGCGACCTGTACGGGAGCGGCACCTACCGGGTGACCGAGGATCTCAAAGCAGGCTGGACCCAGTCCTGGCCCGGGAGCCCCGGCTACCATGACTTCTATTACACCAAGTACACGACCGTCACCGGCAAGGATTTCGGCAACTTCCAGTCGGCCCCCGGGAAGATCATCATACAGAAGGCGGCGGGGGACTGCCTCACCCCGCCCTCCGGCATGGTGGGGTGGTGGCCGGGCGATGACAGCGCCGAAGACCTGGTGGATCTGAATGACGGAGCCCTTGTGGGCGATGCTGCCTATGTTCCCGGCAAGGTGGGGCAGGCCTTCTCACTGGATGGCAATGGCGACGCGGTTATGATCACTGAGGCCGGGACGCAGCTGGACGGGTTCGGCCAGCTGACCCTGGATGCATGGGTGAAACCGGATACCGTGAACTCTGCGAATGGCGATGGCCT
>JAJRDA010000065.1 GCA_028678665.1 Methanomicrobiales archaeon | reverse complement strand
AGCGTCCCGGCAGTCGTCTCACCGTGAGAAAGGTACAGACGGGTTCCGGATGGAAATCATCCTCCTCATCGGGAGGCGGCGGAGGGCAGTACCCCGGCGTCACGCCTTCCGGAACAGCCGTGCCACATCCTCCGGAGTCGTCATGATCACGGGCTCCAGGTGCAGCCGTTCCATGAATGAGGAGTCGGAAAGGGATGCCGGGTTGGGATTGATCCGGGCAATGATGCTGCAGAAGGCCCGGAAGCCCCGGTCCTCCCCTTCGCGGTCAAAGAAAAGGGAGAGGTTGAAGGCAGATGTTCCCAGGGAGCGGTAGAACCCGATCACTTTCCGGAGGCCTTCCACAAAGGTCCCCAGGAACGGCTCCAGCTCACCGATGGTACGGATGGGCAAAAGCGCACGCACCTCCCGCTCGCCCAGCGGCACGGCATGGGCCAGCCAGAGGATCTCCTCACCGAAGAGGTACCGGGGACCGTCCCGTTCCCGGGACCTGAGGTCGTCCCAGTACATGCTCCCCCACCCGCGCCAGTACTGCTCGGATCCCGTGTGGTAGCGTTCCGGGAGGAGGGAGGGACGGAGATCCACGAGCCCCTGCAGGTGCGGATGGGCCAGGCTGGCCCCCGCCGAGGGGAGGTAGTTCCAGTTAATGGAGGGGTATCCTTTCTGGCCCTGCAGCGACCGGATCGATCCCGTGAGGGCATCCGCCAGATGATCCCGGGAGAATTCCCCCACCGTATGATCCCGGCTGATGACCGTGACGGTGTGCCATGCGGCAAAGGGGAACAGGTTCGGGAAGGTGACCGATTCCCCCACGGCGATCCTCTCCCCCCCGGGAAATAAGGGGGTGGCGGACATCAGCAGGTCAGGGCAGAAGGGGCACCCGGAGGGCGAGGAGACCATCGTCGGCGACTGGTCGATCCCCCTCTTGATCCGCTCGGAGCTGATCCTGCAGGAGAGGCCGGTGAGCCATTCCCTGCGGTACTGGAGCGTCCCCTCACCGGTTTTCAGCTCGGTGACCGAAAACATCGTCTGTCAGATCTCCCCTATGATCGTTCCTCCTGATAAAGCGGCCCGGTACGCAGGATTCGGGACCGGATGAGGTCGGATCGGGGAAACGGGCGGAAAAAAAGGTTGGGGTTTTCTGTCCAGAGGCAGTTACACAATGTACTTGCCCAGGAGCCGGATGGAGTTGGTCATGTCGGGCCCGAGGGGGCTGCCGAAGATGATCTGTGTCACACCGGCCTTGGTCAGGTCATTGCACTTCTGCTTGACCATCTCGGGGGTACCTGCGATGGTGAAGGCGTCGATCTCCTTGTCCGAGATCAGCTCCCCGACGGTCTTGAAGTCGAATTTGCCGAGGGCAGCTTTTACCTTGGCCACGTTGTCCAGGTTGAGGCCGTGGCGGGTGAGGAGCTCGGGCGGTGAACCGGCTGCAATGAAGGCGGCCACGATCTTTGCGGCGTTCCGTGCCTTCTTGGCATCCTGGTCAATGGACATGGCGGTGTACGCACCGATGTCAAAGCCCTTCTTGCCCCGTGCGTCGGTGGCCTTCTTGATGATCGGGATGGCAACCTGGAAGTCCTTGGGGTTGGACGCGTTGATGAGCGCCCCGTCGCCGACCCTTCCGGCCAGGTCCAGGACCTTCGGGCCCTGGGCGCCGACGTAGACCTTCACACCCTTCTTCTTGTCAGGCAGGTTGACACCCGTCAGCTTGGCACCGTCGTACTTGAAGAAGGTCATCTGGGGGGTCGTGACCGTATCACCGGCGCAGAGCGACCGGATCACGGCGATGGCCTCCTCCAGGCGGGCCACCGGCTTCTCGGCCTGGATGTTCAGCTTGGGAAGCGTCGAGAGGTCACCGGGCCCGATGCCCAGCACCGCACGGCCGTCGGAGACCTCCTCCAGCGTGCAGAGGAAGGACGCCATGGCGGCCGGGGTGTCGGTGAAGGAATTCATGATACCCGGACCCATCTGGAGGGTCGTGGTCTCCTTGGCGATCATGGCCAGGGTGGGGTAGCAGTGGCGGTTGTTGTAGTGGTTGGTGATCCATGCGTAGTCAATGTCTTTTGATTCTGCAAGCCGGCAGAATTTCACTACCTGCTTGACATTGACGTTTCCGGGGACAAATTCTATTCCGTAACTCAAGGCTATTCACCTCAAGCAACTAATACCGCAGCAAGAGATAAAAGGGTTATCATTTGCCCTCGCCGTGGGCCGGGTCTTGAAGAATCTGGAAGGAATCGTC
This sequence comes from Methanomicrobiales archaeon, assembly GCA_028678665.1. Lineage (GTDB taxonomy): Archaea > Halobacteriota > Methanomicrobia > Methanomicrobiales > JACTUA01 > JAJRCY01. Next base: position 6,888 of record JAJRDA010000065.1, on the reverse strand, counting down.
CAACGCTCGCCAATTCGGCCCCGGGATCCCGGCTCACCACCGGAGCGGCCTTCGCTGCCCCGTTCCCTCCTGCAGGCGGGAGCCGTGGCGGATTCCCACTCCCCGCGGGAGACTTTCCTTCGGGGCCACGTTTCTTCCGACGGCGTGGGGCGGAGGGTGGAACGCCACCCTTCTTTCGGGACGCTCTCCTCCCTGCAGTTCCTATCCCTGGAGGATACCGCCGGGAGAGGACGTGGGTCAGACCAGACCGCTACCCTCCCCATATCTTAATACGAGAGAGAGCTGATCTTTTTTCACATACGACACCCCTCCCCACATTTCCGTTCCCTGCCGGGGAGGGCGTGATCCGGATCTACGGAACCATTCTATGAGGGTACTGGCCATCGGGCTCGGGGGCGCCGGCTCCAGGATCGTGGACGAGATCTACGGCCAGGACCGGAAGGGTGCCATCGGGTGCATGTCAGCCCTTGCGGTGGACTTCGATGCCGACACGCTCCTCCGCCTGAAGTACCTCCCCAGGAACGCCCGGATCCACTTCCCGCCCATCGATCCCACGAGCCCGTACGACATCTCCACCACCATCGATATCGAGGAGGTGATGACCCAGGTCCAGCAGGTGGACACCATCGAGATCGATGCCATCATGATCTTCGCCGGCCTGGGGGGGACGATGGTGGACGTGGCCCCCCGTATCATCCCGGAGCTCCGCAAGTCCTTCATCGAGCCCATCTTTGCTGTCGCAGTACTGCCCTGCATGGGCGAGGGAAAGAAACGGTCGGCGAAGGCCGCCATCGACCTGGAAACCCTCGAGCCTCTTGTCGATGCCCTGATCCTCTTTGACAACGACACCTGGTACAAAAAATTCCGCGGGGAAACGACAGATGAGCCCGTGAAGGAGAAGAAGAAGGAGGAGGACAAGGTCCGGAGAATCGCCCGGCGGATCACGACCCAGACCTTCACGACCCGGGAGCGGGTCTACGGGTGGCTCAATGACCGCCTCTCCCACCAGATCGGCGTTCTTCTCCGGGCCGGGGAATTCAATGAGAAGGGCGTGGAGGTGGCCGAAGTCGTCCTGGACGCAGGGGAAGTCCTGAACACGCTGGTGGGGATGGGGCTGGTGGCCGTCGGCTACGCGGCGGAGCACATCCCCTCCAGCATGCTGGGTTTCTTCGACCGCTGGCGCTCGACAGGATATTTCATCGAGCACTCCCAGACCAAGGCCTCCCGCATTGTGACACTGGCAAAAAGGGCCGTCTATGAGGACATCTCCATCCCCTGCGACCTCACCACCGCAGAGAAGGCGCTCGTGCTCATTGCCGGCCCCTCCCAGGAGCTCTCCATGCGGGGGTTCCAGACGGTCAGGAAATGGATTGACCGTTCCATTGCCGGCCTGGAGATGCGATCCGGGGATTACCCGGTGAAGAACTCCCGCTACGTCGGCATCATCATCATGCTCTCGGGGATGAAGAACATCCCCCGCATCGACGAGCTGCGGCAGGTGCGGGAGGAGTACCGGGCTGACGAGGAGCATGCAAAGGTACGGGAGGCGCAGGAACTGAAGGCCCCGGAGGTCCAGCCCGGCTCTGCAGGAATCCCGGCCGGGTCCATGGCTGGAGAACCCGCGGGGAGAGGGGGCCTCCCCTCCGACCGGGTGCTCACGCTCCCGGGTTCCCGCAGGGAGAAGCGGCCGGGCAGGTCCATCCCGCTCTTTGACGGCCTCACCATCTCGATGGGCAAGGATATCCCGGTGCGGTACGGTCCCGGGGAGACGCCGCCCCGGGGAGACGGATCGCCGGCGGACCTCACCAGGAAGGCAACCGTGCGGCAGCCCATGGCCCCCCGGGACTCGGTCTTTGGCCTCAAGGAGGTGAAGATGGACCGCCCGGCCGTGGAGCCGAAGGAGAGCGGGACCGGGGGAAAGGCGGGAGAGGGAATCCCGGCCCCCCGGGAGACCGGGGCCGGCGCGGAACTGCAGCGGATGAAGGGCATCCCGCGTGCCAACGACTCCTCCTTCACCGGCCGCGAGATCCTGGTGAAGGCCAGGGATGGTGTCCCGGATGACAGTGCACTCCTGAGCCCCGAACGGGGGATCCCCGGGATCTCCCGCGGGAGGGAGGGTGCCGCTGCTGACGGGTCTCCGCTCGAAGGGGAATCCCGGAAGAAATCTCCTGCCAGAGGAAGGAAGAAGAGGAAAGGTGACGGGACCGGCGGGGATGACGAATCCATCAACTGGATTCCGTAGCCCCCATCACTTTTGAGAACGGGATGTTCCCGGCCCCGATCTCGGTCCGGATCGTGAGCCCCTCCTCGATCCCGCACCCCACCAGGTTCAGGCCGCTGTAGGAGACAATAGAGAGCCGGTACGGGGTAGGGGCCAGGTTAAAGACCCGGGTTCCCAGGGCCACCGGGAAGAAAAAACCGCATTTCCGCATCCTTGAGACCATGGACTCCACCCGGGGCCGGGCCACGGCCGGCACCTCCCGCACGTTGGCCAGCGCCATCCCGGTTCCCTGCGCTATCACGGAACGGATGGAGGTGAGGCCTGCGGAGATGAAGAGCTGGAGCGGGTCGATGCTCGTGCCCCGGTACCCGATCAGGTGGGCAAATCCCTGGACCTTGCCCCCGCTGTGGGAGAGCGTTCCCCCGAAGGCCATCCGCACGGGGACGCCCATCCGCTGCAGCACCCCGTCCATCGTGATGGAGCAGATCGTCACGATGCCGGCATGGCCGGAGGGGATCCTGGGATCCCGGTCCAGGACCCGGTAGGAGGAGAAGAACCCGTAACCGGCGGCCGTGACCCGGTCAAAGGCCTGGCACACCCGCTCCAGTTCCTCCTCGGGAACCACGGAGAGGTTGTAGGCGACATCGCCCGTCGAGGTGGCAGGGTCAAAGGTGGTCCGGAATGCGAGGCGCTCCAGGCGCGAGATGATGAACCCGATCCGCTCGTCCACGAGGGCGCTCTCCGTCTCCGAGGTACCCAGGGGGGTAAGCACCCTCCCGGTATTGCCCACCTTTTCGGTGAACCCCATGTCGTCCAGGTACCGCAGGTAGTACTGGACCGCCCGGTCGGTGAGCACAAATCCCCTCTCTGCCATCATCTCGGAGAGCCGCTTTGCACCAATGGGCTCGCGGTGCTCCTTCAGGATCCGGAGGATCTCCAGGTACTTCCGTTCGCTGGGTATCAGGCTCATCTCGCCGGCACCACGCCCCTGCTGTCCTGGTACCTGCCGTCATACACATGGACCCCCCCCGCCACCTGGTGCAGGATCATCTGCACCACCCGGTCGCCGGGGTCGAGCCGGATCTCATCACCGCCCATGTTCACGAGGGCGAGGGTGAGCTGGCCCCGGAAGCCTGGGTCCACGAAGCCTCCTCCCACAAGGACACCCCGCCGTGCGAAGGAGGACCGGCAGCGGAGGGTGGCGGCCAGATCCGCGGGGATCTCCACCCATTCCAGGCTGTGAACGAGCGTGCACCTGCCCGGGGGGAGCGCCCCCGCCTCCTCCACTCTCAGGTCGTAGGAAGCCGGCTGCTGGCAGGCGTCGCTGTAGGGCCGGATCACAAGCCCGGATCCGTCGGAGATCTGCTTCCGGATCTCACCCGATGCGAGGATCATGACAGCTCATCATATGCTCCGGGGGTCTTTGAATGTTTTCATCCAGGATACCGTCGGATTTTCCCGGGACAGGGGGCACGGGAAACGGTTATTATTCCGGAGCCACCACTTTTCTCTCGGATCCATGGGGTAGAGGATATCCTCTTGGGCTTCGGATTCCCGACAGGAAGGAGAGACCCAAGGACGCGGGTTCGATTCCCGCTGGGTCCATGGACACACCCCGGGCAGGGTGAGGAAAAAGGGGGGTTACCGGATGATGATCTTGGATGTCTTCACAAGCTCTGAGATGGTCAGGACCGTCTCCGCGTGGTCATCCGGCGCATCATCCGCGTGCCCCGTGACCCGCACCAGGTACGGTCCGGGCTGGTAACCCCTGAGGTCCAGCATCGACGCCTGGTGCATGGCAGTGCAGCCCCCGGCAACCGAACAGTCCAAGAGCGGCACCTCCATCAGGGGGGACCAGGTCATCCCGCCGTTCGTGGACAGGGCAACCTGCTGCAGTACATTGCGGGTGCCGGTGTAGGAGAGGTCCCACTCCAGCATCGCATACTCCATGATGGGATCGGGCGTCGTGACCCCCAGGCTGGTGAGGTGGAGCTCCCTGCCGATGAGGGGGTCCCCCTCCTCGGAGAGCACCGTCAGGTAGGTGTCCGGGAGGGAGACGACCTGGCCGTTGTTGAACCGGATCTCGGAGTCGGAGTCAAAGATCTTGATCTGGCCTTCCTTCAGCACCTTCAGCGTGTAGTTCGCCTCCCATACCTGGTTCAGCTGGATGGTGCCGATGCTGAAATGGAGGGTGTGGTCATCGTTCCAGTCATCGGACTGGTCAATCACGCTGTTGTTGAGAATGGTGGGGCCCAGGTAACTGTAGAACTTCGTGGATTTCACATCGTCATGTACGTACTGGAAGATCTCGATGGCCGGGAACGGCTCACTGTTCACTTCCACGTTATTGAAATTCAGATCCATGGAGGTTCCCACGCCTGCCTCGTTGTGGAGTTCGCCGGCAATGGCGATGTAGATCTCCTCGATATTGCTGGCAGAGGCCGCAAAGTACTTCCCGCCGCTGGTCTCCGCCAGGTATCGCATGGTGTTCTGTCCCCCGGTGCTCATGGATGCACCATAGGCAATGCTATAGATGCGGATCCCGTGGGACCTGGCATACTGGGACATGTTCTGATTGCTGAACTGACCGGATCCCGGGATGTCCGGAAAGAGGTAGTACAGCGAGGTGAGATCGCTGTAGCTGCCCATGTAGGTCGATGTGGTCCCCGTGCCCCGCGCCAGGGGGTCCCCGAACCAGTTGTAGTCCCCGTCAGAGAGGATGACCACCGCCATCACGGTCTCGGGCCGGGCGTTCGCAATCAGTTCATCGACGGCCACCTTCAGCGCCTTCCTCATGGGTGTGCCGTGGTCCGGGACCATGCGGTCCAGATCCTGCTTCACCCCCGCGAGGTCGGTGCCCAGGGGACGGTCCAGGGTGGCATAGTCCGCATAGGTCTTCGGGTACATATACACGTTGTTGATCTGCGTGGTGCTGATACCGGAGTTGTAGCCCGGCCGCTGGATGTACCCGTTCCTCCCGAAGGAGACCAGCCCGACCGCATCCTGGCCCACCATCTCGTCCACGAAGAGCTTTGCCGCCTCCCGTACCGAGTGCATCCGGTCCGGGTTATCGTAGAGCATGGACCCGGAGCGGTCTGTCACCAGGACCACGTCAATGGGGTCCGGCTGGAGGGCCCAGCCATCGCCCCGGACCCGCACCATGATCTCGGCGTTGCCGTTCCGGAACACCCGCTCCGGAACCGCTGTCTCGACGGAGAGGTAGGGATAGTTCTTCCAGCTCATCTGGATATTCTGGGGTACCCCGTTCCAGGTCGCCTGCACGGTGGCCATCCCGGTGGCAGTGGAGGACCAGAGGGGATTGTGCCGGTCGGTGGAGAAGGCTCCAGGGTGGAAGGTGACCGAGGCGATCCCATCATCCCCCGTCTCATCGGGGATATCCACGTTCAGGTCTTCCACGTAGGTGGCCCCCTGCTCCAGGGCAGGGTCCCGGGTCACCAGGAAGCTGCCGGTGTTCACCTGGGTCATCCGGAAGGTGATGGTCTCGCCCCTCACAGGGTTACCTTTCACGTCCACCACCTTGGCCTTGACCGTCGCGGTGATGGCGTCGCTCCAGTCGCGGCTCGCCATGGACTGGGGGCTGGCCGTGAGGAGCATGGCCACGGGATAACCGCTCACGAACTCCAGTGTCTGGGTGGTGGTGATAGCCGGGTTGTCCATGGAGGTCGCGGTGACGGTGAAGAGGCCGACGGCCAGCTTGGGGCCGTAGTCGAACTGCACGATCCCGTCGGAGTTGGTGGTTTTCCTGACCGTCCCCTCGCCGGGAACATTGGTGGTGAACTCGATCTGCCGGTTCCCGGCAGGGAACCCGAAGCGGTCATAGAGAATGTAGGTGAGCAGGAACTTGCTGGACCCGTCCGCGATCACCGAGGGGTAAGGATTCCCAACGGGCACCACCCACTGCCGGATCTCCACGGGAAACCCGTCGGCGACACCGGTGATGGTGATCGTCAGGGGGGGGATGGGGGCAGGCCCCTGCGCGATGACGTAGTTGGCACCCACGCGATCCACCCGGAAGGAGACGGTGGCCATCCCGCTCTCATTGCAGGGGACGGTCATGGTCTCCTTATAAGAGGAGCCGTCCCAGAAGGCAGGATCCGGAGATGTGCTGGAGAAGGACAGGGTCTCCTGAAGCCTGCGGTTATCACAGGGGTTGCCATAGATATCCCGGAGGATCACTGTCACCGGGATCGTGGAGCCCACCGTCACCTCCCCCTGGTAGAGGGGTGTGAAAGACTGTGGCGTGGTGTGATCTATCTGCTGGAGGTAGGTGTCCTGGATGGTGAACAGCTGGCTGTTCTCGATTTTCTGGACGGTGACCGTCACCACGGCGGTGCCACTCGTCGTGGTCCGGTCAAGGACCGTGGTGGCCGTCCCCGGAGACCCGGTGGTCGCAGTGTGCGGGGTCAGGCTCCAGGTCCCATCCACCTGGAAGGTCACCTGCGCTCCCGAAACCGGGAAGTTATCGGCATCCAGCACCGTCACCGTGACGGGGGAGGTGTCCAGATTGTCGGCGACCATCCAGTCATCACCGGTGATGGTCATATGATCAGGGATCGCCGCCTCCACACTCGTCACGAGGAGGAGCACCCCGACCAAGATAATGCCTGCTCTTAATACCCTCATCCTTCTCACCGTAACCACTATCT
>JAJRDA010000064.1 GCA_028678665.1 Methanomicrobiales archaeon | reverse complement strand
TCCCCAGCAGCGGCACCTCCCCTGCCGAAGATACCACGGTCTCCCTCAGCGGCCCCAGCTGGTCCATCCCCTCCCGGAACGCGCCCACGCCGGGGAGGACGATGCCGTCCGCGGCGGCGATCTCCTCTGCATCCGTGGTGATGACGGGCGTTGCCCCCGCCTTCTCCAGCCCCCGCATCACGGACCGGAGGTTGCCGAGACCGTAATCCACGATGGCAACCCGGGTCATCCCTGCCCGCCCCCTGCCGTCGCTTTCCTGCGCCAGAGCCCGCGGCTCACCCACTCCCCCGGGAGCCCCTGCTGCTCCCGCCACTGCTCCAGGAGGCGTTCCCACTCTGCCCAGAGGTCCGGGTACAGCGCCCGGATCCGCTCCATCACGGCGAGATCACTGCTGGGGCACATGTAGCACCCGATCCGGTCCATGCCATCTTCGTAGAGCCGGTTGTACGGAGCCTGTTCCCGGAACAGGTAGAGCCAGACGTGGAGCGCCGTCCAGTCCTGGAGGGGGGCTGCGGCCAGCTGTACCTGCACGGTCGGGTTCCGCCAGACCCGGGCAGAGGCAGCTCTCGTCGCAGACTCGTACCGCCGCTGGCCGATAAAGGAGAGGCACTCCCCCCAGCGGGCACGGATGGCCTCTGCCACGGGCGCCAGCTTGCAGGTGCGGCAGCACCACCGGGCATCGACAGCCGGGGGTCCCCGTGCAGCCATCTCCTCCTGGAACCGGCCCCCGTGGTGGGCCGTGACCACCTCCAGGCCGAACCGTTCCCTGACGGTAGCCACGTTCGCATACGTCTCCGGGAACTCGAGACCGGAGTCGGCGAAGATCAGCGGCACCTTCCCGATGGCCTTCAGTACCAGGAGGAGCATGGCCAGGCTGTCCTTTCCCCCGGAGTAGGAGACGGTAGGCGGCAGGTCCGGGTGCCGGTCCCGCACCTCCCGGATGAACCCCACGGCCGCTTCCTCTGCCCGTGCCAGCACGTCCCTGTTCGCCTCCACCGCCTGGGCCCAGGTGGCAGCGCCCGGCACGCAGAGCCCCGGCTGGTTCTTCCGGGTCTTCACCACCTGGCCCTTCCCCATTGCCCTGGCCTCCGTGGCCCCCGCCCGGGCCCTGCCCACGCCGGCCCATGCGCCGTCCCGGTCCAGGATACAGACCTCGTCACCGGCCGCCACCGCGTCGTCGATGGCAACGAGCCCGGGTGCCAGCACGCTGGCCCCCTCCCGGATGGAGGGAACGGCCCCTGCGTCCACCACCACGAACCGGCGGACCGGCCGTATCAGTGGTGCCGCGGCCAGCCGTGGCAGGGGCTCCCACCTGCCCTCCCCCGGCAGGTACCGGACGGCTGCCACGACGGCACCGCCCACGATGACCTCCTCCATCCGGTCCGTGTCCGGCACCTTGTTGAGGAGGACCAGGTGCCCTTCCGGCACCAGCGCTGCCCCGAAATGGTCCCGGAAGAGATCGTTCGCGGCCCGGATCTCGGAGGGAAAGGCCGGCCGGATATCCCCCGGCGGGGTCACCGGGACGTCCCGGGTCCCTGCCCCGCAGGCACAGGTGCGGGCGAGAACTGGCACATGGCACCGGTCGCACCAGCGGAGCGGGTTCCGGCCGAGATACGGGCTCTTCACCTGTACCCATGGGAGGGTGGCGGATAAAAATTCTGGCGTGGACAATTGGTGAATGGATGCGCGGACCTCCGGCATCCCGCCCACCCCTCCATCGATCTCTCCATTCCCTGCCATGTAAATCGGATTATTTATATCAGGGAATCTTCACAATTAATCATGATAATAGGAGCCCAGGATCCCTTTCCGAGCGTGACCATTCTTCCGCGTTTCGCGTGATTCTGCCACGTAATCCCGGGATCCTGGCGGGACGTGATGTGATGGGTGTGTGTGGTCTCTCAGGCACCCATCGCCGGCGGGAGGGACGGCCATGATCGCCTTTGCGATCACCGCCGCCGTGGCGATGGGCATGTACCTGATCTTCACCGCTGGCAGCGGGAACATCGGGTACTGGTCGCTCTCCGAACTGATCGCGGCAGTGGGTCTCGGCGTGGTGACGGGCGCCGTCACGAAGGAGTTCCTCTGCCATCGGCATGAGTACCGGATGGCGAACCCCCTCCGGTTCCTCCTGATCCCGGTGTATGTCATCGGCCCCTTCTTCCTGGAGATGATGAAGGCGAACCTGGACGTGGCCTACCGGGTCCTCACCATGAAGATCCGGCCCGGCATCATCCGGGTGAAGTCCGGCATGAAGACCGATCTCGGCGCCTTCATGCTGGCCAACTCCATCACGCTGACCCCGGGGACGATCACGGTGGACATCGACGAGGCGACGAACGACCTCTTCATCCACAACATCAACCTCCCCGAGGGCGACGAGGAGAAGGAGTTCTTCACCGGCGAGGAGCTCTTCGCCCTCGCCAACCTCCCGGCCTGGATCCGGAGGATTGCCGAATGACCGTCATCTGGGAGCCGCTCCCCTACTGGTACCCGGCGGTGGCAGCGCTCGTTGTCCTGATCGGGGCCTCCACCATCCGGCTCGTGAAGGGGCCGACCCCGGCTGACAGGGCTGTGGCCGTGGACGCGGTGAATACCCTCGTCATTGCGTCCATGGTGCTCCTCGCCGTGATCTACCGGCAGATCATCTTCGTGGACATCGCCATCGTGTACGCAGTCCTTTCCTACGTCTCCACCCTCTACATTGCCAAGTACCTGGGGGGTGAGATGTAGCATGATCGTGGAAGCACTCATCCTCCTCTGCCTGGTCATCGGGGTCGCGTTCAATGCCCTGGGCGTCCTGGGCCTGCTCCGGTTCCCGGACCTGTACACGAGGATGCATGCCACGACCAAGGCCACCACCTTCGGCTCCATCTTCACGAGCGCCGCAGTGGTGGTGTACGGTGCCTGGATCTTCCTTGCCACCGGCGATTCCCAGTTTCTCACCCTGCTGATCCACGCCCTGATCGCCATCGTTGCCCTGGCGTTCACGAACGCCGTCTCTTCCCACGCACTGGCCCGGGCAGCGCACAAGAGCGGGATCCTGCCGCACCCGGCGGTCGTGGACCGGCTCGCGGAGGTGAAGCCATGATCGAACTTGTCGTGCATTTCCTGGTCCTTGCCGGCCTCGTGGTCTCGGCGGTACTGACATTCTACTTCCGGGACCTGCTGGCCGCAGCCCTTGCCTCAGGGCTCTTCTCGTTCCTGATATCCCTCGAGTTCTACATCCTCCAGGCGCCGGACGTGGCCATCTCCCAGGCCGGGATCGGGGCCGGCCTGACGACGGCCATCTTCATCATCGCGATCCGGGGTACCCGCCGGTTCGAGGAGGGGACGGAATGAAGCGGAACCTGACGATCCTGCTCCTGATCATCCTTGCCGGGATGCTCCTTGCCCTGGCGGCCGGGTTCACCTACGGTACCCCGCTCGCCTCGGACATGGACGACTACTTCATCCGGTTCGGCCAGGCGCAGATCGACACGAACAACATCGTGACCACGATCGTCTTCGACTACCGTGGGTTCGATACGCTGGGGGAGTCCACGGTGCTCTTCACGGCGGTGATCGGCGTGTCCCTGATGTTCCGCCGTTTCTTCGGGGGTGAAGACGATGCAGATGAGTAAGATCGTCCGGCTCTCGGCCGACATCATGTACCCGTTCGTCGTCATCTTCGGCCTCTACGTGATCATGCACGGGCACATCACCCCCGGCGGGGGTTTCCAGGGCGGGGCCGTCGTGGCCACGGGAGCTGCCCTCGTCATCGTGGCCTATGCCTTCCACGACGTGAAGGCCATGATCCCGAAGATCCTCCTGTACCTGCAGGAGTCCGGGGGCCTGCTCCTCTTCATCGGCGCGGGTCTCGCCGGGATGCTCCTCGGCTTCCCGTTCTTCTTCAACTGGCTGGCCAACAGCGGGTCCCTCTTCGGCACGCCCATCGTACCGCTCGGACCGAACCCCGGCGAGCTGAACACCGGCGGGTTCCTCCCGCTGATGAACATCGCCGTCGGGATCGAGGTCTGGGGCGGGCTCACCCTTGTAATCCTGTACATGATCTCCGGCGTCGGGAAGGAGGAGTACTGAGATGTTCGCGAACCTCCCCTACCTGACGGTGGTCGTGCTCACGGTGATCGGCCTCTCCATCATCCTCCTGAAGCGGAACATGGTGAAGGTGACGATGGGGTTAAACATCCTCACCTCGGCGGTAAACCTGCTGATCATCGTGCTCGGCTACCGTGAGGGTGGCATCGCCCCCATCTACACGCTCGCGCCCCAGACGTACATGGTGCTCCCCACCCCGCAGGCCCTCTGCCTGACCTCCATCGTCATCGGGGTGGCCACGACGGCGCTCCTCCTCTCCTTCACGATGGTGATCTACCGCAAGTACGGGACCGTGAATGTCGCTGAAATGCGGGAGCTGAAAGAATGATCCCACAGTTCCTCTGGGACCATGCACCGGCGATGACCGTCGCGGTGCCGCTCCTCGCCGCCTTCCTCTGCCCGCTGATAGGCAAGTTCACGGCCACCGGCCGGAAGGCCTGGGTGCTCGCCGCCGCCGCGGCCACCTCGGCGCTCGCCCTCTTCACCGCGTGGCGGGTGTACACGATGGGTACCTGGGTCTACGTCTTCGGGGCCACCGTCCCGAACCTCTCCGTGCCCCCGGACTCCGGCGGGATCCCGATCCGGATCATCTTCGAGGTGGACGCCATGTCGGCCCTGATGCTCGTGATCGTGGCCATCGTGGGCTTCTCCGTGATCCTGTACTCCCTCTCCGCCGATGGGAAGCGCTCCGGCCTGGAAGGGTACTACACGCTCTTCCTCCTCCTGATCGCCTCCATCGTGGGAATGGTCTCCACCGGCGACCTCTTCAACTTCTTTGTCTTCTTTGAGATCTCGGGCCTGGCATCGGCCGCCCTCGTGGCCTACCGGGTGGAAGCCGGCCGTGCCGTGGAGGCGGGCCTCAAGTACTTCGTGGTCTCCACCCTGGCCGGGATCTTCATGCTCTTTGTCATCGCGATCCTGTACGGGCAGTACAATGCCCTGAACATCGCGATGCTGGCCAGCCGGATGCAGTTCACGATGCTGGACAAAATCGCGCTCGTGCTGATCATCGGGGCGCTGGCCACGAAGGCCGGATCCGTTCCCATGCACTTCTGGACGCCGGACGCCTACGCGCTGGCGCCCTCGTCGGTGACGGCGCTCCTGGTGGTGGCGAGCCAGGCCTCCCTCTACGGGCTCTTCCGGTTGATCTTCACCCTGTACAATCTCTCGCTGAACGCGGCGACGGTGGGGTGGGTCCTGATCATCCTGGGGGTCCTCTCCATGTTCGTCGGGGTCACGATGGCCATCCCGCAGAAAGACGTGAAGCGCCTCATGGCTTACCATGCCATCTCCCAGACGGGCTACATGCTCCTCGGGGTCGGCACCGGCCTTGCAGTCCTCGGCAACGTGGCGATGCTGGACGCCTTCGGCCGGATGGCCATGGAGGGCGGGATCTTCCACATCATCAACCATGCCATCTACAAGGGCCTCCTCTTCCTCACCGCCGGGGCCATCATCTACCGGGTGGGGACCCGGGACATGAACAGGATGGGGGGTCTCGGCCACAGGATGAAGTGGACCATGATCTTCTTCATGATCGGCGCCCTCGCCATCGCCGGCATCCCGCCCTTCAACGGGTTTGCCTCGAAACTGATGATCTACGAGTCCGTGTACCTCTTCAACCCGGTACTCGCCATCATCGCCATGGTGGTCTCGATCCTGACCCTCGCCTCCTTCGTGAAGGTCTTCCACTCGATCTTCATGGGGCCGCAGCTCCCCGAGTACGAACACGTGGAGGAGGCCCCAACCGCCATGCTCTGGGGCATGGGGATCCTCGCTGCGCTCGTGATCCTCTTCGGGCTCTTCCCGCAGCAGGTGGTGGACTCCCTGATCACCCCTGCCGCGAACGCGCTCCTGGACCAGTCCGGCTACCTCGCCTCCATCCTGGGAGGTGCGTGAGATGGCGCTTACACTCTCCACCGGATCCGGGTTCTGGAACCCGGTGGTCTGGCTCATCGCCATCGCCGTCGTGGTGGTGGTGGTGTACCTGGTCTGGCGGCGGGGGGAGGCCGGCTACACGGCCGGCTCCGCCCAGGTGAAGCCCTTCATCTCGGGGAACGCCGAGCCGGCGAAGAAGGTGGCGCAGATGCCTGCCTCCAACCTGTACTGGGGCTTCACCGAGGCCCTCTCGGGCTACTACTCCCGGGTCGTCCCTGCCCATACCGGCATCGTCACCGACTACCTGCTCTGGGTGCTGTGGGTGACCGCAGCACTCTTCCTCCTGGTGGTGATCACATGAAACCCACACCGTCGTTCAACCGCTCCCTCTGGGTCTTCCACCTGAACTCCGGATCCTGCAACGGCTGCGAGATCGAGATCGTGGCCACCCTCATGCCCCGCTACGACCCCGAGCGCTTCGGGATCAAGCTCGTCGGGTCCCCGAAGCACGCCGACGTGATCCTGGTCACCGGACCCGTCACGAAGAAGATGGCGGACCGGGTGAAGCGGACCTACGAGCAGGTCCCGGACCCGAAGGTGGTGATGTGCATCGGCACCTGCGGGGAATCCGGAGGCGTCTTCTACGACTCCTACAGCCTGGCCGGGCCCATCGACGACGTGATCCCGGTGGACGTGTACGTCTCGGGCTGCCCGCCACGCCCCGAGGCGATCATCCACGGCGTCGTGAAGGCCCTTGCGAAACTGGAGCGGCTGGAGGCGGCACCATGACCGGCAGTCCCACGGCACCGCAGGTGCCCGACCGTCTCACTGCCCCGGCAGTGCTGGAGCACTTTACCACCCGGTTCGGCGCCGGCGTCACGGCCGCCCGGGTCCAGGAGCGGCGCGAGGGGGCGAAGAAGAATCCCAACTACAACCTCTGGATGGACCTGGACCGGCCGCTCCTGAAGGACGCGATCCGGGAACTCCAGACTCTCGGCCCCGTCCACCTGTCGGTGATCTCCGGGACCGACATGGGCGAGACCATCCGGCTGATCTACACCCTCTCCCTCTATTACGGCGTCCGGCACGGGGAGTACACCGTGAACTTTGCCGTCTCCCTCCCCAAGAACGACCTGACCATCCCCACCATCAGCGATCTCATCCCCGGCGCGGTCTTCACCGAGCGGGAGAAGCAGGAGATGCTGGGGATTACCGTCACCGGTATCCCGGACAACCGGGGGCTCTTCCTCCCGGACGACTTCCCGAAGGGGGTGTACCCCTGGCGGAAGGATGAAACGGGAATCCCCGACTCCATGGTGAAGAACCTCTGGGAGGTCCGGCGGCCGAAAGGGCGGCCGGCACCCGCGGTCACGGTGGCGGAGGGGAAGGGCGAGTGTGCCATCTCCGAGAAGGAGATCGTGGAACCGGCGGAGAAGCCAAAGGCAGCACCGAAAAAACCGGCCGGCAAAGAGGCGGAGGGGGCCGGCAGAACGGCATCTCCCCCGGCAGCGAAGGAGAAGGACAGTCCCGGGAAACCAGCGGCTCCGCCCGCTGCCGGGAAGGAAGTGCCGGCGCCCCCGGCACCGGTGAAAAAGGAGGAGGTGAAGAAGGAATGACCGGCGAGAAAACAAAGACCGTCCCCTACACGGTCCCGGTCGGGCCCATCCACCCGGCGCTGAAGGAACCGGTGATGTTCACGTTCACCATGGAAGGCGAACAGGTGAGGGACGTGGACTTTGCCCCCGGCCAGACCCACCGGGGGATCGAGTGGATGGGGATGCGCCGCAACCCCGTCCAGATCGTGCACCTGACCGACCGGATCTGCGGGATCTGCGGCCTGGTCCACTCCCTGGCCTTTGCCCGTGCGGTGGAGCAGGTAGCCGAGATCGAGGTGCCTGCCCGTGCGGACTATATCCGGACGATCATGGGTGAACTGGAGCGGATCCAGTCCCACCTCCTCTGGGCCGGCGTCGCTGCCCACGAACTCGGGTTTGACACGCTCCTCTACCTCTCCTGGCGGGTGCGGGAGCAGGCGATGGACCTCATCGAGCTGATCAGCGGCAACCGCGTGAACTATGCGATGATCCAGATCGGGGGTGTGCGCCGGGACATCACACCCGAGCAGATCCCCAAAATCCGGGAGCTGCTCAGCACCTACAAGGGGCTGCAGGAGAAGCTCCTGCAGATCTTCCTCCGTGACGCCAGCATCACCCTCCGGTGCCGGGACCACGGGATCCTCTCCCCGCAGATGGCCCGGGATCTCTGCGTCGTCGGCCCCACGGCCCGGGCCTCCGGGATCCGCATGGATGTGCGGGTGGACTACCCGTACGCTGCCTACGGGGACCTGGAGATCGAGCCCATCCTCCCGGACCGGCTCACCGGCGAGATCCGGGGCGACGTGTACGACCGGATCATCGTCCGGCTGCTGGAGATCCCCCAGTCCATCGACATCATCGAGCAGTGCCTGGCGGCCATGCCGGAGGGGAACATCATCTGGGAGCCGAAGCTCGCGAAGCTCCTCCTCACCCTGAAGAAGGCGAAGGGCGAGGCCGTGGGCCGGCACGAGGCGCCCCGGGGCGAGGTGCTCCACTACGTCCGGATGGACGGCAAGGAGTCCCCCACCACCTGGAAGGTGAAGGCTTCCAGCTACTCGAACCTGATGTCCTGGATCCCGATGCTCCGCGGGGAGCAGATCGCCGACATCCCCATCATCGTGGCATCCATTGACCCGTGCCTCTCCTGCACGGACCGGGTGGCCATCGTCCGGGGCACCGGCCGATCCATCATGACCAAGGAGGACCTCCACCGCCTTTCGGTGGAGAAGACCCGGAGGCTGCAGCGATGAGCCTCTGCGTCGCGGTCGGGAAGATCCTGCTCGGAGCCCTCCTGGTCTCTGCCTACGGGATCGTGGCCGGCCTCCTGATCATGGGGGTGGACCGGAAGCTGGCGGCCCGGATGCAGGCCCGCATCGGCCCGCCCCTCACCCAGCCCTTCACGGACCTGCGCAAGCTGCTGGTGAAGCAGTCCATCGTCCCCGAGAACGCCATCCCCTGGCTCTTCAACGCGGCGCCCCTTGCCGCGCTCGCCTCGTCGCTCGTGATCCTCCTCTACCTGCCGGTGGGACCCTTTGCCCCGGTGCTCGGGCGCTACGGGGACCTGGTGCTGGTCATGTACCTGCTCACGGTCCCGGCGCTGGCCTTCGTGGCCGGCGGGTTCTCTTCGGGATCCCCCTACGCCACCGTGGGAGCGCAGCGGGAGATGGTGACCATGATCTCCTACGAGTTCCCCTTCGCGGTGGCCATCATCGGCGTGGCATGGCGCCTGGGGATCGCCGGCGTCCTGAAACCCTTCTCCCTCCTCACCCTGACCCATATCCCTATCTGGGCGGTGGTGGGGCCGCTGGGGTTCCTCGGAGTGCTGCTCCTGTTCGTGCTCG
>JAJRDA010000063.1 GCA_028678665.1 Methanomicrobiales archaeon | reverse complement strand
GTAGGTCGATGACCAGGGCTCGTAGCCATCCCGGGTCATCTCGATCGTGTGCTGGGGATTGCCGCTCACGGCGACCTCCACGACCACCGGGGTCTCGCCCTGGAAGATCCCGTCGAAGACCACGTCGGCTCCGGAGGGGACCGAATTGAAGGAGAAATACCCGTGGTCGCTCCCCGGAACAATCGTTTCCGTCTGGGCGCATACCATGCCCGCGATACCTGCAATAAGGATGAGGGATAGGAGAACGGTTGAGAACCTCATGAGTGCTAACCTCACGTTCCCCTAAGTATTCTTGGCATATTTACGCCTTTTGAAACGGGTTTCCCGGGCCGGTGGCCGAAAGGATGGCACCCACCGGACCGTTCCCTGGTTCGGTGTGTTCCGGGAAGGTGAAGCCCTCTCCCCGCCGAGGATGTCAGAATATGATCTTGGGCAGCATGGCGAGCATTGCCGCCGCGATGCCGAAGAACACGATGGCGGTTCCCAGGATCACGATCCTGAGCCGCGGGTTTGCCCATTCCTCCCCCACACCGCACAGGAACAGGACGATGGCACAGATCAGGGTGGTCAGGATGTAACTGGTGCCGATATCGCTCGCATGCTGTGCCTCGGTAAAGGCCGCGGTGGCATTTTCTTCCAGCCGGGTACCCAGATCCCGGGCGCTCAGGTGGTATTCGGGGAGCGAAAAGGGGGTGCCGTTGGGGGTGGTTCCCTGAAGGCCCCCCGGATCCCGGGCGATCCAGGCGGCAAACGCCGGTTTGAATTCGGGAGTGAACCTGCTCGCCACGGCCCGTGCACGGTCGGAATCATTCCGGTTCACCGCATCAGCCCATGTCAGGAAGACATTGAGATCGATGATCAGGCGCGTATTGGCATCGTTGAAGGCACGGACAGACTCGGTCCGGAGGGTCGAGGCTTCCTGGTATTTCGCACTCTGGACCCCGTTCCACCGGTTGGCCTGGTATGCGCAGAAGGCGGACAGGAAGCTGGTCAGGAGGAGGATGACAAGAAAAATCGTCTCGATCCGTTTGGTCGAGAACCATCCAGACTGATTGCTGTCAGTGGGAGGCATGGGGTGTCATCCTGCTCTGTGCTCCCCATGGGGAGGAGACCGCCCGGGCTGGAATATGCCTGTATAAGGAAACCTCCCCGGAGTATAAAATCACACCGGTTTTTCCCAGAGGACCACGGAGGGAAAGAGCCGTAAAAAAAGGTGATACCGGGAGATCATCCGCCCAGGAGGGCGGTCACGAAGGTGATGATCAGGGCTACAAATGCCGTGACGCCGCCTGTTACCAGTTTCCTGCCGATCCCCTTCTCCTCCTCCCGCCAGAAGCCCATGATGAAGAGGAGGATGACACCCGTGATATTGGAGATGATAAGGGCCGTCGCCACCGTGGGGATGATGAGGAACGGTATCATGACGATGACCGAGGAGCCGACCACGAGCGCGAAGGCGATCAGGATGGTCATGAGGTCGTCCCTGAGACTCACGCTGCCAAAATCGACCGTGGGCACCTTCTTCTGGATGATCTGGTGGATCTGGTTCCTGTCCGCATCATCCAGGGATTCGACCAGCGTATCACCGAGGTTATCCTCCACGAGCTCACGCAGCCGCTCGTCATCCGCAGATGCCCGGGCCAGCGCCTGGATCTTCTTCTTCTTGTCCATCTCGTAATGGGCCTCCCAGGCGTAGAAGATGCCATCGACGAGGCCCCATGCAACGCAGCACATCAGGGCTGAGAACAGGACCGTGCCCAGGATTTTTTCTGCGATGCCGGGGTAGGCTCTGAGCAGGCTCGTGAAACATACCACCATGATCACGCCAAACATCGGTTCTGAGCTGTACCAGAACCGCCCGAGGTAATCCGAGAATCCCATACGTGCTTCCAGCCCTGAATCGGGTATGGCTAGGTATCCCTCTCTTGGAATAAAAACCCTGATCAGATAGCATTCCCCACTTGCGGGAAGAGGAAAGCGGGATACCAATCAACGGACCTGATGGATTTAAGAATCCTCACCCGTGATATACTGAGTACGCGGAAACACCGGCACCCCTGTCTCTGCGCCGTCCCGGGGAACCTGGCGCGTCTTCGGGGTCGCATGAGGGGGAATGGGCTGGTGTACTGTCCGTGAGGGAGGAGTGAATTTCGCATGGGAAAGCGGATCGTCATCACCGGCGTCCCCGGTGTCGGCAAGACGACGGTGGTGAACGGGGCGCTGGAGCAGCTGAAGGCCGAGGGGATCGAGTACCGGTCCCTGAACTTCGGCACCTTCATGTTCGACGTGGCCACGGCCGAGGGGATCGTGAAGGACCGGGACGAGATGCGGAGACTGGACCGGGACCCGCAGAAGCGGCTCCAGAAGATGGCGGCGCAGAAGATGGCACAGGTACCGGGGAACGTCATCATCGACACCCACTGCACGGTGAAGACGCCGAAGGGATTCCTGGCAGGGCTCCCCGAGTGGGTGCTGAGGGAGCTCCAGCCTGACATGGTGGTGCTCGTCGAGACAGACGAGGACCAGATCCTGGCCCGCCGGCTGAACGATCCCACCCGCACCCGGGACATGGAGGGATCCCGGGAGATCGCGTTCCACCAGGAGTTCAACCGGGCCATGGCCGCATCGTATGCCATGATCTCCGGCTGTACCGTTGCTGTCGTGAAGAACCAGGACCACCTGCTGGAGCAGGCAGTGGCCCGGATGGCCGAAGCGCTCAGGTGATCTGCGGTGGCCCTGAAGGACTCCGGCGGGCTCATCGCCCTTGGCCTCGCATTCCTCCTCCTCCTCTCCTACAGCATCCCCCCCCTCCGGGATGGCATCGGGTCAGTCATGGACCTGGTGCTGGGTCCCCTGCTCGGGGCCGGGCTGCCGTTTTCCATCGTGATCCTGATCCTCGCCGCGTTCACCGGTCTCTCCACCTCCCTGATCCAGAAGTACACGATTGATTACGAGATGATGCAGGAGGTGCAGCAGCGGGCAAAGGAGTTCCAGCGGGAGTACCGCGAGGCCCAGCTCTCCGGCGATGAGAAGCGGGTGAAGAAGATGGATGCGAAAAGGGACCGGATGATGAAGGACCAGCTGGAGATGTCCCGGCAGCAGTTCAAGCCCATGTCCTACATCATGCTTATCTCCATCCCCATCTTTCTCTGGCTCCTCTACCGGCTCCCGTCGCTCTCCCACAGCACGATCGTCTTCCCCTACCTCGGCGCAAAGGCACTGGCAGAAGCCGCCTTCTGGATCATCCCTGCCTGGATCCTCTGGTACATGATCAGCTCCCTGGCCCTCTCCCAGGTGATCCGCAAGTCGCTGAACATCGGGGGCATCTGATGCGGGTCACGGTGAGCGGTCCCCCGGGGAGCGGGACCACCACCCTCGCCAAGTACCTGGCCAGGACCCACGGCTTTGAGCTGATTTCCGCAGGGGAGACGTTCCGGCAGCTGGCCCGGGAGCGGGGCATGACCCTGGCCGAGTTCGGGGCACTTGCAGAGAAGGACGTCTCCATCGATGCCATGATCGACGTGAGGCAGAAGGAGGTTGCCGCAGAAAAGGACCACATCGTCGTCGAGGGGAGACTCTCCGGCTGGATGGTGGAGGACGCGGACTTGAGGATCTGGCTCCATGCCCCCATCGGGTGCAGGGCGAAGCGGATTGCAGAGCGGGACGGCACCGACGAGTACACCGCCCGCGACCTGGCCCTCCAGCGGGAGGAGTGCGAGTATACGCGCTACCTCCACTACTACGGCATCGACATCCGTGACCTCTCCCGCTACGACCTGGTGCTCAACTCCGAGTTCTGGAACCCGGAAGCGCTCGGCGCCATCGTGGACGTAGCCATCGGTCGGCTGGAGAGGAAGGGAGCCTGAGATCAGACCACCGCACCAGGGGCGGGTGTCCATCCTACGGCTACGCGGAGAGCATCAGCCGCCGTCAGGATCAGGTCCGATGATGAGTTCCAGCAGGTCCAGCGGGCGGTGAATCGTGTGGTGGGCAGGGTTCTCCTCCTGCCTGGTGGCCGCGAACCGGTCCCCGTAGGCCGCGTACACGGTGGTGAGGCCGATGGCCCGGGCGGGGGCGATGTCCCGCCGCGGGCTGTCCCCCACGGCAAGCCCGTGATCCGCAGGGATACCCAGCTCTTTCAGTGCATACAGGAATGGTTCCGGCGAGGGTTTCCAGGCGCCGGAGGTGTCAGGGGTGACCAGGCAGTTGAAGAAACCGGAGATCCCGGTCTTCTCCAGCCGTTTCATGGCGTTCTTCCGGTTCGCATCCGTGACGATGGCAAGGGCAATCCCCTCCTCCCGGAGCCGCTCCAGGAGCTCCGGTACGCCGTCGTAAGGCCAGGTGCACCGGATCTTCACCTCCTCGTAGATCCGGACGCACTCCTCCCCGGTCTCCCGGGACCGGACCCCGTGGTCGGAGAGGAAGTCAAGGATGTTCCGGGGGTCCTCGAATCCGTGGATCTCCCGCAGGAAATAGGAGAAGAGGGTCTCCGCGTCTCCAGTCTCCGCTCTCGTAACGATGGCCCGGCACGCCTCCATCTTCGCGTGGACCAGGTCGACGAGCGTGTTGTCCAGGTCAAAGAGGATGGCGGAAGGTGGTGCCTGCATCCTTTTTCCGGTTTCTTCCATGGATCCTCTGCAGCCCCCGAACCGACCTGTTACTCAGTGGTGGGGCATCCTCCCAGATAGAGCATTCGAGGTCTCCCTCGCCGCGCGGGCGGCCCTCCCTGAGCGAGGATGGGGGATACAGGATTCCACCGGATATTCAGAAAAGGAGAGTCAGGGGCAGGGTGCGGGAGGGGCAAAGCCCCCTCCCGGCCCCCCCCATGAGGATATCCCTCCGCCTCGGAGTAAAACCGAAGATCCCCCCATCCTCCCCGGGGGATGCCCACGCGGCGGGGGCGGAGCCCCCAGGAGCGTACCAGTAGCAGTACGCGAACGTGTGACACCGTCACGTCTCAATCGGTGAATACGTAAGGAGCGGCGCAGGAGCCCCCATCACCTCGCGGCGTGATTCCCGGTCCAGTACTTGAAGCCCTCGAACCAGAGGATGGACAGAACGCCTGCACCCGCGGCGACGGCCAGGTACAGGGGCGGGACCGGTGCAAACCGGAACAGGTCCTGGAGGGTGGGGATGAAGAGGACCAGTGCGAGGCAGGCCAGGGTACCGAGCATGACCCACGAGAGCGCCCTGTTGGGCGATTTCAGGGTGGTGGAGAGGGTCTCGGACCAGGACCGGTTCGTGAGGATCAGTCCTAAGTTGGCGATCACGATGGTGGTGAAGGTCAGGGTCCTGACCTCCGCCTCCCCCAGTCCGCGGGAGAGAGCACCGGCATAGACGCCCAGGACCAATGCGAGCACGACCGCGCCCTGCATGAGGCTGAGGGCCAGGGTCCGGCGGGTGAAGAGCTGCTCATCCCTCCGGCGCGGGGGGCGCTCCATCACGTCCTTCTCCTCCTCTTCCGACTCAAAGACGATGGAGCAGGCGGGATCAATGATCAGCTCCAGGAACACAATATGGACCGGGAGGAGTACGAGGGGCATGGAGAGGAGGACGGGAATGAGGGACATCCCTGCGATCGGAATGTGGACGGAGAGGATATAGGCCATCGCCTTTTTCAGGTTGTCATAGATCCTCCTCCCCATCCGAACCGCGGAGACGATGGAGGTGAAGTTGTCGTCCAGGAGGACCAGGGAGGACGATTCCCGGGCCACGTCGGTACCTCTGCTGCCCATGGCTATCCCGATATCCGCGGATTTCAGGGCAG
Organism: Methanomicrobiales archaeon; assembly: GCA_028678665.1. GTDB lineage: Archaea > Halobacteriota > Methanomicrobia > Methanomicrobiales > JACTUA01 > JAJRCY01. Next base: position 3,652 of record JAJRDA010000063.1, on the reverse strand, counting down.
GGGCATCGTTCACCCCGTCGCCCGTCATGGCGACTACTTCCCCGATGGCCCGGAGGGCGTTCACGATCCTGAGCTTCTGTTCCGGTACCACCCTGGCAAAGATGGCGATGCTGCCGATGCGCTCCCGCAGTTCCTCCTCTCCCATCGCTTCAAGTTCCGCGCCGGTGAGGGCACGTTCCGGGTCCGGAAGCCCGATCTCGCGGGCGATGTGCTGCGCCGTGAGGGGGTAGTCGCCGGTGATCATCACCACCCGGATCCCGGCGGTGTGACATTCGGCGACCGCGCCGGCTACCCCTTTCCGGACCGGATCCGCAAATCCGATGAGCCCCAGGAACTCAAACGGAAAGTCGTGCTGCTCCCCGGGCAGGCTTGTCTGGGTGAACGAGGCCCTGGCAACGCCCAGCACGCGGAGCCCTCCCGCTGCCAACCGGTTGATATGCACTGCCAGTTCCTGGACCTTCGCTCCATCGAAATGGCAGAGGTCAGCTATCGCCTCCGGTGCCCCTTTGGCCGCGATCACGTACTCGCTGCCGCTCGGGGACCGCCAGACATTGGACATGGCCAGCAGCGCCTCGGAGAGCGGGTATTCCTGGATCAGCTCCCAGGAATGGTGGACATGCTCGGTCCTCCCGAAATCCCCGTCCCCCAGCCGGACCAGTGCCTTCTCCATGGGGTCGAACGGGTCCTTCTTGGAGGCAAGGATGCTGAACTCGGCCAGTTCGTGGCAGGTATCGGGCACTACCGTGGTCCGGGAAGCGTCGTACTCGCACATCTCTCCGTGGGCAAAGAACGCCTGCACCGACATCCGGTTCTCGGTGAGGGTACCGGTCTTGTCCACGCAGAGCACCGTTGCAGAACCCAGCGTCTCGATGGCCGGGACCTGCCGGGTGAGCACGTTCTTCCGGGAGATCCTCCACGCGCCCAGCGCAAGGAAAACGGTGAGTACCACCGGGAACTCCTCGGGGAGGATCGCCATGGCAAGCGTGATCCCTGCCAGGAAGCCGTCGATCCAGTTGAACCGGGTCAGGCCGTACACGACCACGATCACCGCGCACAGGAAGATTCCGGCGAGAGCGATCGTCTTCACGATCCGGGAGATCTCGGACTTAAGCCGGGTCTCCCCCCGGTCCACTGTCTGGAGTACCCTGCCAATCTTGCCCATCTCGGTCGCGATACCGGTGGACCTCACCTCCACCAGTCCCTGCCCCTGCACGACCATCGTTCCGGAGAAGACCCCCGGCTGGCCATCCCCCCCCGGTCGGCTGACCTCCATCCCGTCCCTCCAGGAGACTTTCCGGACCGGAACCGACTCACCCGTGAGCAGGGACTCGTCCACCGAGAAGTGGGTGGAGGTGACGAGTACCCCGTCGGCGGGAACGCGGTCCCCCTCCGAGAGGAGCACCAGGTCACCGGTCACCACCTCACGGCCGGGGATCCGTCGCTGCTCCCCCTCCCGGATGACCAGCGCCCGCGGGCTGGAAAGGTTCCGGAGCGCGTCTAAAGCCCGTTCCGTCTTCTGTTCCTGGTAGACCGTGATCGCGATAATGACAACGACGAAGGAGAGGAGCATCAGCCCCTCGGAGAGATCGCCCAGCACGAAGTAGATGAGGCCGCTTGCGACCAGAAGAATGAACATCGGTTCGTGGATGACCTCAAAGACGATGGGGAGGATGCCGCGCTGTTTCGCGGAGGGCAGTTCATTGTATCCCTCCCTCGCCAGCTTCTCTGCAGCCTCTCGCTCGGAGAGGCCAATCACCGCGTCGAGGTCAAGGGAGGGCATCAGGTGGCTCCGGCTCTTACGGAAGATTCATCCCACCGGATTGGACATTGCCCGGGCATACACAGATCGACAGTCAATCCTGCAGGTAGTATCTGAAATCCGGGGGATACCTGCCGAGGAATCCTGCCCCTATATCTCTCCTGCCACAGGTTAAGGTGATTGCTTTCTTCGCACCGCTCCTCGTTCTTCTGCGGGCCGGAGGAGGGGAATGACGGGGAAATCCTATCCTGGTGAGGGGAACGGGAGTGGGCTCTGCCCCCCGGTCCCACCCCCGATGAGGATAGCCTGAACCCCTTTTCCTGAGATGAACACACGCTGAGAGGAGACCGTAGATCGCCCCCTCCTCACGTGGGGGGGTCGCCCACGCGGCGGGGGGGCCGCGAGGTCCCCCCCCAGGAGCGTCTCACCGGTCGATGGATGTCAATATCACGACCGAATCAGAATTCCGGAGATTCCCTATCCCGGAGAAAAAAAAGGGTTAGATGAGTTTGTTGATGGGGTGCTTCTCGGCCTTCACATCCACGCCCATGGTCCGGGCAGCCTCCAGGATCACGATGTCCATGTAGGCCTGCGAGGTGATCATGGGCTCGATGTTCTCGATGGGCCCGTACATGATCAGGTTGGCACCCAGGGTGCTTGCGATCAGGTTGCACCCGATATCGGGTGCGGACCATGCCGCCTGCTTGATACCCTCCATGCCGCCCAGGTAGTGGTGGGTCATCTGCTTCTCGAGGAGGGGCTTGTCCTTGTACCCGGCCTGGAGCAACGAGGGGGTCTTGCTGGTCCCCTTCCAGCGCCGGAGCCAGGTCCAGGCCACCGTCATGTTGTGGTAGGCACCGCCCGTCGGGTACCCGAAGATACCCTTGCAGGCCAGGATCTCCCGGTAGGAACCGCCGGATCCGAGCCCCAGGGGCGTCGCCGCCGTGTCCAGGATGGGGCGCTTGATACCGCACTCCTCGGCGATCTGCAGCATGCCCTTCGTCTGTCCCGCGACACCGCCCTCTGAGAGCACCTTCTGCCGGCCATACACAGTGGGGTCAGCGGGATTGAACGCGAGCACGATGGCGGAATCGACATCGCTCTTCGCGAGCGCATCGATGTTTGCCTGTGCAATCGACCCGTTGATGGAGTTGTAGATCGCCCGGTGGGCGAGCCCCACGTCGGTGACGTACTTGCAGGCACCGGCCAGCACTGCCGGTACCGAGGAGTCCATCAGGAACGCCGTCTTGTTGTCAATGGAGTCGAACCATTCGATATACTTCTCCATCGCCTTCGGGGACTCGGCCAGGAGCTGGATGAACTGCGGGATGTTTACCTCGTCACCCAGCGTCTGGACCCGGTTCCAGAGGGCCTCGGCCGTCGCCTTGTCGAACTTCCCTTCCTTGTCATCCTGTACGATCTCGTGCTTGTTGTAGAAGATGGAGCCGGCGAGTACCGTCGGATACTCCCCGGGCTGTCCCCCAAGCTTGGTCCCGTTGAAATCCCAGACCTGCTGTTCCTTCTCGAATCTGAACATTCGTTTCACACCTCCGTCATATCATGCCTGCAGCTTCGGGAGCAGGAGGAGCAGCATGATGAATGCTGTCAGTCCTGCCACGAGGCCGTACAGGATACCGATATCCCGTCCGATCTTCCTGCCCACGCGCTGGGCAATCTCTGCATCCGCGAATTCGACCTGCTTCTCGATGGCATCCAGCCTCTTTTCGATCTCCAGGTACTGCGGGTTGGCCCCCGCAGCGGCCATCTCGCCGGCTCCGGCCGCTTCCTTGACCTGGACGATCATGGCATCCGCGGGGAACGCGCCGGGGTCCTTCGCCTTGAGTTCGGCGACCTTGGCCTTGATGGCGGCGTTGTCCTCGGTTTCCATGATGT
>JAJRDA010000062.1 GCA_028678665.1 Methanomicrobiales archaeon | reverse complement strand
GATGGCACCTGAATTCTGGCTGGGCCTGATCATCCTGGTCGCCGGGGGCATCGCCTCTGCCTGGCCGGTCCCCCGGACGTACCTGGCCCGGCTCATCAACCTGGAGATCCCGTCGTGGGGCCTGCTTCTCATCATGCTCTCCTACGACGAGGCTCTCGCCCTCTTCACGTTCGGAGGGGTCTCGGCCCTCTCCACCTACATCTTCGTCCGGGTCATGGAAAAGAAGGGGGAGCCATGATCATCGGCCGCATCTCCCGGTTCCTCTCCGACTTCGACAACCTGATGCCGGTCTTTGCGGGAGCCTGTGCCCTCCTCTTCGCCATCGGGATCCTCCTTCTCCCCCTTCCCTACAGCGAATCGCAGCTCTACCCCAAGCGAATCGACCGGACTTCGTCCCTGGACCCCTACGATCGGGGCGGCCCGCCGTTCACGCAGGCCAACATCAGCATGCAGTATCCGGAGAACTCCCCCACTGCCGGCTATGTCACCACCTACCTGACCCCCTTCTCCTGGTGGTTGTCGACCACCACTCCCCATCTGGGCACCACCATCGTGGCCCATCCCGGCGGGATCCTGGACGAGATCCTGTACAACACCCGTGGCCTCGACACGGTGGTGGAGCCCACGATCCTCTTCATCGCCTTTGCTATCGGCTCGTACCTGTTCCGGAAGGGGATCTGAGATGTGGAACGCCTACTCCATCGGCATGGCAGCGGTGCTGGCTACGGGAGTCATCGCGTTTGCAGCCCTGGCCCTGGAACGGGACGACCTGCACCGGCTCCTCCTCATCGATCTCGTGGAGATCCCCTCCCTGGGCATCATCGCCCTGCTGGGTACCGATCTGGCCGAAGCCCTGGTCCTCCCGGGCCTGGTGGTGGGGATTGCGGAGCTCCTGGCCCTCTCCCACATCTACCTCCTGAAGGAGGGGCTCCGGGACCGGCCAGAGGGGTACCTCCACATCGAGGTGGTGGAGATCGGCCATGCCCCGGCCATCATCGCTTCCCTGCTTGTCGTGTACGGGATCATCCTCTCCGGGTTCACGGGGGGAGGGATCGCCGGCCTGGGGGTGGTCTTCTTCTTCATGGCAAAGGGCCACCGGGAGGACTTCGCGCTCCTGGAGGCGGCGGCCGGGATCTCCTGGGGCATCTGGGTTGCCTCCTTCTTTGTCTTCATGTTCCTCCCGGAGTACTGGTACCTGGCCGTCATGGGGGCAGCGGTGGGGATCCTGCTCAAGGTGACGGCCAAGATGTCCCTCGTGGGCACCATGTGGGGGAAGCCCCATGAATAGCATCGGGGGGCCGCCCCTCTTCTTCCTGGAGTTCGGGGACATCATGATCTACTTCTCCCCGTACACGGTCGCGCTCTTCCTGCTGGCGCTGGTCTTCACCGTGCTCGCCATCGTGAGCCGGCCGGAGAACCAGGTGGAGATCCTCTTCGGTACCGACGCCTACTACGGGAAGGAGATCGATGTTCCCGAGATGCGGTTCCGCCGGTTCATGTCCATCGCCTGCGGGCTCGCCTGCATGGGCGCCATGGTGACGGGCGACCTCTTCGACTTCACCCTCTTTGTCTCGCTCGTCGGGATCTGTAACGTGGGGATCGTGGCAGCGGTGAAGACAAAGCACGTCCAGAACGCCGCTTTCCAGTACGGGATCGTGGCCCTGACGGCCACCGTGCCCCTCTTTGGCGGGGCGGCCATCGCGGCTGCCACCACGGGCACCCTCTCCATGATCGCACTCGGATCAGGCCTTGCAGGGCCTGCACCGTTCATCACCCGGGCGGCCCTCGTCCTGGGCGTCATGGGGGAGGGGATGGCTCCTTTCTATGCCGCGAAGGCAGAGATGTTCCGGGCCCCCGGCGCACCGTATGTGATCATGTGCTCCTTCTCCTCCCTGCTGATCTTTTTGCGGGTGGTGGAGGTCGTGCTCACGATTTGAGGGACCATGGAGAAGACCACTGCACTCGGGATCGCGGTCCTCTGCGGGGCCGCCATGCTGCTCTCCGCCGCCGGAGCAGCAGCGGGCGCCGTCCCCCCCATCCTGGCTGCGGCTGTCCTGGTCCTGGCCTTCCCCGCCGGGACGATAGCGCTCTTCGTCTGGTGGTCTGCCGGGGAAGGGGAGGAGGACATCCCCTTCCTGGGGTACTAGCCATGATCGGTGAACTGATCGGTGCCACGATCTTCGGGCTCCTGCTGCTGGGGATCCACCGGAAGGTCATCGCACGGATCCAGGGGCGGCCCGGTCCCCCCATCTGGCAGGAGATCCTCCACACCCTGAAGTTCTCCTTCAAGGTGAGCTGGGTGCCCCGCACTGCCTCCCGGGTGCTCTTCGTCGGGATCGTGCTCGTTGCCATCGCCATCTGGGTGGTTGCCTACCTGGTGGTCCGGGAAGGGGGGAGCCTGCTGATCCTCTTCGGCATCTACATGCTCCACAAGATCGTGGAGCACGGGTTCGGCCTCTCCTCCGGCTCCCCCTACGGCAAGTTCGGCGGGGTCCGGTCCGTCATCTCCGCCGCGTCGGAGATCCCTCTCTTCGTCTCGGTCGCGGGGATCGTGCTCGTCACCGGATCCCTGCTCATCTCAGACATCACCGCGTGGCAGGCGGTCCACGGGCCCCTCCTGCTGGCCCTGCCACTGGCAGCCTTTGCCATGTATCTTGTCCTCCTCTCCAAGATGCCGTGGGGGCCATTCTCCATCGTGGAGTCCAAGGAGATCGTCTCCGGCTACAAGACCGAGCACTTCGGCATCTGGAGGGCCGGTCTCGAGGTCTGCAATGGGTTGAAGACATCGGTGCTCCTCTACAGCTTCATAGTGGTGTTTCTCGGCCCCCTCCCGCTCCTCTGGGTGCTCGCGCTCATGCTGGGCATCCAGGTGTCGCTCTCCTTTGCCTGTGCCCTCACGCCCATGCTGGCACCCTTCGACAGCGTGACGGTCCAGTCCCTGGTTGCCGGAGGGCTCCTCCTCTACTTCCTGGCCCTGGGGGTGATCCTGTGATCCGGAAGGCGATTGTCGCCGCCTGTGTCATCTACCTGGCCATTACCGTGATCCAGGTACGGGAGGCGGGAACTGTGCTCTGGCAGGGGATCGTCTTCGGGGTTGTGCTCCTGGCCGGGAGCACCCTCTACCTGTACCGGGACGAGCACCGTCTGGAACGGCTGGAGATCGTGGTACTCTGGCTCTGTGTCCTCCTCTTTGTCCTGTACATGGCGTTCCGGCTGGCGGGGGTGGTCTAGTGGGCATCTACCAGGAGAAGGATCTCCGGATGCTGAAGTACCACATCCTGGTCTCCCCCCGTCACGATCACGCGGTCCGGGATGTGGCGGGGATACTCGGGATGGGCGTCCAGCCCCTCCGCCGCCTGCTCATCGAACGGCTGGACATGCAGTACCTGGAGAACCTGGCAGGCCGGTACGATCAGTGGGTGGAACACGGCGACAGGAAGGACCCCCTGGACCGTGCCCTGGGGAGGGAGCTCTTCACGCGGTACCTTCCCCTGGTGGACTCGTCAGGGATGGACCTGATCCTTGCAGAGGCACGGGCATCGGTGGAGGCTGGCATTCCCGCGTCAGAGGCTGCCACCCGGGCCAGGGCACGCCTCGCGGAGGTGCTCCGGCCATGAACCTCCTGCAGGACGCAAAGAACTGGGTCCGGGCACGGTCCATCCACGTCGCCTACGTGGACGTGGGTTCCTGTAACGGGTGCGACATCGAGGTGCTGGCCTGCCTCGCTCCCCGGTACGACATCGAGCAGTACGGGATCCTCGTCCACAACAATCCCCGCGAAGCGGATATCCTGCTCGTCGTGGGGGCCATGACTCCCCAGTGGATCGACAAGCTCCCTGCCCTGTGGGCCAAGATACCTGCGCCCAAGGCGGCCATCGCCATCGGCAACTGTCCCATCTCGGGGTGCGTCTACAACCGCCGGGAGACGTACATCCTGGGGCCGGTCTCGAAATACATCCCCATCGCCGCCGAGGTGCCCGGGTGCCCGCCCCGGCCCACGGAGATCCTCTCCGCCGTCCTCTCCGTCGCACCCACCGTCTTCCGGGACTACGAGGTGAAACGGCCGTGAAGAAGGTCGTGGATGTCTCGATCCCCCTGGGCCCGGTCCACCCCTGCTGGAAGGAGCCGGCCCGGGTGAAGTGCGAGACCCGGGGGGAGAAGGTCCTCGCCGCCGAGGTGGAACTCGGGTACATGAAGAAGGGGATCGAGCGGATCATGAAGGGGAGGCCCTGGCAGGAGGTGCTCTTCCTGGCCGAACGGGTCTGCGGCATCTGCTCCGTCATCCACAACATGGTCTTCATCGAAGGGATGGAGGCAGTGAGCGGCATCGCGGTGCCGGACCGGGCCGCGTACCTCCGGGTGATCGTGAACGAGCTGGACCGGATCCAGTCCCACCTGCTGGCCAACTTCTCCTTCTGCTATACGATCGAGCACGAGACGCTGGCCATGTACCTGCTGAACACCCGGGAGCGGGCGATGGATTGCCTGGAGCGGATCACCGGGGCCCGGGTGAACAAGGCCTTCATGATCCCCGGCGGGGTGCGGTTCGACCTCCGCGACAATGACCGGGCCGCCCTCCTCACAGACCTGGACTGGATCCAGAATGAGGTGGACCGGTATACCCGCATGTTCGACACCGGGCCCCTGATCGCCACCCGGACGAAAGGAGTAGGGATCCTCACGCAGGAACAGGCCCGGATCGCCCGGGCGGTGGGACCCACGGCCCGGGCCAGCGGTATCGCCGAGGACGTGCGCCTGGCACACCCGACGTACCGGAAGCTGAATTTTGCCCCCCTCGTCCGCATGGAGGGGGACAACCACGCCCGGATCATGCTCCGGTTCGGGGAGATCTTCCAGTCCATCGGCCTGATCCACCGGTGCCTCTCCGATCTCCCGGAGGGCCCCATCCGGGGAGGCGGCACCTGCGGGGCCGGCGAGACGGTGAGCCGGGGCGAGGCCCCGCGGGGTGAGCTCTCCTACTTCATCCTGTCCGACGAGTACGGGCGGATCGTGGATATCGCCATCCGGACCCCTTCCATCATGAACATCGATGCCTGTACGCACTTCATGCTCCCCGGGGTCACCTCACTCGCGGACGTGACCTCGGTCTTTGTCTCGGCAGACCCGTGCATCGCGTGCAACGAGAGGTGAGAAAGGTGCGATCTGTCTTCTGGTACCTGCGGGAGTTCCTGAGAGTCCCCTGGATCCACGCATTCCTCTTCGCGAAGACGGCCCCGCTCCTCACCCCCCCGTACTTCCGGGAGTATCCCTCCCTCACGGACGTGGAGTGCACCCACTGCTTCTCCTGCCGGATGATCTGCCCGGCCCCCGGGGCCATCGAGGTGCTGCAGGAAGGAGGGGCATGGCACCCGGTGATCCACCGGGGCCACTGCCTCCGGTGCGGCCTCTGCGTGGAGGCCTGCCCCGAGGGGGTACTTTCGAGCGGCCGGATCCTGCGGTGGCAGGAGGAGGACAGGACCTCGTTCCACGCCACCTTCCATATCGCCGTGGACCACACGAAGTGCATGCGGTGTGGGAACTGCTGCGTCTCCTGCCCGGTCAACAAGGAACAGGATCCCCAGATGGCGAGCGGCGGCCACTCCTCCAACGACGAGGTAATCATGAAGATCGCGGGCGGAAAGCACACGGTGATCCACGAGGACCGGTGCGTGGGATGCCGGACCTGCGAGGGGGCATGCCCCAACAGCGCGATCCAGGTGGCGCGGATCCTGGAAGGGCTGCAGGGGGTGGCGGAGGGATGAGGATGATCCTGAACACCGGCCGCACGATCCCCCAGGGAAACTCGGTGGAGTTCAAGCCCTCGCCGGAATACGGCGCTGAGACTTCCCGGGCCTTCCTTGCACCCCTGGACCTGATGGACATGGGGATCGAAGCCGGTGACCGGGTCCGGATCAGGTGCGGCAGCCGGTCGGCTGTGCTCACGGCATCGGCCAGCGATGATGTGCTGCCGGGCTCCCTCTTTGTGCCCTACGGTCCCCACGCGAACCACGTGGTACCTGCGGCCACTCACGGCACGGGCATGCCGGACTTCAAGGGCATCGCCGTGGAGGTGGAACCCACCTCTGACCCGGTCCGGTCTGTCTGGGACCTGATGGAGGACCTGGGGGGGAAACGGTATGATCGTTAGGGACGTCATCTGCCCGTTCTGCGCCTGCCTCTGCGATGACCTGGACGTGCACGTGGAGGAGGGGAGGGTGACGGGCGTGGACAACGCCTGCGACCTGGGTTCCCACAAGTTCATGACCGACCACCGGATGGAGGGCCCGGTCCGCCGCACCGCTTCCGGCTGGCAGGACATCCCCCTGGAAGAGGCGATCCGCGAGACCGCGGAGCTCCTCCAGGCCGCGGAGCGGCCGCTCCTCTACGGGTGGAGCGGGACCTGCGGGGAAGCCCAGTCGGCGGGCGTCCACCTGGCGGAGCGGGTGGGCGGGATCATCGATGCCACCACCTCCGTCTGCCACGGCCCCTCGATCCTGGCCATCCAGGAGGTGGGCCACCCGGGCTGCACCCTGGGGCAGGTGAAGAACCGGGCCGACGTGGTGGTGTACTGGGGGTGCAACCCCCAGCATGCCCACCCCCGGCACCTCTCCCGCTACACCACCTACACGGACGGGTTCTTCGTGAAGAATGCGTTCAAGGAGCGGCGGCTGATCCTCGCGGATATCCGGGGTACCGACTCCACGAACGTGGCCGATGAGGTCGTCCGGCTGCAGCCGGGGGGCGACTACGCCGTTCTGGGAGCACTCCGTGCCATCGTCCGGGGGAAGGGCGACGTGGTGCCTCCCGAGGTGGCAGGGGTCTCGCGGGAACAGCTCTTCCGGATCGCCGATCTCTGCAAGAAAGCCCGCTACGGCGCCTTCTTCTTCGGCATGGGCCTGACCCAGACGGCAGGGAAGTACAAGAACATACGGAATGCCATCGAACTGGTGGACGAGCTCAACCGGCACACCAAGTGGACCCTCACCCCCATGCGGGGCCACTTTAACGTCTACGGCTTCAACGAAGTCTGCACCTGGATGACCGGGTACCCCTATGCCGTGGACTTCTCCCGGGGCATGGCCTTCTACAACCCCGGCGAGACGACGGCGGTGGACATCCTTGCCCGGAAGGAGTGCGACATGTGCCTGGTGGTGGCAAGCGATCCCGCCGCCCACTTCCCGGCAGAGGCGGTGGAGCACCTGGCCTCGATTCCCGTGGTGCAGCTGGACCCCTTCCCCAACCTGACCACCGCGTTTGCCAGGATCCAGATCCCGGTGGCCGTTTCGGGGATCGATGCCGAGGGGACCGCCTACCGGATGGATGGTGTCCCGCTCCGGCTCAGGAAGGTGCTGGACCGGGGCTACCCGGACGACGTCACGATTCTCTCGGAGATCGCCCGCCGGATCGGGGAAGGGGGTGGTGCATGACCGGTCTCCTCATCAAAAATGCCTATGTCATCGATCCGCTGAACGGGATCCGGGGCGAGGTGATGGACATCGCGGTCCGCGACGGGTGGATCGTGGAATCGGTGCAGGACGGGGCTGAGGTGATCGATGCAAAGGGATGCCTGACTCTCCCCGGCGGGATCGACTCCCACACCCACATCTGTGGCACCAAGGTGAACTTCGGCCGGTACATGATGCCCGAGGACATGCGGGCGGGCCGCACGCAGCGGCGGGGGGTCATGCACTCCACCTCCGGCTACAGCGTCCCCACCACCTACGGCAACAGCTACCGGTACTGCGCCATGGGCTACACGTCGGTGCTGGAGGGGGCGATGGCCCCCCTGGAAGCCCGGCACACCCACGAGGAGTTCGCGGCCACGCCCCTGCAGGACACGATGGCCAACACCCTCTTCGACGGCAACTGGCCGGTGATGGAGGCGGTCCGGGACCACGATGTGAAGCGGGCGGCGGCCATCGTCGCCTGGACGCTTGCGGCGGTGAAGGGCTTTGCCATCAAGCTCACGAACCCCGGCGGCTCCGAGTGCTGGGGCTGGGGGAAGAACGTGAAGTGCATCCGGGAGACGGTGCCCTACTTCGAGGTCAGCCCTGCCGAGATCATCGAGATCCTGGTCCGGGCCAACGAGCTGCTCCGGCTCCCCCACTCCGTCCACCTGCACTGCAACAACCTGGGGGTGCCGGGCAACTACCAGTGCACCATCGGCAGCATGGATCTCGCCCCTGACCTGAACCCGGACCGGCAGAGCCTGTACCTGACCCACGTCCAGTTCCATGCCTACGGCGGCACCAGCTGGAAGGACATCTGCTCGAAAGCCGAGCCGGTCGCCTGCGCCGTCAACCAGAGACCCCAGATCACCATCGACATGGGGCAGATGATGTTTGGCAAGACCACCACGATGACAGCCGACGGCCCCATGGAGTTCAACCTGTACCGGCTCCACCACAACAAGTGGTCCAACCATGACGTGGAGCTGGAGACCACCGCCGGCATCATTCCCGTGTATTACAGCAGGACGAGTGTCGTCAACTGCGTGATGTGGGCCATCGGCCTGGAGCTGGCCCTCATGGTCAGGAACCCCTGGCAGTGCCTGCTCGCCACCGATAACCCCAACGGCGGCCCCTTTATCAAATACCCGGAGATCATCGCCCTTCTCATGAGCCGCCGCTACCGCGAGGAGGAACTCCAGAACCTGGCCCCCGGGACGATGTCCCGGATAACCCTCCCCGCGCTGGACCGGGAGCTGGACTGGCACGATATTGCGGTGATGACCCGGGCCGGGCAGGCCCGGGCGCTGGGGATCCGGTCCATCGGGAAGGGCCATCTGGGCCCGGGTGCCGAGGCGGACATCGCCATCTACCCCCTCCGGGTGGACGAAACCGATCCCTCGCGGCAGTACCGGGACGTGATCCGGGCGTTCCAGAAGACATCCTGGACCGTGAAGAGGGGGAGGCCGGTGGCCAGGGACGGCGAGATCCTGGTCCCGGGGACCAACAAGACGATCTGGGTGAAGCCGAAGGTCCCGGAGGAGTATGACATGGGGAAGGACCCGGAGTTTGCCCGGAACTTTGACCGCTACTACACGGTGCGGATGTCCAATTACCCGGTGCAGGACCTGTACCTGCAGCGGTCCCTCTGCATGGAGAGCGAGGCGCAGCTATGAGGGTGATCCTTTCGGCAAAGCCCCGGAAGAACCCATTCGTCCCTGTCGAGGCCGAGGACATCGTGCCGGCCCGGTTCCTCCAGCCAGCAGAAAGCCTCACGGTGGCAGTGGGGAACCGCATCCGGCCTCTCACCGACATCTTTGAAGTGGCCATCGAAGGGAGCACCACAGACCCGGCAGGCGTGGAGGTGGTGCTCCGGGGCGACACCTCCCGGCTGAAGCGGGTGGGGGAGTACATGGAGGCGGGGAAGATCCGGGTGGAGGGGGACATCGGCATGCACTGCGGCAACTTCATGAAGGGGGGCGAGATCGAGATCCTGGGCAATGCCGACGGCTGGCTGGGCCGGGAGATGCGGGGCGGGAGGATCTTCTGCCATGGCAATGCCTCCCACTACTGCGGCTCGG
>JAJRDA010000061.1 GCA_028678665.1 Methanomicrobiales archaeon | reverse complement strand
GATAAAAATATGTCAGGGAAAATGGGGGGAGGTGAAATGTCCCGATTCCGGATCCTCCCCTCACCTTTCACCGACCATCCCCTAGGGGAGAACAGGCAGAAGGGACAATCCTCACGGGGGGTGGGACCGGGAGGGGGTCTCCCCCTCCCGCTGAGGTTCCCGTCACCAGAGTGATGGAAGTGGTACTTTTCAGATTTAGTACTGCCGGGACGCTCCAGGGGGGGACTGGCGTCCCCCCCGCCGCGTGGGCGCCCCCCCTGGTGAGGATAGTGCGCCACGTCGGTTACTGCCCGGTACCCCGGCTCAGCCCATCCTCATGGGGGAGGGACCGGCAGGACATGGATCCTTCGCCACTCCGGTGATTTCCCCCCCCTCCCGTCACTCCTTCCAGGTATCCTGGTACCAGGCCGGGCACTCCTGGTATCGTCCGGTGAGTTCCGCGATGCGGGCGGCCAGCACGTGCCAGCACCCCCGTCTTCGGAAGAGGGCATCGCTGCACTCGCAGAACTCGTCCTCCACCACGTACTCGCCGCTCTGTCCCACCACCACGACGAAGTCCAGGTACCGCTTCACCCGTCCCTCGTCCACCGCCTCCAGGGCCTTCTTCCCCCGGGAACCGAACCCGGAGAGGATGCACTCCCGTGCCGCGTCTGAGAGGTCCCGTTCCTTCTCCAGGAGGTCCCAGCACGTGCTCATGGGATCAGGGTGACCTCCGGGGGATCGTCCAGGAACGTCCAGCCCCGGTCCTCCGCGAGCCGGCGCATGCCCGGTGCCTCGAGGGCATAATGGGTGGCCTCCAGGCAGGGGAAGGGTGCCGCCCGGGCTACGAAGTGCTGGAGTTCCGCGGAGAGGAATGCGTCGGCCGAGAGCGCCTTCGCCTCGTCCAGGAGCTTCGGGTCAAAGCCGGATCCCCCCACCACCGCCAGGCGGCGGATACGGGAGATCCTTCCGTGGACCCGGAGCCCGCAGCCCAGAAGCCCGGCGATCTTCTTCGGGGAGAGCGTGCAGTCCCCCACGACCCCCATGGACATCTTCACGGTGCCGGTGAGCCCCAGTACCGCTGCCAGCGCATCGTTGATGCCCCCCTCGGCCCGGTCATAGTTGGTGTGCATCACGTAGAGGTTCATGCCGAAGGAGAGGAGGTCCCGCAGCAGGGCAGCGGTGACCCCCTCCACGCGGGTGACCGGGTAGTAGAGGGGGGTATGGTGCGTGACAAGCATGTCGGCCGGGATCCGGCAGGCTTCCTGCACGACACGGGGAGTGGCGTCCAGCGCACAGGCGACCCGGTGGATCTCCCTCCGGCCTTCCACCACGAGGCCGATCCGCGCCGCGTCGTCGGGGTCCGCGAGCTCCGGCGGGGCCAGTTCCTCCAGGTTCCGGATGAAGGCGTCCCGGTGCATGGAGTACCATTGCTGCGCCGGACGTGAAAACCTTGTTATTACTCATGGTAATATACAGCAGCTATAAATATTCGTAAAATCGACATTCCCTGCATGGAGAAGTCTATCGAGCAGATCAACACCCGGATCCGGGAGGGGAACGCCCGGGTGGTGACGGCAGACGAGATGCCCGCCCTTGTCGCCGAACTGGGGGAGCAGGGCGCGCTGAGAGAGGTGGACGTGGTGACCACCGGGACCTTCGGGGCCATGTGCTCCTCGGGGGCGTTCTTCAACTTCGGCCACGCGGACCCCCCCATCCGGATGGAGCGGGTCTGGCTCAACGACGTGGAGGCCTATGGCGGGATCGCGGCGGTGGACGCGTACCTGGGGGCCACCCAGCAGTCCGAGAGCCGGGGGATCCAGTACGGGGGAGCGCATGTCCTGGAGGACTTCGTCTCCGGCCGCAGGGTGGAGCTGCACGCGGTCTCCCGGGGCACGGACTGCTACCCGCGCCGGAATGTCACCACCGAGCTGATCCTGGAGGACCTGAACCAGGCCATCATGGTGAACCCGCGGAACGCCTACCAGCGGTACAATGCCGCCACCAACTCCACGGACCGGACCCTGTATACCTACATGGGCACCCTCCTCCCCGGGTGCGGAAACGTGAGCTTCTCCGGTGCCGGGACACTCTCTCCCCTCTCCAATGACCCGCAGTTCCGGGTCACCGGCGGGGGAGTGCCCATCTTCCTGGGCGGCGCCCAGGGGATGATCGTGGGCGAGGGGACCCAGCACTCGCCCGCCAAGGGGTTCGGCACCCTGATGGTGACCGGCGACCTGAAGCAGATGTCGCCCCAGTTCCTCCGCGCCGCGACGATGCACGGATACGGCGTCACCCTGTACATCGGCGTGGGAGTGCCGATCCCGGTGCTGGACCTGGACATCGTGCGTGCCACGGCGGTGCGGGACGAGGACATCGAGGTTTCGGTGATCGACTACGGTGTTCCCTCCCGGGACCGGCCGGCGCTTCGCACGGTGAACTACGCGGAGCTGAAGAGCGGCCAGGTGGAGCTGCACGGCGAACCGGTGAAGACCTCCTCGCTCTCCAGCTACCGGAGGGCCAGGGAGGTGGCTGTTGCGCTGAAGGGATGGGTGGAGCAGGGGAAGATGGCGCTTGCCCTCCCCACCCGGCCCATCGATCCGCTGAAGGCGGCACGGCCAATGCGGGAGACCGGCAGGTCTCCAAGAGTGCAGGATATCATGGACAGGAACGTCGTTTCCATCGGCGATGACGAGGTGATCAAGGCTGCGGCCGCCAAGCTCCTGAAGGGGGAGACCAACCATCTCGTGGTCGTCGACCGGGAAGGGCGGCTCGTGGGCGTGGTCACCACCTATGACGTCTCCAAAGCGATCGTCCATCCCGGGAAGGCGAAGGTGGTGGGGGACATCATGACCCGGAAGGTGATCACGGCAACGCCGGACGAGTCGGTGGACATCGCGGCCCAGAAGCTGGAGCGGTACAACATCAGTGCCCTCCCTGTCACTGACACGGCGAACCGGGTTCAGGGGATGCTCACGGCCATTGACCTGGGCAAGCTCTTCGGCGGGAGGTGGCGGCGATGAAGCTCCTGGTCAACTTCTCCCGGAAGAGGGGTTCTGAACCCATCATCGCGAAGGCGGTGAAGGAGACCGGCGTGCTCATCATGGTGGACCGGGCCCAGATCGATCCCGCGGGGGGCCAGATGCTCATCGACGTGCCCCGCGAATCGTGCCGGCTCGTCTCGGACAAGATGGGGGAACTGGGGGCCGATGTCCGGATCCTGGAACACGCCGTGACCCTGGATATGAGCGAGTGCGTGGACTGCGGCGCCTGCATCTCCGTCTGCCCCCGGGAAGTCTTCACGTTCGATGCCGGGTGGCGCCTGTCCATGAAGGAAGACCGGTGCGTCCTCTGCGGCCGCTGCGTCCCGGCCTGCCCGCACCGGGCCCTGTCGGTGCTGGTGTGAAGGGGGGGCGAGTATCTTTTTTTTCCTGGGTTGTAGAAAGGAAAGAAACGCGGTCGGAAAACCGGTGTGAAGCGGCTATCTTCACAGGGGTGGGACCGGGAGGGAGCCTGTCCCTGTCTTGCAGGAGTTTCTGGGGTTCAATTCCCTTCCCTCGCATCTCATCTTTAAGCCAGATTTACACCTTTCCCGTTCCCCCCACAACCTTTAACTCCACTCCGGCAGAATCCCACACAACACAAGGTGTTGCCCTATGTCATTAAAACTCATGGAGTACTTCAACAAATCACCGAGGATCGGAACGCTCAGCACCGCAGATAAAGCGGGAAAAGTAGACTCTGGCATCTTCGGCTCGCCCCGTATGACCGACGAGAAGACCGTAGTGATGGGGCTTGGGAAGAACCGCTCGCTGGCCAATCTCCAGCAGAATCCCCACGCCGTGTACCTGATCATGGAGCCGGGAGCAACCCTCATGGACTGGAAGGGGATCCGGGTCTACCTGAAGGCACAGAGCATCGCGACTTCCGGGCCGGTGCTCGATACCTTCAAGGCCCAGATGGCGAAGGTTACCGGGGAAGAGGCGACAAAGATGATCTCTGCTGCGGTGAGCTTCTCAGTCACTGAAGTCCGGCCGCTCATCGACATGGGCCAGGGGTGGGAGAAGTCGGTTTAAGCCTCCTCATCCCTCTCATCCCCCCCTCCGCCCCCTCTCAGGGTTCCAGGCGCTATCGGAATCCTCCCCCCGTTTCGGTTCCGCCCTTCGGATATCAGTACAGTCTCAGTCCAGATTTATTTTTCAATGTGAATGCCGAAAGAGGGACTTGTTATTGCAGAAGAGATTCGTGATGATGGTGATATCAAATGGACATTGAGGAATGCATCCGATTTGCGAATGAAAATCCGGTTCGGTGCATCATTCATTTCCAGACGGCCAGCTGCACTTCGTAGAAATGCTCTTCACGATCTTCATTCCAATTTAAGGGGGTGTACCATGCCAGGAGACCAGAAAAACGAAAAGGCAAAGATCCATGTCGCGAAGAACGGCCCGTACCTCGTCTCCGGTGGTATCCCCCTCTCCAGGCAGACCATCGTCTGCAACGCAAGGGGTGATTCCGTGGCATGGCAGGAGGGGGAGCACTATCCTGTACAGGAAAAGTACTCCCTCTGCCGCTGCGGGGGGTCCGGGGACAAACCCTTCTGCGACGGGACCCACCTGAAGATCCATTTTGATGGTACCGAGACCGCCAGCCGCGTGCCCTACCTGGAGAGGGCGGAATGGGTGGAGGGCCGGGATATAAGGATGAGTGACGCACCCGGTTTTTGCTCCCACGCACGGTTCTGTGTTCGGGGGAATGGTATCTGGGATCTCGTGGAGCGGCAGAAGAGTCAGGAGATGAGGGAGAAGGCCATCGAAGAGGGTGCGAAATGCCACTCGGGACGGCTGGTGATCTGGGACAGGAAGACGGGGGAGCCCCTTGAGCCCGGCCTTCCTCCTTCGATCGGCGTTGTCGAGGGCCCGGGGACTGGCTTACAGGGTCCCCTCTGGGTACGGGGGAGGATTCCAGTGCTGTCTTCCCGGGGATTCACCTACGAGGTCAGGAACCGGGTCACCCTCTGCCGCTGCGGCAGGTCAGGAAACAAGCCGTACTGTGACGGGAGCCATCGGGAGAAGTAACTGGATTCCACTGACAGGGAACGCTCCTTATCACTCCGTTGTTCATTTCACGATGCAAACGTTGATATATTGCTAATTCCTCTACCTTTGATTACCTGCAGGAGGTGAATGATGGCAGATTTAATCGGGTTGGCGGTATTATTCCTCATCCTGGCGCTGGTTGCATTTGTGCTGGGTGCAAAAGGGATTGCCGGGTTCTCGATGACCATCGCGAAGTGGCTCGTGATACTCTTTATCATACTCGCCATTGTGACCTTCATATTATAGCAACACCCGCATTTCTTTTTTCAGGGTTTTCATTCTCTGAAAGTCCTCGGTGAAAAGTGATACAGGATGGGTGATTGGGAATCGATTTTTTATAGCTGATGAGAGAAGATGTTCGTGTTGGTGGCCGGCCTCCCCTGGATGACGGGAGGCATCGATGCCAGGTGAAAAGAGGAGAGCAAAGGAAAGGAATCCTGAAAAGAAGGTGAGGTAACAATGGCATTATCAGTGAACTGGGGTGCGATGGGAATAGGCGCCGTAATCGCATTTCTGATCGGCTGGTTTCTCTTCGGTCTGCTGGGTGCGGTGATATTGGCCATCATTGTGATGGTGTTATTGGGGATCATCAAAATCAGTTAGATATCGGCAGGCCGCATGGTCCGGCCGCATCAGAATGGTCCGGAAGATTCGCCCTGTACATAACCGGAGGTTTTTTTAGGATATTCGGAAGAAGAATCCCCGAACCTGGAGACAGGAATACTTACAGCCGGTCCTCATTCAGGATGATTCCTCCACTACTTCAGGAAGAACACCATATCAGGGAACAAATGGACGGAGTTATCTGCGAGGGTGCACGGACAGGAATTACCTGTCGACGGCTCCAGGGAACGGCACTGGTAGTGCGGTGAGCGGTAAAGCTCCTAAAACTTGAAAATATTCCTTTTTGGTGAATAAGCAACAGCATGTGGGAAGGGAGACGATAGGGACAGACATTCTGGGATGAGCACATGTTCGAACCTGCGGGAAATGCCGTGTGAAGATTCGTGCCAGGCAGGTGAACGATACGTTCATTAACTTGGGAGTGGTTTGGGTAAGCAAATGTCTCTCATCGGCATCGCTCTCCTCATCCTGGTCATCATCATCTTCCTGGCGGTCGCGATGTTTGTCGTCAAGAACGTCGTCCACCTGATTATCAACGCGATCATCGGTCTCGTCACACTGTTCATCGTGAATTTTTTCCACCTGATGCAGTATGCAGGGAAACCCGACATCGGGTACGATGTTATCACCATCCTCATCTGTGCAATCGCCGGTCTGCCCGGGGCAATTCTCGTTATCGTCCTTGCCCTCCTCGGGATCACGGTCTGATCCCGAGTACAGAATCCCTCTGAATTGGTACAGATGAACGGTTGAACCTGTGTGCGCCCCTCTTCCGTTCAATAGTCATCCTGGGGCTTGGATGTCACCGCATCTTCCACCTCGGGCACCAGGAGCCATAGCGCCTCCTGAGCCTTTTTCCGCATCAGCGGGTCCTTATGGTTCTGGAGCTGGTCAAGCCGTTCAATCACCCCGCCGGTAATGAGCGCCTCTTCCTCGCCAGCCGCAGCGATGGCGATGATGATATCAAGGGCGGAACCAACGATATGGGTATTCTCCTCGTGAAGGAGGCCGGTGATAATGTTGATGCCACCCTGGCGGATCAGTTCGTTCGGCCTCCAGTCTTCATCCTCGGTACTCACCGCGAGAGCTTCCACCGCGCCTTCCCGTACGTGCCGCACGGGGCTGATGAGTCGATCAAGGAGGTCCCTCGTTATCTCCTTTCGTATCGGTAGATCTTCTGCCATTGATCCCTCCAGCCAGCTCTTCTCACCCCGAAGCCGGCGAGGTCGAGTGATACTCTACTCTCATGGATAAAAAATCCCCGGGTCTGTCCTCTCAACGTCCGCGTCCTGTGATGAACCGCTCCTCCCTCCTCTTCTCCCTCTCCTTGAAACCTGCCTGTGCGGGTGTTAAAAACCCTGTAATTCATGGAAAGATTGATGAGATGATTCAAAATTTATCCCGTCAGATAAGATTTTTATACTATTCCTTCCAAACCCCGGCTTGCTCCGGTTTGGTTACCCAACCAGGTGAAATTACTGGAGAATGCCTCTCTCACATCAAAAAATGTCATGAGAGAAACAAAGAACTGCACGGCAAGAATGATGAAAATATCTCAGGGAAACGGGGGTGTGTTCCATGGATGAGAAAACTTCACGGGATGATGAAAAAAGCCGGGAACAGGCGATAGAAAAGGGACGGAAACAGGAACGCGAGCTGCAGCGGGAGCGTGAACAGGCGACAGAAAAGGGACGGAAACTGGGACTGGAGGAGGAACGTGCACGGGAAAAGCGGAAGGGTGGTTTGGGAACTGGGATAAAGATCGTCATCTTCCTTCTTGTTCTTGCCATCCTTGTCGCGGCGGTTGCGATTCTGACGCTGTCGGTATCAGTAACGAATGTATCACCAGGTACCTCGTTACCCTTCACTACCAACTATGGTGTTTCGTTCCCCGAAGGCCAGACCATCACAATCGGGAACACGCACATCACCGTGCTCACGTTCGAGAACGAGTTAATCTCGGATATTGATGGTGACCGGCAGAGACTTGTGGTGGGAGAGGACCGGGTGATATCAGAACGGCGTGCAGTGATCACGACACTCGGTGCAATCACGCTGATGGATACCAACTTCCAGATAAACCTCAAGTACAGAGGTGATCTGGAAAACCGGGCATACTTCGATATGGCGGTCCATACCTCAAAACAGGTACCGGAGATACTTCTCCACCAGCTGCTTCCACCTGAGATAGATGCACGACCTATCTGAATCACCAGTACCCAGATCCCATTCAGGCCGGTACTCTACCCGTCACCATGAGTGACACCGGCCTGAAAGATCACCTTTTCAAGCGGGATTCTCCCGGATAGTTCAACCAGGAGAGAAGAAATAATTCTCTCTCTGAAGATACACCGTTAATCGCGTTCTCCGGAGAGGATCCTTCCAAGGTAATCCTGGATATAGCCCGTGATGTACGGAGCCGCCAGGGGTATCATCATTGACAGCATGTCATGCATGAGATCCGGGCGGCTCATGTCCTTCTGCATGGTAACCCGTGAGCTTCCCTGTGCATCCTGATCAGAAGCGCGTGAGGTGATCAGTTTGAAAATCCCGTACACGACGACCCCGGCAACAACTGCTGTCGCCGCTGTGGCAAACGGGTGCTCGTGTACCGTCTGACTTACTGACCGGTAAGCCCGGGATGGTGCCTGGACCACAGACTGTTTCAGCCTCCCGTAGGAATCAGCGATGTATGCTTCCGTGACGAGGAGGTCTTCTTCAGTAATCCGCCGGCGGCTATCCATTTTTTCTCACCTCCGTTGCAACAGGGGTATTCAGAACGATCTTGTCCGACAGGAGCAGGTGCGCGATAACACCGCCCGCACCACAGATCACGGCTCCCGTGATCAGCAGGGCGGCCCAGAGAGGTACCGCCGTGGAAAGTAAGAGGATCACGCCCATCAGGAGAATAACGATGCCAGCTGCCAGTAACGTCACAATGACTGAGAGGTACATGACCCGTTTGATGAGAAAGTCAACAGGTTCGAATACATAGTGCTGCAGAAACAAATCCGTCTTCTGCTGCAGGTAGAGATCGATATACTTGATGGTCCTCGCGAACTCTGATTCTATCGTTTGTTCTTCGTGACCGGCAGCCGTATCCATACGATCCCTCGTTACTCACGGGATTTGAAGATGAGCATGCCGATGAGGGCACCGATGCCAGCGGCGATCAGGACTGAGGGAATGGGGTGATCGATGATGATGTGCTCTACCGGTTCCATCCTCTTATGGTAATCTGCATCAATTTTCCGGTACTCGGCTCCCACTTCTGATTTGAACCGGCTCACCTTCGCCTCGACATCATGCAGGATGTGCTTGACCTCATCACCCTTCGCCGACACGTCAGCTTTCCGCAGCTTGCGGGCAGCCTCCTCCAGGGCTTCGGCTGTCTGGATCTTCAAATGATCAGCACTGGCAACACCTGTATTTACCATCCGGTCTGCGGTCTCATTCGACATGGTTATGCACCTTCCCACTGTGTGTCACTGATTGTTACGTACATTTTTTTTCAACTCCGTCCATTCCCTGATATGATACTCTTCATGATGTTCAGGAAGAATCATCCCGAAATCAGGCAGATGTCTCACTCATACCAGAGCAACCCCGTATTTCTTTAAGGATGTATAATAGCGTTTTGACCTGCTACCCCAGACAGACGTGTACCCTTGAACACCCGCAGTACAACCAGACACTTCGCTCAATTCAGGGAGAAGAAGTGCCATTCCCACTCATCATTATTAAAATTTAAAATATAAGAATACTATTATATTAAATAATATTCATATCCTCACCGGTGGGTGAAGTACGCCTCGATCCCGTCAGGCGTCACTGCATCAACGCGGGCGAAGGCCACCTGCTCGAACTGGATCACTTTTCCCACCTCTGACCGCACCGCCACCTCGCAGGAGCCTGCCATGTCCCCCTCGGGGTGCCGGAGCACGCAGGGGACCGCCGAGGTCGGGGGGAGCCACTG
>JAJRDA010000060.1 GCA_028678665.1 Methanomicrobiales archaeon | reverse complement strand
TAGCGCACGAAATGGTGCTTGCAGCCCCCGGCATGGCCGCGGCCGCCCCTGCTGCCCCCGCCGCGCCGGTTCTTGTGGGTCCCGCCGCCGCAGGTGCGGGAACCCCGGTACTTGGATCGCTTGTTCACGGGCATCGTGTCACCTCATCCTGTACAGGAGGGTATTGATCTCGGACCCATAATAACCCAGGGCTCCTCCCTGCTGGTAGGTCCTCTTCAGTGTCCGGTGTCCCTTCCGCGGAGGATGGAGCCGGATCACGGGTTTCAATCCCGGGATGTCCCGGAGGGTGGCCTCGCCCCGGGAGAGGGCTGCGGCGTACTCGGCGATGGACGGAAACGGCGAGTGCGATTTCACGTACTCGTCCGTCAGCGGCCGGTTGCCGATGAGCCTTCCCCTCGTTGCGAGGATCGTCTCCAGCACCGCCGCGTCCACCTCCCCGTAGGCCACGAAGTCCTTCACCTTGCGGATCATGCCCAGGTACTCGGGGGTATCCGGCACGATGACGCAGTGGTTGATGTGGTGGAGCCGGAGCATCTCCAGCGTATCCTTGATGTCCCGCGGGGTCTTCACCACACCGCGGACCTGCACGACGGCATACATCACAGGACCCTCCTGCCGGGTTTCCGGATCATGTTGGTCTTCCGAAGGGCCTCGTAGGTGGCCTTGGCAAAGTTGATGGTGGTACGGGTGTTCCCCGACGAGAACGTCCAGACGTCCTTGATGCCGGCCAGCCCCAGCACCTTCTTCCCGATGTCGCCTGTCACAAGGCCGATCCCCTGGGGTGCCGGTTTCAGCGTCACCCGGACCGACCCGGCCTTCCCCGTCACCTCCATCGGGATGGAGTGGGCCTGGCTGCAGCCGCACTCCCAGCTCCCGCAGCCCCGGTTCACCTTGATCAGGTTCACCTTGGCGTCCTTGATGGCCTTCGTGATGGCGTTCCCCACCTGGGCGTCCTTCCCCTGCCCGAACCCGATGTAGCCGTTGCGGTTGCCCACGACGACGACCGTCCGGAACTTGACGCGGCGCCCCGAATCGGTCATGCGCTGCACCATGGTGATGTCCAGGACCTCGTCCTCCATGTCAGGGAGGAAGGTGTCTACGATCTCATGCTCCTTGATGGGCTTCCCGCTCTCCAGCACCTCGTCGATGGAGGTAATCTCACCCTTTACGACCATCTTTCCCAGGCCGGTGAGCGGAACCCATTCCCCGATCTCGGCCGCCATGTTACTTCATCTCCTTCATGATCGCCTGTGCGACCTGATCTACCTGTTTCGCAATGGCACCGGCCCTGTCGGGGGCATATGCCGCGATGTGTTCGCCCCGGACGCGTGCGTCCTCCGGGAGCACCTTCTCGCCGTGGGGCACCTGGAGTCCGGCCTTCACGGCACCTTTCAGCGCCGCAAAGACGCGGGCGCCGGGAGATGCCCGGTTCAGCCCGATGTCCAGAACCGCCGAGCCGTAGCCTGCCTTCTTCGCCCGTACGGCAAAGAGCATGCCGGTCAGGTACGCGGCAGGCGTGCTGGAGGTGGATCCCGTGTACCCGTACGGGGCCAGGTCAAAGGAGGACGCAGCCACCAGGGTCCGATCACCCTCCGGTTCCGGTACCGTCATCTGGACGATGATCTGCCGGTGGGTTCTCCGCACCACCATCCGGGGGTCCTGCGAGAGGAGGAGCTTCATCCGGGCATAGTAGTCCGTCTTTCCCTCCCTCCTCCGCCGGAACGGAAGGAAATAACGTGGTCCGACGGCCATGGCTACGTCCCCCTCCCCTTCGTGGTCTCCACCTGGGCCTTCAGGTGGGCGACGCTCCGGAACTGCCCCCCGGCAGCCTTCCGGTAGAGCATACGGTACAGGTGGGGATCCAGGGTACCATCGTCCCTCATGGCCCGCATGGTCTTCCGGAGCGCACGGATCCGCTGGATCCACTGCCGCTTTCTGGGTCTCCGGGCCCCCGCGGCGCCTTTCCTCCGGCCGGGACCCTTCCGGTGCCCGTAGGAACGCTTCGCGATCCGGGCCCGTGCGCGGCCCCGGGAATTGCCCTTCTTCTGGCGGGCCTTGATGACACCCTCTTTTACGAGGGAACGTACATCGTCGCGGGAGATGGCCCCTTCCACGTCAGTGGCACGCTCCGGGTCAAACCAGATCCGGTGTACCCCGCAGTGGAGCACCGATGCCGCAAGCCGTTTCTGGTTGGAGAGGTCACTCATCGCTGCCCGCCTCCTCTTCTTCTTTCTTTGCCGCTGCCGGACCGGGATTTAAGATCCTGAACCCGGCCTTCTCGGCCAGGTCCCGGATCTCGGCCCGCTTCCTGGCCCCCACGGCTGCCGCGATTCTCACCGCGTGCACGTTGGGATCCAGGTCAGCCATCGCCGCGGGGGTGGCCACCACCATGTCCTGGTACCCGCTGGGATGCAGCCCCCGGACCATTACCGGCGATCCGTATCCCGGCTTGGGGTAGGGACCCTTGGCCCCTATCTTCCGGCGGAGCTTGTTGTGCTGTCCCTTGGGCTTCCGCCAGGTCTCGGCGAGGCGCTTCTTCACGTCCCTGCCGTACCTGCGGAACCGGGCTCTCTTCTCGTCCCGGGCCCGGATCAGCCTCCTTGTCTCGTCTGCCATTGCCATCACGCCCTCTCCACGATATAGACCCCGTCCTGGAAAACACGGGGGTCCCGGTCGCGGATCCGGGTCGCATGCTCGATATTCGCCGCTGTCTTGCCCACCGTCTCCCGGTCGATACCCGTAAGGGTCACCTCGTCGCTGCCGAGAGCTACTTTCACCCCGGGCTCGACCCGGGCATAGCGGGTGGTCTTCTCGCCCAGGAAGTTGTGGACCTCCAGCGTGCTGCCCGCCATCTTCAGCTGGATGGGGAAGTGGCTGTACACCACTTTCATCCGGTACTGGTAGCCGTCGGTGACGCCCCGGCACATGTTGCGCACGTGGGCGGCGTAGGTCCCTACCATGGCCAGCAGCTTCTTCCGTTCCGATTCGGTGGAGATGGAGAGTTCCCTGCCCTTTACCTCAATCCGGATATTGGGGAAGTACATGTCCCGGGCGAGGGTCCCCTTCGGGCCTTTTACCGCGAGGGTGCTCCCCTCCAGGGTCACCGTAACACCTTCCGGGATATTCACGATGCGTGTGATCGTCATCCGCCTCACCCCTAGTACACGTACCCCAGGAGCTCCCCGCCGATCCCCGCCTTCCGGGCGCTGTCATGGGACATGACGCCCCGGGAGGTGGAGAGGAGCAGGATGCCGAAGTTCTTCGCCGGCAGGAACCGGGTCTCCCACTGTTCCATCTCATCAACCTTCACGTTGAAACGGGGATTGATCGCCCCGCACCGGTTGATGTTGCCGCTCAGCTGGACCCGGAACTGGCCTCCGCGCCGGTCATCGATGAACTCGAAGCCCGCGATGTAGCCGTACTCCTGCATGATCCGGAGCATTGCTCCCAGGAGCTTGGAGGCCGGTTCCACGATGCAGTCCGGTTTCCCGGTGTCTGCGGCGTTCTTCATCGCCGTCATCGAGTCTGCGATGGGATTCGTTCGCGTCATGGCACTCCTCCGGTCAGTCCATCTTCTTGAAGCCCATCTTCTGGGCCCATTCTCGGAAGCACTGGCGGCAGAACATGATGTGGTACCGCCGTACCAGCCCCTGTTGCCTGCCGCAGAGAAGGCACCGGTACGCGCCCCTTCCGAACTTCTTTACCTGTTCGCCGCCCATGTTACTCCACCTCAACCTTGTATGCTTCCTGCAGGAACGCGATGGCCTCGTCCGGGGTCACCCGCTGTTTCCGGGGCAGCCGCCGCGGCATCACCTTTCTCCGTGCCACCCGCACCCCAGGCTTTTCCAGAACCACGTTCACGTCCATCCCGAAGATCCCGATGGCCGGGTCGTAGGCCATGCCGGGGAAATCGGTGTGCTCCTCGATCCCGAAGGAGAAGTTCCCCTGCCTGTCGATCTGCGTCCGGTACAGCTTCCGGTCGATGATCGAGAACGCCGTCTCGATGAAGGTCTCCGCAGTCCCGCCGCGGAGGGTCACCTTGCACCCGATGGGGGCACCCTTCCGGACCGAAAACGCCGGCTGCGTGGTGCGGGCGATGGCCTGGATGGGTTTCTGGGTTGTGATCTGCTTCATCACGTCCTCGGCTTTCACGAGTTTCTCGCCGGATTCCCCGACGCCCATGTGCACCATCACCTTGCCGATCCGAAGCTTCTGCATCGGGTTCATTCCTCAATCCCCCATGCCTTCATGGCCGGTGTTTCCCGGCCAATCATGAAGATGTACTGATCGACCGTATCGAACCGGGCCTTCTCCTCGTCCTCCAGCACCACCCGGTTGGGGATGTTCCCCGGGTTGGCCTTGATCTCCAGTATCTTCCCCACGCGGCCGGAGTGCCGGCCGCCGATCACCATCGCCATGTGCCCGACCTGGAAGGGGAAGTGGTCCACGATCGCAAAGCGCTTCCTCCCCTCGCCGCCGGACTCGAGGGAGAGGACCACCGAGTCGCGGGGGTGGTGTTTCGGCTCGCCCAGGACATTGGCCCCGTAGAGCAGGTTCAGCTGCACGATGCCGCCGGGAAGGATCGTCTTGTTTCTGATCTTTGCAAGGCGCGTCTTCGCGTCCTCCGGCGAGATCCCGATGGAGACGAACCGTCCCTTCTTGTTGAGCAGGATCCGGTAGTGCTTCTGCATCTTCGGCACCGAGATGATGTCAAAGACCCCGATGCCCTGGCTCGGATCCCTGCACGGCCGGCCGTTCACGATAACGTCCCCTGCGTTCAGGATCTGCCGTACCTCCCTCATCGTGAGGGCAAGGCCCATGTGGTCCCGGAGCCAGACCCCGACCGGCATGGCGTCCCGGTTGTGGGGGCCGGGTGCCGTCTTCACGACGTAGAGGTTCGTCTTCTTCGTGATGTGCCAGGAGTCCGGAGCCGTGAAGCGTTTCTGGTAGTGGGACATCACTCCACCTCCCCCAGGCGCTCCGCGCGCCTCGGGTCCTTCAGGTTCAGCTTGGTGATCTGGACATTGGACGGGTGCACCGGCCGGGGCACCTCGGTATTGTCCGCCTTCGTGAGGGTGACCCCGTGCACGATGAGCGTGCACCGGCCCACGTCCACCTCGTCGACAACACCCTCTTCGCCCTTCGCGTCGCCCCGGAGGACCTTCACCGTGTCCCCGGTCACCACCCGGAGCGACCGCCGCTTGTACTGCTCCCGGAGCTCCCGGGAGAGCGGGGCCGACAGGTAGTGGCCCTGGACATGGAGGGGTGCGTTGTAGCGGGCTTTCCTCTGTTTCCGCGGCTGGATACTCTTTGTCACTGCCATTCCCGCACCTCACACGATGATGGTGGCCATGGAGCCGATCTTGGGGAACCGCTCCGCCACTTCCCGGGCCACGGGTCCCTTGATCTCGGTCCCCTTCGGCTCGCCGGTCTCGTTCACGATCACCATGGCGTTGTCCTCGAAGGTGACCCGGAGCCCGTCAGGGCGCCGGAACTCCTTCTTCTGCCGGATCACCACGGCCTTCTCCATCTTCTTGCGCATCTCGGGGGTACCCTTCTTCACCGAGACGGTGGCGAGATCGCCGAGGCCCAGCTTGGGCTGGCGCCTCCGGACCCCGTGGTAACCGTCCGCGGAGATCACCTGCACCACCCGGGCGCCGGTGTTGTCTGCGCAGACCAGGCGCGATCCGGTGTTCAGAGCCCGCGGGATGTAGGACTGCTTCGCCTTCATGGCCGCGTCACCTCCACCACCACGAACGCCTTGGTCTTGGAGAGGGGCCTGCACTCCGCAATGGTCACCACTTCCCCTTCCCGCGCTCCGATACACGGGGGATTGTGGGCAATGATCCGCGAGGTCCGCTTCTCATACCGGTTGTACTTCCTGATGTACTGGAGGTACTCCCGGGCCACCACAACCGTCCCCTTCATCCGATCGCTCACGACCTTGCCGGTGATCACCTGGCCGCGCACCGGCAAGCTGCCGTGAAACGGGCAGTTGACGTCACCGCACTCCTGTGCAGGGGGGGTGACATCCAGTCCCAGATTTTTTGCCATATATTACCTCTCTCTCCTCTTCTCTCTCGCAATTCGCCGCTCAGGGGGGGCCACCAGGGCCCGGCCCGGAACCTCCACCTCTGACCCGTCGGGCAGGGTGAACCGGAAGACGCATGCCACCTTCGCGACCCTCCTCACGCGGGTGCCGCTCGCCACCGCGATCATCTGGCGGGTCTCGTCCACGACTGTACCGGCGATTCCCCGGAGGGCGGGATTGGTGGCCTCCACCACACGCACCCCGAGGCCGATGAACTCGTGCCGGGTGAGGTTCCGGGGCGTGATCATCTCATGCCCTCCTCGCCGTCTGCTCCGTGAGGATCCTGGCGATCGTGCGCCGGATCTCCCGGATCCGCCCGGGGTTCTCCTGGGAACCGCCCGCGGAGCGTTTGCCGTACTTCTGGAGGAGTTCCACCTGCAGCTTGGCGAGCTGCTCCTGCAGCTCCACGTCCGAGAACTGGTGGACCTCCTTTGCCCGGAAGATCGCCATCTAGATCTCCTCCTCCACGATGTCGGGGATCGGCTCGGCCTCTGCCGCAAGTTCCGCATCCACGTCCTCGCCGATCTCCGTGACCACCAGCTGCGGCGGTGCCTCCTTGATGGGCGGCTCCTCGACCAGCCGGAAGTCGTCGGGCAGTACGGCGTCCGGGGGCACGATGCGCACCTGCACACCGATGACCCCCAGCTTCTTGATGGCGATGGCATAGCCCCGCTCGACAATCGTCCGGCTCGGTTCGCCGGCGTGCTTGATGTAGCCCCGGATGAACTTCTGGACCCGGGCGCGGGGACCGGTCAGTTTCCCGGCGAGGATCACCTCGCACCCGAGGGCTCCCGCCTCCATCACCCGCGTGATGACGGACTGGCCGGCCTTCCGGAAGTACCAGCCCCGCTCGATGGCGTTCGCCAGCCGTTCGGCCATGATCTGGGCGTTGAAATTGGGATTGGCCACCTGCTGGACATCGACCTGCGGCGATTCCACGCCGTAGCCGGTGGCCAGGTCCTGGGTCAGCTGCCGGATCACCTTCCCTCCCTTGCCGATGACGATACCGGGTTTCTCGGCAAAGATCGTCACCTGGGTTCCGAGAGGGGTACGGGCGATATCCATGCCCCCGAACCCTGCGCGTTTGAGCTCTTTCGTCAGGTACTTCTCCACGCGGGCGCGGCGGACCCCTTCCGAGATGAACTTGCGCTCCACTGCCATCACTCCACCTCCTTCACAATGATCTCGATGTTCACCCGCTCGCGCCGCTTCGGCGTCGCCCTGCCCATGGCCCGGGGCATGAAGGAATCGAACCCCCTCCCGCGGTTGGCCGCGACATGGACGATCTTCAGGTTGGCGGTATCCAGACCGGTGTACTCCGCGTTCTTCTTCACGGACGCGAGCACACGGAGGTAGGCGCGGGCGGCCTTCTCGGGATAGCGCCCGCTGGCGGCCTTCACAAGACCGCGCTTGTGGGCCACTTTCCTGTTGAACCGCCGGAAGGGGATCGCCTTTTTCAGATCCACCACCTGCTCCAGGTACTGGATCGCATCGTCGGCGTTCATGCGCCGGATGAACCTGGCGATCTCGATGGCATGCTTGGGGGAGATGTCCACTTCATGGGCTTTCGCCCGGGCAAACTCCTCCCCCTGCACCTGCATAGTATATCCTGTCTTTGCCATGGCCATCACTTCAGCGGTACGTACTTGCTCGACCGGGTGGCACCGATACCGGCGGCCCCGTGCGCAACCTTGTGGCGGGTCAGGGCAAACTCGCCCAGGTAGTGGAAGACCGCCTCCGGCTGGATATCCACTTTCTGGAACTCCTTGCCATTGTGGATCTCCAGGGAGCGCCCCACCATCTCCGGCATGACCACCATGCTGCGCAGGTGGGTCCGGATCTTCGGGTCACCGCCCCGCACCCGGGAGAGGAGGTCCTCCTCGTCCCTGGTCAGGCCGCGCACGAACTTCCGCCGCACCCGGGCAGGCATGAGCGCCACGAGCTCGGAGGAGGCCATCCCTTTCAGCTCCTCGATGGTATGGCCGCGGTAGGTGAACTCCTCCCTCCGCCGGGGCATCCGTTTCTGCGTCTTCTTCACCATGCGTCTTCCCTCACTTCTTCTTCCTGCCTGTCCGGCGTGCTGCAATCAGGCCCACCTTGCGGCCGGGGGAGGTCCCCCGGGCAACGGTCTTGGGCCTGCCGGCGTGCTGGTGTCCCCCGCCGCCGAACGGGTGATCGATCACGTTCATGGCCACACCGCGGACGATGGGCCACTTGGAGGCCGAGGACTTCATCTTGTGGAACTTCTTCCCGGCCTTCACAAAGGGCTTCTCGCCCCTGCCGCCACCGGCCACAATACCGATGGTGGCCATGCAGTTCCCGTGGAACCACTTCAACTTCCCGCTGGGCATCCGCACACCCACACGGTTCTCCTCGGACCTTCCCATGACCAGTGCCTGGACGCCGCCGGATCTCACGAGTTTCCCCCCGTCATTGGGTCGCGACTCCAGGTTGCAGACCATGATCCCGACCGGGATGTCCGCGAGCGGAAGGGTGTTGCCGTTCTTCACGTCCGCCCCCTTCCCCCAGGAGAGGGTCTCGCCGACACCGGTGCCCTCGATGGCAAGGGTGTAGGTCTTGGACCCGTCCGCGAGGCTGATGAGGGCCACGGGGCCGTTCCGTGCAGGGTCATGCTCGAACGCAAGGATCGTGCCCTTGGTGAGGCGGTCATTGGATCCCGCGTGGTGGACCGCCGCACGATACTGGTGCGAGGGTGCCCGGTAGCTGGGGCCTCCCCTGCCGCGGTTCTGTGTCTGGATTCTGTGTCCCATCCCTGCTCACCTACACGATCCCGAGGCGGGAGAGGATCTCCTCGGCAGCCTTCTCGTCCTCGAAGGAGACGATGGCCTTCTTCTCCCCTTTCGTGGTCATCAGGGTACGGATCGAGGTGACCTTCTTGTCAAAGGTCTTCTCGATCTCCCGGCGGATCTGGCCCTTCGTCGCCTCCCGCCGCACCAGGAACTGGAGTACATGGTCCCGCTCCATCATCATCATCGCCTTTTCCGTCACGAAGGGGTACTTCAGCTTCATGGAAGCTCCTCCAGTGCCTTCACCGCGGCCTCGGTCCAGACCGTGAGTCTCCCGGCATGGGTGCCGGGGGCCAGGTGCTCGGTATTCAGTTCCTTTACGCTCACCGCGTCCACACCTGCCAGGTTCCGTGCGGCCCGGAGCGGTTCGCCCGCGGTCACGATCAGCAGGCTGCGGGGCTGCTTGTACCGCCGCCCCCGCATCTTCCCGCGGCCGGCCCGGACATTCTTCCCATCCCGGGAACGCTCCACGTCGCCATACACCCCGGCCGCTGTCAGCGCCGCGATGACGTCGGGAGTGTGCTCCAGCTGCTCCAGGTCATCCACAAGGACCACCGGGAGCTCGCCCTCGTACCGGTGCCCGCGGGCCCTGACCAGATCCTCCCGGCCAGTAGCCGCAACCGCCGAGAGGAACGCTTTGCGCTTCTCCTTCCGGTTGATCTTCTCTATGAGCACCTCTGCGGTGACCGGCGGGTGGGCCTCGCGGCCGCCCCGTGCCTGGGGTACCCGCGCCGCCCGGGACCCGTTCTTGATCCGGGGCACGTGGGACACGCCCCGCCCGCTCCCCCAGGAGTGGGCAGAGGTCCGCACCCCCGCGTACGGGTGCGACCCGTGGGGCTGCAGCCTCCTCGACTGCAGGGACAGGAC
>JAJRDA010000059.1 GCA_028678665.1 Methanomicrobiales archaeon | reverse complement strand
GGCCAGGAGGGACCTGGTCTCTGCACCGGGGAGGATCCCGTACAGCATCCGCTCCGGGAACCGGGTGGCCAGGTCCCCGCCGGGCATCGGTACCTCCTCCAGGTGGGCCACCCGGTCCAGGTCGGGCACCTGGCCGGAAAAGATCTCCCCGCCCCAGACGTGGCCGTCGTCCCCGTAGCCCACGCCGTCGATGGTGATCCCGATGCAGGGATGGGTGGTCACCGCCGCCACGTGGGCCCGGTGGTGCTGCACGGGGATGAGAGCCGCGCCGGTGGCCGCGGCCAGCTCGCGGGCATACCGGGTGGAGAGGAACTGGGGGTGAAGGTCATGGGCGATCACGTCGTACCGGGCGCCCAGGAACCGGCCGATCCGCTCCACGGTCTCCTGCAGGTAGGTGAGGGTGGGGGGGTTCCGGACATGCCCGATGTGGGGCGAGGTGACGGCAAAGCCCCCGGCATAGACGGTGATGTTGCTGTTCAGCTCCGGCCCGACGCCCAGGATGCACGGGAACCCGAGGTCGATCCGGGTCCGCTTCGGGGCGATGCCCCGGGAGAGGCGGATGATGAACCCGTCCCGGATCACCGAGTCATCGCACCGGTTCACGATCCGGCGGTTGTGGGTCAGGATGAAGTCCACGCTCCCCGCAAGCTTCTCCCCTGCCTCGTCCGTCTCGGTGACCATGGGGTAGCCCGGGTGGTTTGCGCTGGTCATGATGAGGAGGGGATGGGAGAGGCGGGCAAAGAGCAGGTGGTGGAGGGGGGCGTAGGGAAGCATGCACCCGATCGTGTGGAGGTTGGAGACAGCAGTGAGGGAGTCGGCGTCCCGCTTCGGGAGGACCAGGATCGGGCGGACCGGGCTCTCCAGCCATTCCCGGTCCTCCGGTGAGACACAGGCAATCCGTTCCAGGTGCTCCGGCGTCACCATGACAGCGAAGGGCTGCTCGGTCCTCCCCAGGCGCCGCTTCAGTTCCCCCGCCGAATTCCCGGTGCAGGCGATGTGGAAGCCGCCGATACCCCGGATGGCCAGGATCCTGCCGTCGTCCAGGAGCTGTGCCGCCTCACTGATGGGATCCGGCGACGGGATGGGAGTACCACTGGCGTCGAGCAGGGAGAGCTGCGGGCCGCAGTCGGGGCAGGCAATGGTCTGGGCATGGTGCCGGCGGCAGGAGGGATCGGAATACTCAGCGGCACAGGATGGGCACATCGGGAACACCGCCATCGATGTCCGTTCCCGGTCGTACGGGAGCCCGGTGATGATGCTGTACCGGGGCCCGCAGTTCACGCAGGAGGTGGCCCAGTATCCCCTGTACCGGCCCGACGGGGCGAAGATGTCCCCGGTGCAGTCCCGGCAGGTAGCGATCTCGGGCGGGATGAGCCCGGAGAGTGCCCCCTCGGTGCTCTGCAGGATTGCGAAGCCGGGTGGGGGATCCCCCGCCAGGGATTCAACCTGTACGGAATCGATCCGGGCCATCGGGGGCCCGCGGGAGACGGCCGCAAGAAACGCGGGGAACCGGTCTCCCCAGGCGTCGATCTCCACCTGGCTCCCGGTGTTCCGCACGGTCCCCCGGATCCCGAGATCGGTGGCCCGGGCATAGACAAAGGGACGGAATCCGACCCCCTGCACGATGCCCCGGATGAGAATCCTGCCACGGGTGCGCATAGCGTGCTCGCTACAAAAATTTATGGAGGTATAGAGGCATATATGGATAGGGTTTTCGCAGTGACCGGTCATATCAGGATTCTCAACGACCCTATCGAACTGGTCTCCCTTCTCGTCACCTTTCACGACGTGAGATACAAGCAGATCTATGACCTCCTGAACCGGAGCTGGATGACCGAGGAGGAACTGGAGAAGGCGGTGGGGGAGGACTGCGTGGCCGACTGCCTGGCGGTCCTCAAGAAGGGAAACCTGGTAGAGGAGCAGTGGAGGATGCCTGAGCCAGGCAGCACTCCCGCACGGGAATACCGTGCCATGTACACCCGGTTCCGGGCCAACTTCCAGTGCAACATGACCGATCTCGGCGAGCTGATCCACATCGCGTTCTCCGATGACGAGGACCTGGCCCGCATGGTGGACAGGATCGAGGACGAGATCCGGCGGGGCAACACCTCCATCAACGACCTGGGGCGGAAGTTCGGCGTCTCCCAGATCGTGATCCGCGGCCTCGCCAAGCGGATCCCCTACCTGGACGTCAAGGGCCAGAGCATGGTGCTTCTCCCGCATGACGAACGATGATCCCCTCTCCCTCCTTCTCCGCTCGAAGAGCGAGATCACCCGTTTCCAGATTCTCGTCGAGATCGCCGCCAACCAGCCGGCGGTACGGCAGCAGGAGATCGCCCGGAAGCTGGGCGTAACCCCCCAGGCGGTATCAGAGTATATCCGGGATCTGGTCGAGGCCGGCCACGTCTCGGCCCACGGGCGGGGCCGGTACGAGGTCACCCGCCCCGGGATCGAATGGGTGCTCAACCATGCCGAGATCCTGGAGTCCTATGCCCGCCATATCCGGAGGGACGTCATCCACCAGGTCTCGGTCTGGACCGCCATTGCCGATGAGGACCTGCGGGAGGGCGAGACCGTGGGGGTATACATGAAGGGCGGGTGGCTCTTTGCCGGGAGGGAGGACCGGTCCGCCACCGGCACCGTGACCATGGATGCCGCCGCAGGGCAGGACGTGGGGGTCGCACGCCTGAACGGGATCATCGATCACCGGGAAGGGCGAATCCATGTCTGCAAGGTGCCCCGGGTGGAGCGGGGGGGATCCCGGCGTGTGCAGCGGGCCCTCCTCCAGGAGATCGTGGACCGGGTCTCCCTCGTGGCCGCCGTGGGGCTGGAGGCGGCCGTCGCACTTGCCGCCGCAGGGAGGAAACCGGACATGTTCTTCGGTTCCCGGGAAGGGGTCATCGAGGCGGCCTTCCACGGTCTGGAATGCGCGATCGTCATCGTGGACGAGGAGTTCACGGAATTCCTGCAGCGGCTGGAGGGCGCGGGCCTCGGGTACACCATCCACGACCTGACGGCGCCATGAGGGTGATCGTGCACCCCCAGCGGGGCTCCTACAAGATGCTCTGCATGGAGGGTGGAAGGGTCGCCGCCGTCGGAGAGGTGGAGCTGTACGAGACGCCGCGGGGCTTCCGGCCGAAGCACTACCAGGTGAGAAAGGCCGGGTCCCGGCACGGGAAGGCAGTGCCCACGAAGGAGGCCGTCGCCCTCCTGCGATCCTCGGACGTGGAGCTCACCCGGCCGGATCCCCCCTGGGAGTCCTTCCTCCGGGACCACCAGGTGCCGGTCCGCACCGTTCCCTTCTGCCGGATCTGCCTCCTGGAAGACCGGGTCACCCCGCTGGATCCCGCCACCCGGGTGGCAGCAGGGAAGGAATGGATCTGCCTGGACTGCGCACGGAAAGAGGTGAGGAGGGAACTCGGCTACTTCACCCGCTTCGGGAGAATCCCGATGCGGTACATCGAGGAGCTGCTGGAACGCTACCGGGACCTGGACCGGGTGCTCGCCGCCGTGCAGCCCGACGGGGTGGACCTCTCCCGGACCCTCTATGACCGGATCGAGGCGCACCCGGTGGTGGATACCGCTGCCATCGGAGATCTGGGCCTCCACCCCGCCTTCGTCGCGGCATCGGGTGTCACGCGCCTGATGCCGGTGCAGCAGCGTGCGGTGGACGCGGGCCTCCTTGCAGGCCGGCACATGCTCGTGGTCTCGGCAACGGCCAGCGGCAAGACGTTCATCGGCGAGATGGCGGGTTTGCGGAACCTGGCGGAGGGAAAGGGCCGGATGCTTTTTCTCGTGCCCCTGGTGGCGCTGGCCAACCAGAAGTTCCACAGGTTCCAGGAGCGGTACGGGAAGCTCTTCCCTGCTTCGCTTTTCACCGGCAGGAACCGCCTGAACCTGCCCGAGAACCGGGCAGCAGGCCCCCGGAACCCGGACGCCCCCATCGTCGTGGGCACGTACGAAGGGGTGGACCACCTGATCCGGTCCGGGCGGAAGCTCCCCCGCCTGGGCACGGTGGTCATCGACGAGGTGCAGATGCTGGAGGACCCGGAGCGGGGCCACCGGCTGGACGGCCTCATCGCACGGCTGAAGTACCTGGCCCCCGGGGCCCAGTTCCTGTACCTCTCAGCCACCATCGGCTCGCCCCAGACCCTGGCAAAAAAGCTGGGAGCCGATCTGGTCACCTATGCCGAGCGGCCCGTACCTCTGGAGCGGCACCTCCTCTTTGTCGAGCGGGACCGGAAGATCCGGTACGAGAAGGAGCTCGTCGACGGGGAGTTCGCCCTGCAGTCCTCGAAAGGCTACCGGGGCCAGACCATCATCTTCACCCACTCCCGGGCCCGGTGCCACATCATCGCAGAGAAGCTGGGGCGGAAGGCGGCCGCCTACCATGCGGGGCTCACGTCGCAGGAACGCAGGGACGTGGAGCAGCGGTTTCTTACGGGGAAGATCGCGGCGGTGGTGACCACGGCAGCGCTCGGCGCAGGCGTGGATTTCCCGGCATCCCAGGTGATCTTTGACACCCTGGCCATGGGGATCGAGTGGCTGACCGTCCAGGAGTTCCACCAGATGTCGGGGAGGTCGGGGAGGCCCGACTTCCATGACCGGGGCAAGGTGGTGATCCTGGCCGAGCCCGGTGCCGCCTACACCTCGGAGACGAAGGTCACCGAAGAGGAGGTGGCCATCCAGCTCCTGAAGGGGGAGATGGAGGAGGTGGCCCCGGTCCATGGCTTCGAGGCGTCCAGCGAGGAGCTGGCGGCCAGCTGCGTGGCCTGCCACGGGAACGAGGCCGATCTCCGCAGGATCGAGTCCCTGATGGTGGGGGCACCGGCCCCGGTGGAGGAGATGATGGAGAGGGAGGGGCTGATCGCCCGGAAGGACGGGAGGATCCACCTCTCCCCCCTGGCCCGGGTCATGGCCGCCCATTTCATCGGCATGGAACGGCTCCGGGCCATCCGGGATCTCGTGAAGGAGGGGGAGGATCCCCTGGAGATCCTCTCCACGCTCGCGTGTGCGGAACCCCTGCCGGCAGAAGAACCCTTGAAAGGGAAGAAGTGAGGCAGAGGTGAGCCGGGTACCGGGATTCAAATCGAAGGATTTATCAATGGTGTCCCCGGGATGCCTCATCGCTCTCTCCCTGCCCCGGAAAGGAGGAGCATTCAACTCCCCGTCACCCTCCTGCTCCCCGAACAGGGCACAGCGGGGATACCTGTGGGTGAACTGCATCCATTTTCTCCTTCCGGCACCGAATTTACCCCCCTTTCAGATCTCCACACGAAATACGGGTTCATTTACGAGAAAAACGGTCTCTCTCAGAGGAATCAGTCTCTGACGGAGTATTCAGGGCGGGTTAAGCAATCTCATTTATATTCACGGAATTGGCCCCTATCCGCGGTGAATTATATTTCAGAATATTTATATAGGAAAAAAGGCAATCTTCTATCACCACTATGGCTGTGATCGGCACCATGTATCTGGACGCGACGCTGGACAAGCGGCTGAAGTACATCTCGGAGACGATCACCCCGGTGGGGATCGATATCGAGAAGATCATCCGCAACCAGGGAAACAGCGACCAGTTTGTCAAGAGGTTCCTGGAACGGATGGCACCCAAGCTTCCCAACCCCATCTCGATCCTGGAGCGCCTGAAGCGCGTGGCCAGGCCACGGGACTGAAGGGATTCCCACCGCATTCTTTTTCTGCAGGTTGAATTCATTCCATCGCTGTTCTGCACACGCGTTACGCTCATCGCGGAGGGTATGATGGCTCACCGTTCTCCCTGAGGACGGAGGGGAAGGTGAGGAACCCCCCTGTCCTGCTCCCGGTGCCACGGCTCCGTTCTCCCGCTGGGCAGGACCCTCACCCGCGGGAGAGAACCTCGCAGACCCACCGGTCGTAGAAGGGGTCCCGGTCATTCTCATGGATACGTGCCCCGAATCCCGCTCCGGTGGCCCACTCCCGGATCTGCTGAGCCTCCCCTTCGGTTCCGACAGTGATGATCGCCTCCCGGGCCAGGTGCAGGAGCTGCCCCAGGATCTCCTCCCACACCCCCCGCGTGAACGAGTTGATCTCCCCCGCCATGACCGCAATCCCGCGGGGAACCGGGTCCAGGTACTCGCCGGCCCGGGCGGCGTCGATCCACATCGTCTCGTCCGGAAGAAGCCTTCCGGCAGCGAGCCCCCGGGCCAGGAGCGCCGCATCGTTGTCATAGGAGAGGGGTTGCATGCCCATCCTCCGTATCACCGATGAGCCGACCCCGGATCCGCAGCAGCAGTCCAGGCACTCTCCGTTCACCGGCCGGCTCCAGATGCCCCGGAGGAGCGATTCCAGCCTCTGCTCACGGTCCGGGGCCAGGTCCTCGAGAGCCGGCGAAACCTCCCGGGCCAGTGCCACGCTGTAGTATTCCCGCACAGCCCCTGCCCAGGATCTCCGGGACTCCTGGTAGATCTCCAGATCCCCCTCCTCGCACCGGTCCAGGAGATCCCGGTCAGGCCTCCGGTAGAGAAAGGTGGTGCTATACCACTCCTCTCCTGAACGGAACGCCACTGCCAGCAGGTCCTCCCGCTCGTCCACGAGCATCCGGGAGCCGGTGATACCTTCCGGGACCGCCAGGGGAAGGTCATCCGCGAGGGAGGAGAAGGAGGGATCCAGGAAGACCAGGTACTCCAGGTCCAGGATGCGGGCGGCCTTCATGGCGCCCGGATCATGGTAACGCCATCCGGCGCCCGGATCGTGCCGTCCACCCTGGCCTCCTCGTGGAGGGCCAGGGTCATGCCCCGGGCGCTGCCAAGGATATGCACCTTCCTGCCCACCGTGAGGGCACCCTCTGAGACCACATCCCCGTGGACCGTGGTCCCCGTGCCGATACGGATGGCCCCGGTGGAACGGAGGCTCCCGAAGAGGGTGTTTTTCTCCCCGACCCGGATCCACTCGGCCCGGATGTTGCCGTGGAGCCGGCACCCGGACCCGATCTCGATGGCATGCATGACGGTGAAGACCTCCATGTTCAGGACCGAGAAGGGGGGAACCACGAGTGGGGCCTCCTGATCGTCCTCGCCAAAGACCTCCGAGAGGAATGCGTCCACCCGGTCCTCCCCCTCGATCTGCAGGAGGGTCATCAGGTACAGGATCAGGTACACGATCACCGGCATCGGGCTCCGTATCTCGATCCCGCCCTTCGCGTCCAGGCCTTTCGCGATGTGGACGTTGTCGCCGATGTCGAGATCGCCCCTGACCACCAGCTTTCCGCTGATCTTCACCCCTTCCCCGATGAACGCATCGGCACCCGCCACCACGTCGCCGTTCACCTCGCAGAAGTTATCGATGCGGACATCGTTCTCTGCCACCACGTCCCCGTTCACGGTGGAGAACTCGCAGACAATGATGTCATCGGCTGAGAGGCCGTAGTCGATGACGCACCGGTCCCCGATGACCATGGAGCGTTTCGTCTTCAGCGTCCGCTCCTGGAGCTCGGTCTTATCCGGGAGGTAGCAGGTGGAGAGCCACTCCTCCACGTCGGCCATGCCCTTCTCGTCTTTGCTCACGTCTTCAGGCTCCATACTTGTGGGCCCGGTTCATCAGATCCAGGAGGATCGGCATGAGATCCGCACCCCGGATCCGGTGCAGCCCGCCCGCCGCACAGGAGAGTTCGTCAAAGCGCTGCACCGTGTCCACCCGGACGCCCTCGCCCCGGATCACCACCGGCACCGGGTCCCCGCTGTGGTCCCTCACCGCGCAGGGGGTGCTGTGATCTGCACAGATGGCAACGAGCGTATCCGGAAG
Source organism: Methanomicrobiales archaeon (assembly GCA_028678665.1). Lineage (GTDB taxonomy): Archaea > Halobacteriota > Methanomicrobia > Methanomicrobiales > JACTUA01 > JAJRCY01. The sequence goes on along the minus strand of JAJRDA010000059.1, from coordinate 2,175 downwards.
CGTGAGGAGGGGGGCCAGGGACCGGTCGATCCGTTCCAGGAACACGGCCTTCTCCCGGGCCTTCCCGTCGTGGCCTGCCTCGTCGGCCCCCTTGATGTTCAGCAGCACAAAGCCGCTCCGGTCCAGCTCGGTGATGGCAGCCCGGATCTTGCCGTCCAGGTTCGTGTCCGATGAACCGGTGATTCCCTCCACCGCCACCGTGCGGAGCCCGAGGGCGGTGCCGATGCCCGTGATCAGGCTGGCGGCGGAGATGACGGCGCCGGAGAGGCCGGTGCGTTCGGAGAAGGGTTCGAACCGCCCCATCGTGCCGGCTCCCCGGATCAGCACCACGTTCGCGGGGGGGAGGCCCCCGTCCCTCCGCGCGCGGTTCAGGGGATGGATATCCAGGATCCCACGGGCCTGACGCAGGAAGTCGTTACAGGCAGCCGCGGTCCTCGCGTCCCCGCGAGCGTCCGTGCACGCCCGGACTTCCGGGGGCACCACTCCCTCCTTCTTCGGGTCATTGGAGGAGACGGACGCCGAGAGCCCCTCTCCCGAGAGCGCGAGCGCAGCACGGTGCCCGGCGCCGGGCCGGAACCGGAAGGTGACTCCATGCCGCGAGAGGTCCACTTCCCTCTCGATGGCCTCGCAGAGGGGCCCGGTGTCGTGGATCCTCCCGGCCCTCCGGTCCGTGACCCTGCCGGCCGCATCAACGGTAGCGAAGTTCGCCCGGAAGCCGATCATCCCGGGCTCCATCCGGATCCCGCAGCCCTCCGCTTCCAGGGGGCCCCTCCCCGTGTAGTAGCGCTCGGGGGGGTAGCCCAGGAGCGCCAGGTGGGCGGTGTCCGATCCCGGGCGGATCCCCGGGGCGATGGTGTCCATGATGCCGCAGATCCCCTCCCGCGCGAAGATGTCCAGGTTCGGGGTCGCTGCCGCCTGGAGGGGCGTCCTGCCGGCAAGTTCCGGGCACGGGCGGTCGGAGATGCCATCCAGGATCAGCAGGAGCAGCCTGCGGGGTACCATGAAAAGAAGTGGAAGGGGATCCTCTTTATAGTCACGTTCCGGTCCCCCTCGCGGGATCCGGGGGAAAGGGCGTCGGCCGAAAGAGGTGCTGCCACCGCGCAGCTCCCGCTCCCGGCCGGTGGAAAGGAGAGGTGCTCCCGGCGATCAGACAGGAGCCGGGGCCGGAACCGTTTCGGTGGCCGGCGCAGGTTCCGGTGCCGGAGCGAGCACCGGTGCTGGAGAGGGGGCCGGGGGAGCTGCTCCCGTCTCGGGCTTCACCCCGCCTTCTACCTTGGACTTGGTGATTTCCACCCGGCGGACCGGGTAGATGGGCTTCACCAGCTTGAAGAGCTCCTTCGCCACCTCGCCGGAGACCATGTCCTTCACAAAGGCACTCATCTCCCGCTGGGCCGCGTAGGCGGCCAGGAACTGCAGGAGGGCGCCGCGGATGGCGTGGACCTGGCTCACGTTCGCCCGCGAGAGCGTGAGGCAGGTGATCGTGATCCGCAGGTGCGTTCCCTCCTTCGTCACCACGGGGATAATAGAGTCCACCCGGGTGGTCCGGCGCTTGATCAGGGACCGCAGGTAGTCCCTTGTCAGTTCGTGCCCGGCGAACTCGGTGTAGGCCGCGTCGCCGGCCACCCGGTTCACCTTCACCCGGATCTTGATGTGCTGCTTCGTGTAGTCCTGGATGATCTCTCCAAGAGAGGTCTGCATGATCCGGCCCATCACCGTGGCCGGGTCACTGGAGATGGTGTCGCCGATGTAGGTCTTGCCAAAGACCTCCGGCACGTGGACTCTGTACCACGCCTTCGCCTTCCAGCCCTCTACCTTCCGTCCAATCTGACTCTTCTTTGCCATACGTACACACCTTCCTTACAGGAATCTGAATATCTCCTTCAGTTCACCGACCCGGGAGGCCACACCTTCCGGCCACCGGGCAGGATCAAACCCTTTCTGTGCCAGGAACGCCGCCGTCCAGCGCTCGAGGCCTATCCCCGAGCACCCGGACCAGCAGGGTTCCCCGCTCTGGATCTTCACATTGAACCCTTTCGGGTACTTGTCACCGTTCACCGATACGTTCTGGAACTCGAGCCACGTCCCGCTGTAGGGCAGGAACGCCTCGTAGTCCGTGGTCCCCACGGTCTCGCAGCCGCAGGCCCCCACCATGCCCTCCTGGGCCATGAACCAGGG
>JAJRDA010000058.1 GCA_028678665.1 Methanomicrobiales archaeon | reverse complement strand
GATACCCCCGGGGACCCGGCCGGGGACCGGGTGGACGTGCTGGAGACGAACGTGGACGACGTCACGGGCGAGGTGGTGGCCCACGCGATAGGGCTTCTCATGGAGGCGGGCGCCCGGGACGCCAGCGCCATCCCTGCCGTCATGAAGAAGGGCCGCTCCGGCCACCTGGTTCGGGTGGTAGCGGCGCCGGAGGACAGCCCCCGCCTGGCTGCCGTGATGGCAGAGGAGCTTGGCTCGCTGGGGGTCCGGTGCACCCCCATGGTCCACCGGTTCGTGGCGGACCGGGCCACGGCAGAGGTGGAGGTGACCCTCCGGGGAACCCGGTACACCGTGCCCGTGAAGTGTGGACGTGCCGGGGGGAAGGTCATCTCGGTGAAACCGGAGTTCAGGCAGGTGCAGGCCATCGCCGCACAGAGCGGTCTCCCTGCCCGGGCGGTGGCCCGGGCCGTGGAGGAAGCCGCCTGGAAACGATTCGGGGGGGGCAGCCCATGACCGGCGGCCGGGTTTCCACCGGGATCCCGGAGATGGACGGCCTCCTGGGGGGCGGGCTGGAGCGGAAGGTGATCACCCAGCTCTACGGCGAACCCGGCTGCGGCAAGTCCACCCTCTGCCAGATCGCGGCGGTGGCGGTACTGCGGTCCGGAGGCTCCGTCGTGTACTTCGACCCGGAAGGGTTCTCGGTGGAACGGTTCCGGCAGGTCGCAGGCAGCGGTGCAGAGACGCTCGCCGAGCGGCTGTACCTCTACGAACCCATGGACTTTGACCAGCAGGGCCTTCTCATCGCAGAGTCCGAGAAGGTGCTGAAAGGGGGGACGGTGGGTCTCTTTGTCATGGATTCTGCCACGGTCCTGTACCGGGCCGAACTCTCGAGCGGGAAGGAGGCCCAGCGGAAGCTGGCCCGGCAGGTGATCCTGCTCCTGGGCCTCTCCAAGCGCTACGACCTCCCGGCCCTCATCACGAACCAGGTGTACATGGACGTGGTCCGGAACGTCCCGGCCCCCCTGGGGGGGACGGTCCTCTCCCACCTCTCCAAGGCCATCGTACGGATCGAAGTGCACGAGGGGTTCCGGCGGGCGGTGCTGGAGAAGCACCGATCGCTCCCCGCGGGTGGCAGCTTCGACTTCGAGATCACCGGGGACGGGATCAGAGCGGTATCGCGCCCGTGAACACGGTCCGGGCCGGCCCCTCGGTCTCGTTCACGTCGCCCAGCCGCACCGTGAGGGGGCCGCCCCAGGTCTCCACCTGCACGGTGTCCCCCACCATTCCCAGCTTCCGGGCCACCGCGGCGGAGGCCATGGCACCGGTCCCGCAGGAAAGGGTCTCCTCCTCCACGCCCCGTTCGTAGGTCCGGATCCGGAGGGTGTTCTCGCCTGACTTCTCCACGAAGTTGACGTTGGCGCCATTGATGAAGGAGGCATGGTTCCGCACGAGGGGTGCGACGGAATCGAGGTCCACGCTCCCGATCTCGTCCACGATGATCACGGCGTGGGGAACCCCTGTGTTCACCGCGTACACGGTGTTCCCCATGATCTCTTCCTTGTACTCCCCCTCGCCCGTGGCCGGGATGTCGCTCCGGGCGAACTTCGGCGCCGGCATCCCGATGGTGGCCATGAACTCCCCCTCGGCATCGTACCGCATCTTCACCCGGATCTCGCCGGCCAGGGTCTCGATGGTGCACTCGTCCTTCACGTAGTCCATGTCTCTCGCGTATTTCGCCAGGCACCGGATCCCGTTCCCGCACATCTCTGCCTCGGACTCGTCCGGCTGGAAGAGGCGCATCTTCAGGTTGGCCTTCTCCGACCGGGACAGGAACAGGATCCCGTCCGCACCGACTCCGAAGCGGCGATCACAGTACAGGGTGGCCAGCTGCCGCCGCATTTCGTCCGGGACCACCGCCCCCTCTGTCTCGTCGATCAGCACAAAGTCGTTCCCGTTTCCCTGCAGCTTGGTGAAATAGATGCACCCAGTGTCACCGGTTTCCCCTGCTTCATCAGCCATGTACCACACCCCACTTCCTCAGCGCCCGCTCCAGCTCGTAGTGATCCTTTGCATACTCCTCCAGGGTCATCCCCTCCATCCAGGCATCCACGGCCTGGCGCATGGCCCGGGCACCCGCCGCGGTCCCGTCGGGATGGCCGTGGATACCCCCGCCGGCCTGCAGCACGATGTCGTTCCCCAGCACCTCCAGCTCCCGGTGCACGTTCCCCGGCTGCAGCCCCCCGCTCGCGACCGGGAAGGTGCGCTTCAGCCCCAGGCAGGGGCCGGTGAGGACCCGGTTGTCCCCCTGTACCTCCTCCTGGTCATGGCTCATCTTGCCGCTCACCGTACCGGTGTGGAGCTGGTCCCCGCCCAGCCACCGGACCAGGCGGGCGAAGGGGCGCATCGCGATCCCGTGGACCGGGCTCCGTGTCATGGCCGCGTGCATGGTCCGGTGGACGTGGATCGGGACACGGATCTTCGGCGATTCGGAGAGCACCTGCAGCGCCGTGAAACCGGCGGTGATGACATCGATCATCACCATGTTGGCCCCCAGTTCCACCGCCTTCTCGGCCCTGGCCACGATCTGGTCCGCACGGGTGGTGATGTTGACGGCGTAGAGCACCTGCCGGCCGGTCTCCTCCTTCACCGCCTCCAGCCCCTGCATGACAAGGGGCACCCGTTCCCGCAGGGGGCAGAAGGCCTGGTCGGTCAGGGTCTCATCGTCCTTGATCAGGTCCACCCCGCCCAGGGCTGCCTGGGCAGCGACCGACGCCGTGTCCTTCGGGGACAGGCCCACCTTGGGCTTGATGATCGTGCCGATGTGGGGCCGGTCCCGGGTGCCGATGAGCCCCCGGATCCCCCGGATCCCGAACCGGGGGCCATGGAACGGGATCAGGGATTCAGGGAACTCCGCGTCCAGGAGTCTCACCGATTGCAGCCTTTTCAGGCCAAAGAGGTTCCCGGCCACCACCGAGAGGTACTGGGGCACGTTCCCGGGCTCGAAGATCTCGGCCGGGTACCGGATCCGGGTCACGTACCCGTCCCCCCGGGGGGTCACTTCCAGCACCTCCCCGTCCAGGCGGCGCACGTACTCCGTGCGGGTGGTGATCCCGGTCCAGGTCCCGGTGGTCTCCTCCTCCACGATCCAGCGGGCGGCCTCCTCCGGCGCGGTGTCTCTCTCCGGCACGAAGGCATAGGTGGCGATGACGTCCGGCATGGCGCTTCACACCTGATCTCGATGGTCGATCAGAAATGTCTTGTGGAACTCCTTGAGGGACCAGCCCAGGTAGTCCCGGATGATCAGGTAGGCGAGGGCCGGGGGGATGGCCCCCTCCTCGGTGACAATCAGGTCCACGTAGGCGGCCGGGGTCACATCAAAGACCGGGTTGTGCACCCGGACGTGGGGGAGGCGGGCGGCCTCCGTCGGGGAGAGTACCTCGCCCGGGTCCCGCTCCTCGATCTCGATCAGCTCGCCCAGGATCGTGCGGGGCGCGAACTTGTAGGTCTCGGCGGCCACGATGAAGGTGGTCCGGGCCTCGTGGGCGGCGAGCGCCACCTGCGAGGTCCCGATTTTATTCACCACCGCCCCGTTCACGGTGACGGCGTCCGCGCCGACGAAGACCCGGTCGATCCGGCTCATGAAGTGCCGGACCGCCGAGTCCACGATGTAGTGGGTCGGGATCCCGGCATCCGAGAGGACCCGGAGGGTGAGGAGCCCCTGGTTCCCCGGCCGGACCTCGGTGGCAAAGACCTTCATCTCTTTTCCCTGGCGGTGGGCCGCGAGGATGCAGGCCAGCGCCGCCTCCGAGTTGCAGTGGGTGAGGACCGTGTCCCCGTCCACGATGTGGTGGGCCCCGATCTCCCCGATCCGGTGCACCGCCTCCGCGGACGAGCGGAGGAAGGTCTCTCCCCTCGACTTCACCGCTTCCCTGGCCTCCACCACGGTGCCGGCGTCCTCCATGGCCGTGAGTACCAGGTGGATGGCGTTGGGGAGGGAGACGGCCGTGGGACGGGTGGCGAGGAGGGCTGCGGCCGCCTCCTCCATCCCCTTCCGGAAGGAGGGAAGGTCCGGGGCCGAAAGACCCGCCGCGTGGCCGATCAGGGCTTCCACGGCGGCGCGGGCGATCCTCCCTGCCCCCCGGATCTCCATCCTTTTTATTTTCTCTGCAGTCTCAGTTACGTGCATGGGCACCCTCCTAGAGAGGGTGTGCGCGGGAGGGATAAAGGGTTGCGGAGGGGTGTGCCCTGAGGCTGGCCGTGGTCTTTGACAGCGCCGGCACCCTCCTCCGCACCTACCGGGTGGTGAAGGACGTCATCCACGGGAAGATCCACCTGGACGTGGAGACGACGACGATCACCGCCTCCTCCCCCGAACGGGCACTTCTCGTCCTCCACGTCTCCTCCCGGGAGATCATCGAGCAGCCGTCCGATGTCCTCCTCTCCACCTACCTGACCGGGCGGAGGATCGGCTTCGGCGTTGCCTGCGCCCGCTCGGTCTTCACCCCGGACCAGGTCTCGGATATCCTGTACCGGGACACCCGGGCCACCCTCGGGGACCTGCAGGAGTGCATCCGGGAGGTCTGGCGCCACTGCAAACGGGAAGCCCTGCTCGTCATGGACAGCGGGGTGATCCTGCACCTCGGGGCAAAGGCCATCGAGTTCACCGTCACGTCCGGGGGGAGACCCTTTGCCGGCGCACTGGAGACCATCACCGCCCTGCACCGCAGGGGGATCGCCACCTATATCGCTTCCGGTGACCGGGTGGCAAAACTCGAGAAGATCGCCGACCACCTGGGCATCCCGCTGGACCGGGTGCACGGCGTCGCCACCCCCTCCATCAAGGCCCAGATCGTCTCTGACCTGAAGGAGGAGTACGACGCGGTGGCCATGGTGGGGGACGGGATCAACGATCTCGCAGCGCTCAAGCGGGCGGACGTGGCGATCCTCTCCCTCCAGCAGCCGGGAGAGAAGCCGGCTGCGCTCTACGCCGAAGCGGACCACGTCGTGGAGCGGGTCGCGGACGTGGTGCCGATCCTGGAACGGATCGCCCGGCGGTGAGGGCTGGCTCCATCGAATATAAAGCATAATATGGGACAAGTGTAACATTAGTGGTTGAGAGGTTGAGGATGGCCCCACTGATTACGGTCGACCGGCTCTGCATGAGTTTTGACGGGAAGCCCGCCCTCAAGGATATCAGTTTTACGATCGGTGAAGGGGAGATCGTGGGCATCATCGGCAGGAGCGGTGCGGGAAAGACCGTGCTCATGCACCTGATCCGGGGCGTGGAACAGCCACCCACCAGCGGGAAGGTCATCTACCACGTAGCGGTCTGCGATACCTGCGACAACATCGAGGTGTCCAGCATGGCCGGCCAGCCCTGCCGCGCCTGCAAGGGCACGCTCCACCTGCAGCACGTGGACCTCTGGGACGAGAAGAACGAGTCCATGAAACGCCGGATCATGCACCGCACCTCCATCATGTTCCAGCGCACCTTTGCCCTGTACGGCAACGACCGGGTCATCGAGAACGTGCTCCGGGCCCTGGACGACATCGATTACCCCGAGGATAAGTCCATCAACCGGGCGGCCGACCTTCTGGACCAGGTCCGGCTCTCCCACCGGATGATGCACATCGCCCGGGATCTCTCCGGGGGAGAGAAGCAGCGGGTGGTGCTGGCCCGGCAGCTGGCCAAGGAGCCGTTCCTCCTCTTTGCCGACGAGCCCACCGGGACGCTGGATCCGGAGACGGGCCGGCTCGTGCACGACATGCTGAAGGAGGCGGCGGCCAGGGAGAAGATGGGCATGGTGGTCACCTCCCACTTCTCCACGGTCATCGAGGACGTGGCGTCCCGGGCGATCCTCCTGTCGGAAGGGCAGATCGTGGAGATCGGAACCCCGAAGAAGGTCATCCGACGGTTCATGGCTGACCTGCGGGACAACGAGAAGTTCAGTGCCGCCCAGATCGGCCAGAAGCTCCTGGTGGCCCGGGACGTGATCAAGCGCTACCTCTCTGTCGACCGGGGGATGGTGCGGGCCGTGAACGGGGTCACCTTCGAGGTGGGGGAGAAGGAGATCTTCGGGGTCATCGGGAAATCCGGCGCCGGGAAGACCACGCTCTCCCGCATCATCGCCGGCATCATCGAGCCGACCAGCGGCGAGATGAATATCCGGATCGGCGACGACTGGGTGGACATGACGAAGCCGGGGATCGACGAGCGGGGGAGGGCCAAGGTCTACATCGGCCTCCTGCACCAGGAGTACGACCTGTACCCCCACCGGACCGTGCTCGACAACCTGACCGATGCCATCGGCCTCGAGTTTCCCAAGGAGCTCGCCGTTCGCAAAGCGGTGATCACCCTGAAAATGGCGGGATTCACCGAGGAGAAGTCGCGGGAGGTGCTGGACCGGTACCCGGCCCAGCTCTCGGAGGGGGAGCGGCACCGGGTGGCGCTGGCCCAGGTGCTGATCCGGGAACCCCGGATCGTGATACTGGACGAGCCCACGGGGACCATGGACCCCATCACGAAGGTCGATGTGAAGCACTCGATCCTCCACTCCCGGGAGGACATGGAGATGACCTTCATCGTGGTCTCCCATGACATGGATTTCGTGAAGGACATCTGCGACCGGCTCGCGCTCATGCGGGGCGGGAAGATCGTCGAGATGGGGCTCACGAAGGAAGTCCTCTCGGGCCTCACCGAAGAGGAGCGGACCATCATGTACGCTCCCGGCCCCGAAGAACCCGCTCCCGGCACCGCGGAGTCCGCTCCCGGCACCGGGGAGTTCGGGCCCACACCCGGGGAGTGAGCGGCCGGATGGAGATCCTCCTCGACGGGAGGAGGCGCCAGGTCCCGCCGGACACCCGTCTCTCCGAGATCCTGGAGGCCCACGATCCCCGCTGCACCATCGCCGTCGTCAGGCCTGCCGCGGCCAGGGCCACCCAGACCCGCACATTCCTTGCTGCCACCACCCGGGGGGAGGTGGTCATCGAACTGGCCTCCCCGCCGGGCGTGGGCCTGGACCCGGCGGAACTGGCCACCCCGCTACCGCTCCACTGGGAGGACCGGTACGCCGCAGCCTTCGGACCCTTCAGTCTCGAGTTCACTCCGTCCCGGACCCCCCTCCCGTACGAGCGCGGCGACGTGCTGGTGGGGTGCGGGGGCTATGATCCCCGGCGATCGTACCTGACCTTCTCCCGGATCCGGCACCTGGCGGACCATGGGGCACCGGCGGGCGGCGGCATCATCGGCCGGGTTGTCTCCGGTGGCGGCGTCCTGGACCGGTGGACGCGAGGGGACCGGATCGACCGGATCGAGCGGGTGATCTCCTGGGAGGACCGGACCACTGCCTTTACCACCACGGACACGTCTTTCACCCTGGAGGAGGGGATGCAGGTGGTGACCCGCGTGGAAGCGGTCGCCCAGGGCTACACACCGGAGAAGATCGATACCTCTGTCGCAGCCACCGTGGAGCACCTGCTGATGGTGGTGGAGCGGGGGCACTACCACGTCCACCGGGCGGCGAGCACCCATATCCGGGACGAGAGCCTGGCCGGCACCGACCTCTCCCCTGAGGAGAAGCGGTTCCGGGGCGAGGGCACGGTGACGGTGCGATGGGTGGGGCCCGGCCGGGGGGCCGTGTACATCTACCGGACCGATCTCCCCGGCAACCCGGAGCACGCGGTGGTGGGCCAGGTGGTGCACGGGATCGAGCTCGTCAAGCTGGCCCGGGAAGGGGAGACCCTCTGCATCGCGGTCACCCCGTCCCGCCTGGACCTGATCGGCATGACGGCAGGGGATGCCATGGCTCGTGCCGGGGAACGGGGCGTTGCGGCGGAGCCGGATGTGAAGGATCCCTCACGGCTGGTGGTGGACCAGGATCCCGGTACCACGCTGGAAGCCCTGGCACGGGGGACGGTCTCCCTGGCCACTGCCCCGGAGGAGAAGGTGATAAAGATCCGGCTGGACGACGCCCGGGCGCCGGCCAGCTGCGAGATATTCCGGCAGCTGACAGGCCTCACGCAGCACACCCTGGGAAAGCTGCCGTTCTTCTTCCGGTTCGACGATGTCTTCCTCTTCCGCCCGCCCATGCGGGAAGGGCTCAAGATCCTGCCCGAGAATACCCCCGAGGGGGAGGTGCCGGCGTTCTCCCTGGCGATGACCAACGATTCCCGGAAGGGGACGGGCACGGTAGGTGTCCGGACGTCGCCCCACCGGGAGTTCGGGCCCACGGCGGAACCGTTCGAGGGCACGAACATCCTGGGAACGGTCGTGGACACCGGCAAGCTGAAAGCGCTGAAGGAGAAGGAGATGATCTACGTGAGAGTGGTGGGCCCGTGAAGGAATACCAGCCCCGGTACCGGGGAACGCATACCGTCTATGTCTTTGTGGAGTCACCGGATCTCACCCCGCAGGACCTCTCCCTGCGGGCCTACGAGGCAGCGCCGGACCTGATGATCAAGGAGACCTGTTTCGGCCTGCAGATCACGGGCGAGCCGGCGCGGGTGGCGTCGGTGGTCGCGACCCTGCGGGCCCTGGACCCTACGCATATCTTCGTCAAGGACCGGGGATTCCCGCCCGGCGACCCCCGCCGCTGCCGGGCAAACCTGGGCGGGGCCCGGCCGGGTTTCTTCGGGCACGAATTCGAGCTCTCCCTGATCCGGTACATCTCCCACGGCCTCGCGGCCCTCCCGCATCGGGATGGCGGGGAATCGGCCCTTGAGGTGCTGGAACGGCGGAAGAAGAAACCGCTGGACCCGGGCCGCATCAGGGCGCTCTTCGAAGCGGAGGTATCTTCCCATGGCTAAAGTCTTCATCTATCCGACCACAAGCCTGATCCTCTCGGACATGGTGGCCCGGTTCGGCCATGAGCCGCTGGGCTCCGCGCTGGGTATCCGCGAGCGGATCCAGACGGCGGGATTCGACTCGCCCCCCCTGCAGGTGACCCCCGAGGAACCGAAGAAGGGCCTCCGGTGGGCGGCCGTGGAGGTGCCCTCGGGCGTCAGGGGCAGGATGGCCATCATCGGGCCCCAGATCGAGGAGGCCGATGCCGCCATCATCATCAACGATGCGGACCTGGCCTTCGGGTGCATGGGGTGCGCCCGGACCAACGAGCTGGTCATGTACCTGCTCCGTCACCGCGGGATACCGGTCCTGGACCTGACCTACCCGAGATCCGAGGAGGAGGGGGAGATTTTTGTCGCCGCTATCCGGGAGTTCCTGGAGAAACTCCCGAAGGGGGGGAACGCCGAATGACGGAGAAGGTGCGCATCGCAGAGCTGGCCTGCGGGCCGGAGTACAGCGGGGTGCAGAAGGAGATCAACGATGCCGCAGCGGCGGTGGGGGCCGAGATCTTCTTCCCGGACATCGCCCTTGCGGACGTAAAGCGGGATCTCACCCTCTTCGGCCTGGACGTCCGGTCGCCGGACCTGAAGCTGGCCATCGCCCGGGCGAAGGAGCTCGTCGAGGGGAGAATCGAGGCAGATGCGGTCTTCATCGCCACCTGCTTCCGGTGCGCCGAGGCTGCCATCGTCCGGAACGAGCTGCGCCGCTACATCGTCGAGAACTCCACGCTCCCTGTGGTCTCCTACTCCTTCACCGAGCGGACCACGTCAGGGACCCTCCTCACAAGGATGGAGGCCCTCACCACCATCGCCCGCCGGCGGGCGCTTCTCGCACGGGAGGTGCAGGAGGGGCTCACCATGGGGCTGGATTCGGGCTCTGCCACGACGAAGGCAATCGTGATGCGGGACAACCGGATCATCGGCAAGGGCTGGCTCCCGACCACCGAGGTGCTGAAATCCGCAGATGACGCCATCGCGCTCGCGCTCACCGAGGCCGGGGTCAGGCGGGAGGAGATCCAGGCCGTGGGGACCACGGGCTATGGCCGGTATCTCGTGGGCGACCACCTCAAGGCAGACCTGATCCAGGAGGAGCTGACTGTCAACTCCAAGGGAGCGGTGTTTCTCGCAGACCGCCAGCACGGTCCCTGCACGGTCATCGACATCGGGGGGATGGACAACAAGGCCATCACGGTCCATGACGGCATCCCGGGGACCTTCACCATGGG
>JAJRDA010000057.1 GCA_028678665.1 Methanomicrobiales archaeon | reverse complement strand
TGGCCACCGGCCGGTTCACCCGGCGCGTGGGGTACCTCTTCCTCATTTTGTCGATCCTTCTGGGCTTTCTCATCTTTTCCCCCATGGCCCCCCTCCAGTTCCAGGAGGTTCTGGCCGGGGTGGGCGGCGGGGTGTATACCCCCCTGCTCTTCCTCGCGGCATTCCTCGCGATCTTCCTCACCATCACGCTCGTCACGGGGAGGGTCTTCTGCGGGTACCTCTGCCCCATCGGTGCCGTCCAGGAAGCGGCATCCCTGGCCCCGGTACCGAAGGAGAAGACCGCGAAGGCGCAGCGCTTCTTCACCATCTTCCGGCTCGCGTTCCTGGCGGTGCTGGTCGCAGCGGCGCTCCTCTTCTCGACGGCCCTCCTCCGCTACTTCGGCATCCGGCAGTTTTTCTCGCTGGAGGTGGCCTCCGTCTCCTTCTTCGTGTTTCTCGTGCTCATCGCCGTGGCAACGGTGATCTACCGGCCGTTCTGCCGCCTCTTCTGCCCCATTGGTGCGATTTTGTCCCTCGCCTCGTCGCGGGCCCGGCTGAAGCTCCGCCGGACCAAGGAGTGCATCAACTGCGGGAAGTGCGACGTGATCTGCCCCACAGGCGAGGCCGGGAAGAACGCCGCAAAGGCGGAGTGCTATCTCTGCGGCCGGTGCCTGGAGGTCTGCCCCCGGGAAGGGGCGCTCCGGTACGGGAAGGGATGATCTTCGTTCCGGGGGGTGATCACCGGGGGAACCCGGCTGCATCGTTCACCTTTTCCCATCGGAGGGGCAGCCGGGAGGGGGTGAACCACGGGCCGGGGGCGGGAGCAGGGAAATCTCTCCATATTCTCACTCAAATAAGAAAAAACGGGACCATTATCGAGCTTTGTTGAGGGATCCCGGACCCCGGGGGGAAACTTTTTCTAGGATAAGGGATCATATACGGATGTTTTCCGGAGAGCGACCTGGCGGCACCTGTTTTTGGGTTGCCAGTGGCAGACGCCGGGAATTTTCACACAATGGCTTTTACCCTGTCGGGCAGCAGCGGAGGTGATGCGCATGAAGGTACGGTATCTCACCCACCTGGACCAGGTGGGTGGCATCGGAGAGGTTCTGGACCGGCAGGAGCTCAGGGCGAAACAGGAGGTGGAGAAGACCTTCCCGTTCCGGTCCAATTCCTACTATCTCTCCCGGATTGACTGGAGCGATCCGGAGGACCCCCTCCGGAGGATCGTAGTCCCGGATCCCCGGGAGCTGGAGGGATCCGGGGCACTGGACCCGTCATCCGAGAAGAGCTATACGAGGGTCCCCGGTCTCCAGCACAAGTACCCCCAGACGGCCCTTCTCCTGGTCAGCGATGTCTGCGGAGGCATCTGCCGGTTCTGTTTCCGCAAGCGCCTCTTCCTCACCGAAGAGCGGGAGGTGGCAGAGGATATCCCGGCCTGCATGGAGTACATCCGCGAGCACCGGGAGATCACGAACGTGCTCCTCTCCGGTGGTGATCCCCTCATGCTCCCCACAAGGGGGCTGGAGGCGGTGGTCCGTGAGCTGCGGGAGATTCCCCATGTCCAGATTATCCGGATCGGTACCAAGATGCCGGCCTACAACCCCCACCGGATCCTGGATGACCCGGAGCTCCTGGAGATGATCCGGAGGTACAGCACCGACGAGCGGAGGATCTATGTGATGGCCCACTTCAACCACCCGAAGGAGTTGAGCGGCGATGCCATGCGGGCCCTCGCTGCCCTCCAGTCGGCCGGAGCGGTGGTGGTGAACCAGACCCCCCTGATCGCCGGCATCAACAGCTCCCCGGCGGTCCTCTCGGATCTTCTCCATCACCTCTCATTCATCGGGGTCTCCCCGTACTACATCTTCCAGTGCCGGCCTGTCACCGGGAACCGCATCTTCACGCTCCCCGTGGAAAAGTCCTACCAGATCATCCAGGCCGCCTTTGCCCGGTGCTCGGGCCTTGCGAAGCGGGCACGCTTCATCATGTCCCATGCCTCGGGAAAGATCGAGGTGGTGGGGAGGACCGCCCAGCAGGTCTTCATGAAGTACCACCAGGCGGCCGACGCAAAGAACCAGGACCGGTTCATGGTCTTCCACGCCAACCCCCACGCCACCTGGTTCGATGACTACCAGCGGCACCTGACCGAGTTCCTGCCACGGATGCACTGGCTGTTCTGAACGGCGGGGATCCGCCTCCTCCCCAACCTTCATATCGTTCCGTGTCGCCAATCCCTGTATGGACTGGCCGTTCTTCACCGCGATCCTCACCTTCTTTGCGAACCTCTTCACTGTCTGCGGTGCCGCCCTGATCATCTGGGGCGGTCTTGCGGCGGCCCTCGCCGTGATCCTCCGGAGCGCGGGGCGGACCACTGTCACGAACACCCGGATCCGCCGTGACTTCACGGGAAGGATCGTCTTCGGCCTGGAGTTCTTCATCGCGGGGGACGTGCTCACCACGGTGCTGGAACCCACGCGGGAAGAGCTGCTGCTGCTGGGCCTGGTGGTGGTGATCCGGGTCATCCTGGGCTATTTCCTGGCCAAGGAGACGACAGAGTTCAACCTGGAGCCGGAGCCTGCCGGGGGAGGGGAACACGCATGACCGAGAAGGCACGCGAGGAACTGCGGGGGAAGGTGCTCTCGCTGAAGGAGCTGGTCGCCTACCAGGAGGGGACGGTGGCGAGCCGGATGATCGTGAACAACCCCTCCGGGTCCATCACCCTCTTCTCCTTTGATAAGGACGAGGGGCTCTCGGAGCATACGGCCCCCTACGACGCGGTGGTCACGATCCTGGACGGGGAGTGCGAGGTCTGGGTGGCGGGGGAGACCCACCCGATGAAGGAGGGGGAGACGATCATCTTCCCGGCGAACACACCCCACGCCCTCTCTGCTGTCACCCGGTTCAAGATGTCCCTCACCATGATCCGGGGGTGACCCGTGACCATCGACAAGGAAGGGAAGTACTGCACGATCTGTGGCGGGATCCCGCCCTCCGAGATCGGGATCCGCCGTATCCTCATCGACGGAAAGGAGACGGGCATCGACAAGCTGGACTGGATCCTGGGAGAGGTGGCGAAGCTCCGCCCGGCCACTGATGACGTCATCCGGGAGGAGCTCCTGAAACGGGTCCGGGAATTCAACTACGTACCCACGAAGAAGGCCGACGCCTACGGCGAAGCTCTGGTCAAAGAGTACCGGACGTTCCGGGAGAAGAAGCCTGAAGAAAGGGCGTGAGTGGGCTCCCACTCCCCTGTTCCCCTCGTAAAGGATTCCGTCACTTCTGAATATCCTCACCGTGAATGGGTGCGGGAGGGGGAGACCCCCTCCCGGTCCCTCCCCCAGGAGGATAGGGCGAACCGTCCTGTTCGGGGCCTCAGCACTCTGAAAAGGATTGGAGGAGAAAGTGTACCTATCCGATCCTCGCCGACTGGTTTTCCCTGACCTCCGCGAGTTCCGGGATCTTCCCGTGAACCGCCTCGTAGGCCGCCACCGCTGCCGGCGCCCCCAGGAGCAGGCGCTGCACCGTACGGAAGACCGTTGCCTGCGTCTCCCGGTCAAGGGAACGGAGGCAGTCGACGAGGAGCACAACGAGGGGCACATGGTGCACCGCATCCATCCTGTCCAGGTGGGCCATGGCCTGCAGTGCCCGCACGGTGGATGTCTCGTTGACCGGGGCGAGACGGCGCAGGATCTCCGCGAGGAGTACCCGTCCCTCCGGAGTCTCCAGGGAGACCTTCCGGTTCATGGCAAACCGGACGTGGAGTGCCCGCTGGTCGTTGGCCTGCTCGATGCGGAAGGCAGGGGATGCCTCCGCCCGCCGCACCAGATCCGTGAGATCCGGGCACGAGGCGCCGGCGACCGACGAGAGGAAGGCTTCCCAGGCCACGGGGTGCCGCGCCGACTCCCCCATGAACCGGTCAAAGATCGCCATCCGGTCCCGGGCCGAGGACTCCAGCAGGAGCCGGAAGGCCACCATGCGGTCCGTCGCCGCAGGGGATTCCTGGAACTGGTGGCGGAGCAGGTCATGGACATCCGGGGTATCCAGGAGGGCCAGCGCATCCAGGGAGACATTCTTCACCTGGCGTGCCCGGATCGCCTGCACCTGAGTGGCCACGTAGGGGAGCCCTTCTTCGGAGGCCTCGCCATGCTGGAGGTACATCTCCTGGAGCAGCGGGCCGTGCCGCACCGCCACTGACCGCAGCAATTGCCGCCGGGCACCGTGGAGGGTGGAGTAGTGGTGGGAGAACGCAGGATCTTCCACCGACTCGAAGATCGTAAGGAACTGCCCGCCGGCAGTGTCCATCAGCCGGGGATCGGCGAGAAGGTCCGCCCAGAGGGAGGTGAACGGTACCGACGGTTCTGCCTGCGGGTCCCGGAGGATCCGGAGCATCTCCCGTTCGGCCAGGCGGGTGAAGGCCATGAACCGGTTCACGGTATCCGGGTCCTTCCGCGCCTGCAGGAGGAGCTCGCCTTCCGGCGCGTCGTGCACCACCTTCCCATAGAAGGAATACCCCCGGTTCAGGGAGAGGAACGCCGGCGGATCAATGCCCGGGATCGTAAGGGTTTGATCTGTCCCGGTAACACGGGCCGTCACCTCCACCAGGTCCCGGCTCTCCGCGTCCACCCCTGCCGCACGGAACGGGAACTCCCATGCACCACCCCCGGAGGGTGCAGTGGTCCGGAGGGAAAGGCGCAGGGTGCGGGACGGAACATCGTAGGCCGGGGTGATGGTCACCACCGGAAATCCCGTCGCCTTCAGCCACACCTGCGCCATGCCCGCAAAGGACTGCCCTGAGATCTCCTCCATGCAGGCGATCCAGTCGGCCCGGGAGGCGTTCCCGTGCCGGAACCGGGTATGGTACAGGTCCAGTCCCCGGGCAAAGGCCTCCGGCCCGGCCAGGATCTCGATCATCCGGACCACCTCGGGGGCTTTCACATAGGTGATCCCGGTGATCAGGTCGTTCGGGTCATTGAAGCCGTCGGGCTCGATGGGCATGGAAGCGGCCCCCGAGTCCAGGGCAAAGGTCCCCCCCTCGGGCGCCAGCAGCGTCTGCACCGTCTGGAGGCGGGTGTAATCCTCCCCAAAGAGGAAGGCGTGGTGCTGCTGCTCGACGGTGACCGTCACCGCCTCGTTCAGCCAGAGCTCGAAGGGGGACCGGCCGGTCACCTCGGAACCATTCAGGTTGTGGTAGAACTCGTGGACCTTCACCCGGAACAGGTACTCCAGCGCAGGGTCGGTGATCTGCGAAAAGGGCATGATCCGGTTCGCGGTGATGGTGGTGTTCCCCACGTTCTCCATGCCCCCGAAGTCCGAGTTCTGCATCGCGATCTCCCGGTACACGGTGCCGGTGTACCGGTAGCCGGGCAGGATCCCGGCGAGGAGTTCCTTCATCCGCGCCCGTGTCGTGGAGAGCGTACCGTCATCGCCCCCGGATTGCTTCAGCCGGTCCCGCTCCTGCGCGAGGTGCCAGAGCTCCCGGCGTGTTTCGATCCCGCGGTACTGCTCTGGTCCGGTGAAGAGGCACACCCAGAGGACGGCCCCTGCCAGTACCTCCAGTGCCTTCTCCGCGTGGCCGGGGTCTGCACCCTTCGGTGCCAGGAGTTGCAGCGTGAAGGTGTGCCCGTCCGGGTACTCGAACTCCCGCCGGAACGTATCCCAGGTCCCTGCCCCCAGGAAGAAGAGGTAGGGGGCCATGGGGGTGACCGTGTTCGCGTACACGATCCGGTCCCGGGTATCGTCGAACCGATGCCGCTCCTCTGCGACGTCGCCGTTGGAGATCAGGTGGGTATACCGCCTGTCTGCGATGATGGTGGTCACGTAGGTGCACTTGGCGGTCATGTCGTCCAGGCAGGGGACCAGCCGCTGGAAGCCCCACTGCTGGCACTGGGTGATCTGGGTGGGGGGAGCGCCGGCCGGGGTGGCGTCGTAGTACAGCCCCTCCAGGATGTTCGCCGTGGGCCGGCAGACCGAGAGCGTGTGGAGGGTGAACTCCGTGTGGGGGGGTAACCGGGAGAGGAAGTCCACATGGAGCAGCGCCGTCCCGCGGTCGTACCGGAAGGAGACGGTCCTCCCGTCGCAGGCGACGTCCCAAATCTCCAGATCCCTCGCGTTCAGGGAGAGTGTCTTCACCGAGCGGTCGCGGGTCCGGGCCCGGAGGGCAGAGGTGACCAGGGTATGGTCATCGTGGATCTCGAAGGTGAGGTCCATATGGAGGACCGTGACCGGGAGCTCGCCGAAATCTTCGGGAGAGTACCGGTAAATCCGCTCCGCCACTGGCATCGCCCCCTCACTCGTGGATCATGGTAAGGAGCATCCGGAACCGGGTGAGTGCCTTCACCGCGTGGGGCACCCTCGCCGGCATGATCACCATCTGCCCCTCCTCCAGCCGGAGGGATTCCCCGCCGATCGTGATCTCGGCCCTGCCCTCCAGCCCCTGCACAATGGCGTCAAAGGGCGCCGTATGCTCCGGGAGCCCCTCCCCGGCATCGAAAGCAAAGGCGGTGATGGTCCCCGCTTTTTTCAGTACAACCGTGCGGCTCGCCACCGCGCCTTCCTGGTACGCGGCCAGGTCCTTCAGTTCCAGGACCTTCCCCCGCAGTTCCTCCCGCTCGCCTGCCATAGTGTGTACCCTGTAGGGGCCGGATCATATGAGATATTGGGTCCGGAGTATGTGCTGGCAGGAGGAGAGGGATCCACGGGTGGACGGTGAGAGCCGGAGAGGATCCCCGCCGGATCTTCCCCCCACCACCGTTTTATCATCACGACAGACCCATTCACTTCCATGGGGAGCATATCCAGGGAATTTTCGCATGCCCCACGTCATTGAAGTGCAGGACCTGACCAAGGCCTATGGCACCACCATTGCGGTGGACCACATCGGGTTCCGTGTGGAGGAGGGGGAGATCTTCGGGTTCCTGGGACCGAACGGTGCCGGGAAGACGACCACCGTCCGGATGCTCACCGGCGTCATTCCCATGGACGGGGGGAGCGCCAGGATCCTGGGCCACGACATCCGCGCCGAGCCGGTGCAGGCAAAGCAGCGCATCGGTGTCGTACCCGAGACCTCCAATGCCTACACGGACCTCACCGCCTGGCAGAACCTGATGCTCATGGGCGAGCTGTACGGCCTGGAACACGGCCACTCGGCGGGCAGGGCGCGGGACCTCCTTGACATGCTGGGCCTCCTCGGGAAGAAAGACCAGAAGGTGCAGGCGTATTCCAAGGGGATGAAGCAGCGCCTGATCCTGGCTATGGCGCTCCTTCACGAACCCGTGCTGCTCTTCCTGGACGAACCCACGGGTGGCCTCGACGTCCAGAGCACGCAGATGATCCTTGCCATGCTGCGGGACCTCAATGAGGGAGGAACCACGATCTTCCTCACCACGCACAACATGGACGAGGCCAACCGGCTCTGCCACCGGGTGGGTATCATCCGGAGTGGCAGGATGGTGGCGCTGGATGCACCCGAGAAGCTGAAGGCGGCCATCGACCGCGTGCACCTGATCGACGCGAGCTTTGACCGGGAGATCCCTCCCGATGCCCTCTCCGGCCGTGCGGGTATCACAGAAGTGGCCCGCAGCGGCGACAAGTGGCGGATCACCACCGACAACCCGGATGCGGCTGTACGATCCCTCCTGGAGGCCAGCCGGGAAAGGGGAGCCACCATCATCTCGCTGAACACGCTCGCGCCATCCCTGGACGATGCATTCCTGCGGCTGACACGGGGGAAGGAACCATGAACCCGGCAGGGATTCCCGAACAGGCGCGGCGTGCGTGGGCGATTGCGAAAAAGGATATCCGGATCTATTACCTGAAGGGCCCGGTGCTTATCTTCGGGATCTTCATGCCGGTCTTTCTCTTTCTCGCCTTCTTCATGGGGAGCCGGAATCTCCCGTTTCCGTTCCTCTATTCGGGGCTCCTCTCGATGACGCTCTTCTTCACGGCCACCGCCGTCTCCCCCGCCATCTTCCCCTGGGAGGGCTCGGCAAGGACCCTGGAGCGCCTGGCCTCATGCCCGGTCACCATCCCGACCATTGTCCTGGGAGACATGATCGCATCCCTCCTCTTCGGCATCGGGGTTACGGCGGTGGCCCTCCTCCTGGGGCTCGCCATGGGCCTCCCGCTCCTCCACGCCGCCACGCTGGGTGCCGCCGTCCTCCTGGCCGGCTGCTGCTTCTCGGCACTGGGGATGCTTCTTTCGGTGCCTCCCACCAACGTGCCCTCCAACATCATGATGCTCTCCTCGCTTCTCAAGTTCCCGCTGGTCTTTGTGAGCGGCATCTTCATCCCGCTGGGAGAGATGCCCCCCTGGGGGATGGCCATCGCCGTCTGCTCACCGCTTACCTACTTCACCGATCTCGTGCGCTATGCGGTCACAGGTACCAATTTCTTCCCTCTTCTTGCGGACTTTTTCGCCCTTGCGGCCTTCATGCTGGCCTTCACCGCCGTCACGATGGTCCTGCACCGGCGGACCATGCCCATGCGGATGTAGGGCTCCGCCCCCGCCGTCGCGGCCTCCGCCAAGGCATTCTTCGAATATCAGGAAACGGTATTCCGCACACAGCGATTACTGGTGGGACGCACTCGGGGGCTCACCGCCCCCGCCGCGTGGGCACCCCCCGCCGGTGTTCTGTCAACCGGAGTTCTGTCCTGCCACACTGACCAAAGAATCAACTATCCTCACGGGGGAGGGGCCGGGAGAAGGCTGGCCCCCTCCCGCCCCACATGGCTGTCACCTCGAGAAGCTGAGATCCGGAAAAACCGTCATCCACCTCTCCTCCTGGGGGGATGTCGACTCGGCGGGGGGATCGCAGGTCCTTCTGAAGCGTCCCGGTCCTCCTCAATCGATGAACACGATCCCGACAGCGAAACGTTACCCTTCCCGCCCGAACTGGTTGATCAGCCGGATCAATGCGGCGAACCCCTCCATCTCCATGGCCAGCACGTCCTCCCGCACCATGCCCATGGAGGTCTCGCCGTCGGCGGTGAGGGTATCGGGGCCCCGGATGACGATCCGCTCCGTCCCGTCGGCCCGGAGTAACTCCTGCGCCTCAGGCTCGTGGACAAAGGCCCGGCCGGGGAGGATCACCGCCTGCTCCAGTTCTGCGGGGTCCAGCCCCTTCAGGTCGTCGATGGTGATCAGGTCCGCGATTTCCTTCTCCACGGCCACGACACCGGACCCGTCCCCGCATGCGTCCAGAACCCGCTTCACGTACGGGGCCGCGACAGTACCGGTGATCACCGTGGCCCGCCGCTGGACCCGGGGCAGCGTGGCCAGGAGATCCGGCTCCTGCAGGATGGCAAAGGGCGATCCCAGACCGGGATCCCCGAGCGGGGTTCCGCTGATCCGCATCCTGAATTGGGATGCCAGATCCGCGACCAGGTTCCGGAATTCCTCCACCGTGTGCTGCCGCTGACCGGGGATGATGGGAGCGTTTCCCAGGATCAGGCCGTTCTCCACACGGTTCGCAAACCGCATCAGGATCAGGCCCTTTGCACCCCGTTCCTCCAGCCACTCGCAGGTCCGGACCAGCACCTCGCCGTCGTTCACACCGGGGAGCACGACGGCGGCAGCATAGGCGTCGATCTCGCCGCAGAGCCGCTCCAGGATGGCGAGGGAGGCTTTCGGCGTGGGATCGTGCATGTACTTCTTCCGGAGCCGGGGATCCGCGGCAAAGACCGTGAAGGAGAGCTCGGCGAGGCCGTGGTCGATCAGGAACTGCGCGATCTCCGGATCGTCAAACCCTTTCCCGCTGGTGTACCCGATGTGGAGCGGTGCCTCCATCCCCGCCAGGAGCTGAATCAGCTCCCGGAACCGGGGATAGCAGCTGGGGTCCCCGCCCCCGCTGATGGTGACCCGGGAGAGATCCCCCTCCAGCATCTGGAGCCGGGCAAGGGTGTCGTCGGCGATGGCCCGCAGGTCGAAAAAGCCGGGGTACCGTTCCTGCACCGACCGGGAGCAGTGGTCGCATCCCTTCCTGAACGGGGGGCAATGGCGGCAGCCAAAGGGAGGCACCTCCTTCGCGTGCCGGAAGTAGCAGTACGTGCAAAACCCCCGGCAGTCCTTCCCGGGCCTCCCGCCAATATCCACCACGAGCTGCGCCATCTGTAGATCTTTTCTCCTGCTCCCGCCATAATGGATTGCCATCGGATGTGCGTTGGCCGAAGGGGGAGGA
>JAJRDA010000056.1 GCA_028678665.1 Methanomicrobiales archaeon | reverse complement strand
GGCGGTGATAAAGGTGCAGAGGGGGGGGTGCGAAAGTGTTCCGGGCGCGGGGAAATGCCGATGGAAAATGGTTTTTTATGAAAATGAGGCGATAATAAGGAGATAACGGGAGGGGGAAAAAAGGAGGTTCTGGTACGGGGGGAGCTCCGACTGGTGAGACGCTCCAGGGGGGCTCCGCCCCCCGCCGCGTGGGCGCCCCCCGGGAGGATATGCCGATCATTCCGTGTCAGGGAACTCAGTGATCCTGTCAGGGAAACCGCGGGAATCGACTCTCCTCTCGCTGGGGTGGGACCGGGAGGGGGCGTGCCCCCTCCCGTCATATTCCCCGGTGAGGATGGTCGCTTCCTGCCCTTTTTCCACCGTAGTATCCTTCCGGTACCGGTCTGGTTGAGAAAACGGAGTACCCCGCCATCACCTTCTTCTCCCATGAAGGGAGAACCGGGGGGTGAGGGTGGGACATGGTGCAGATCATCGGCCACCGGGGGGCGCGGGCCCTCGCACCGGAGAATACCCTCCGGGCCGTTGCCCGCGGCCTCGCGTGTGCAGGGTGGGTGGAGGTGGACGTCCGGCTCTCCCGCGAGGGTGTCCCTGTCGTAATCCATGACGCGACGGTGGACCGGACCACCGGCGAGGAGGGGCCGGTGCGGGAGATGCCCCTCGTGGACCTGCGGCGGCTGGATGCAGGGCAGGGGGAGCGGATCCCGCTCCTGCAGGAGGTGATGGAACGGGTTGGCCACCGGGGCGGGCTCGTGGTGGAGGCCAAGGAGGAGGAGGCGGTGCCGGCGATCGCTGCCCTGCTCGGGGCGTACGGGACAAAGGACGTCCTGTTCGTTTCCTTCCATGCGGCCGCCCTGCCGGCTGCCCGGGCCCTGCTCCCCGGCCTTGCCACCGGCCTGATCGTTTCCCGGCCGGAGGGGGACCTGGTGGAGATGGCCTCCCGGGCGGGGGCCGGTACAGTGCTGCCCCGGCAGGATCTCCTGACGGAAGGGCTGGTGCAGGCGGCACGGGTGAAGGGGATCCGGGTGATCCCCTGGACGCTCAATACCCGGGAGGAGGTCCGGCGGGCGGTGGCGCTGGGCGTGGACGGCTTTGCCACCGATGATCCGTGTGCTGCCCGTGAGTGGGTGGGGTCCCGCCGGCACTGAAGCGGAAAGTACTCCGCGATTCGCCCTACAGGTCCGGCATCCGTTTTGCCATGTAATACCCGTGGGCAGCCAGGAAGAGGTAGATGGGGAAGAGGGCTGCGTAGGCGGGCTGCTCCCCGGTGATCGTGAACAGCCAGACCGTTGCCGTGATGTCCACCTGCCAGATCAGGATCCCCCACCACTTCCCCAGGTAGAAGTAGCCCAGGCCCGGAAGCAGGAAGTTCAGGAGGGCTGTGACCCGGGGATCCTTGCGCACCCGCGGCCTGCGGGAGACGCCCCGGGGGATCTGCATGGGGGGGACGCCGCACGCCCTTGCGGCCTGCACCGCGTTCCAGCGCACCGTGTCATCCGCATCGCCCAGGGCCCGGACCAGTGCCGGTGCAGAGGACGGGTCACCGATCTCCCCCATGAGGGCCACCGCCCGTGCCCTGACCTCCCGGTCCCTGTCCGACGACGCCAGCTGGAGGGCAGGGAGGGCCGCCTTCCCGAGAACGGAGAGGCGGTCCCAGTCCTGCAGGGCCAGGGCCAGGCATGCCCTGCCTTCGTCGGCTTCCGGCACCCACCCCAGCTGGCCCAGGGCGATGGCTGCCCCGTAGCGGACATAGCGGTCCGGGTCCCGGAGGGCCCGGACCAGGAGGGGCACGGCCCGCGGGTCGGCCAGCTGTCCCAGCGCGAGAGCAGCCGCCCAGCGGACCTCGTTGGACCGGTCGTGGAGCAGGGGGAGGAGGGGGTCCAGGACGGACGGGTCCCGTATCTCCCCCATGGCGGCAATGACGCCCAGCCGGATGTCCCGGTCGTCAGTATCCAGCGCCCGGATCAGGGTGTCCACCGCCTCCGTGCCCATGGTCCCCAGCGCCCGGGCGGCACGGAGCTGGACGGCAGTATCGTCGTGGCCGAGGGCCCGCACCAGCCCGTCGATATCCCGCCGGTTGGCGAGAGTATCCACGTCGGGTGGTCTCCGGGTGAAGATATCAGCGATCTGCATGCGTGATCCCCCTACATCGGGTCCTCCCGTGGCAGGGTCCGGACGGCGAGCCATGTCTGGAGGGCGATGAGGGTGGAGACCGAGTACTGGAGCACCGTGGGGAGCACCGGCCCGATGGCCAGGGAGAGGAGCACGACAAAGGTGACGATGGTCTGGAAACAGATGAGACCCCACCAGGCCCCCAGGTAGTTGTAGCCCAGGCCCGGGAAGAAGAGGTTCAGGAAGACCGCGACGGCCGGGTGCTTCCCGGTCTTCGGCCGCCGGCTGATGCCCAGGGGAAGGTGCACGAGAGGGACACCGCAGCAGGGGAAGGCCAGGGTCGCCTGCCACCGGACCCGGCTCTCGGGATCGCCAAGGGCACGGTTGCAGGCCCCGGCTGCGTCCCCGTGGCCGGTCCGCCCCAGCGCCTCCACCGCCCGGGCGCGGATCCCCGGGTCCCGATCCCCGAGGACGCGGGTGAGGGGCTTCACGGCCGGTGCCCCCTCCGCGGGTACGCGATCCCACTCCTGGAGGGCGATGTGGAGATCCGCCCGATCCACCCCGTCTGCCGGTGTCCACCCGAGGCGCAGGAGCGCACCGGCTGCCCCTGACCGGACGTACTTGTCCGGGTCATGGAGGGCGCGGACCAGGGCCGGTATCTGCCGGGAATCGCCATGTTCGCCCAGGGCCACCGCTGCAGCCCACCGGACCTCTTCCGCAGGGTCGCCGGACACCATCCGGGCCAGGGTATCACCAGCCCTGGGATCACGGATCGGTGCAAGGGCTTCGGCTGCACCCATCCGGACCTGGGGCTGTGGGGAACCCATGGCGGAGATGAGGGGGCCCAGGGCACCGGGTCCCAGGGTGGTGAGGGCAGCACTGGCCCGGTCCTGCACCCGGGGATCCGGGTGGGAGAGCAGGTGCACGAGCCCCCGTGCATCCCCTGCATCCCGCAGGCTCGCTATCTCCCCGTTATCCACCGTCCGGAGGGGATACAGGAAGCTTCGCCACGTCATTCACGAGGATGTACCGGGAGAGGGGTGATAAAGGTAATGAAAGAGCCCGGGTATCAGAGGCGGCTTTCGGCCCATCTCTGCCCGGGTGCGGGAATCAGGGTGATCCGGTCGAACCTGAAGAGGTGGACGATCAGGTTCAGGCCGGCTGTGGCCATGAAGATCCAGCTGCTCACCCAGAGGGGCCCGCCGGTGAGGGCCAGGAAGGTGGCCCAGAGGTAGGCAGTGAGGCTGATCAGGTACAGGAACACCCAGGGCCGGAACGCCCGGACAGGGACACCGCGGCGGAGGGTGATGCTGACCCCACCCACGAGGAGGATGACCACCAGGAATTCAAGAACATGGCCCTGGGCTGTGTGTGCCGCCCAGAAGATGAGGCCGGTGATAATGGTGAGGGGTGTCCGGGGCACCTGTTTCGGGGCTGCCTGGAGGGTGGGGAGCACCTGGGGAGGCGTGGTCACCGGTGCCGGCCAGGAGAAGAGCGCGTGGAGGGAGAAGTGGCTGACGCTGGCGGTGACGGTGTGCGTGGCATCATCCTGCCGGGTGGGAATCACCTCCCACGGTTCCCCGTCGCTGCTCCTGGCCAGTACCTGGTACCGGGTGGAATCCTGCCATTGTGCCGTGTCCACCCGGAACTGCACCTCCGCGGGGGGGTCAAAGACCATCCCGTCCGGCTGCAGGTCGTACGCAATCCCGGTATAGGTATAGTAACTCCCGGCTGGAGGAGAAATTCCGACGGATCCTGCCGGAAGAACCGAGAGTTCACTGAGGGGCAGCCCCCGTTCATTCGTCAGCCGGGTATCGGAATCGATGACAAGGGAAGCGCCCTGGTCTGCTGCCGTGAGAGTGAACGGCCGCGTCGTGGTCCCGGTGCCGGTCAGCTCAGGGAGGCCGCTCTCCTGGAAGAAGAGCGGTTCCGGCTGCATCTGCACGGGCCGGGGGACCGCAGTGGGGAAGCCCTGGGGGAAATCGTTACTGCTGCTCCCGGTCTGCGTGCCGGTGCTCGCCCGGGTGCCGGCCGACAGCACCAGCAGCTGGAAGGGGTTCCCGGATCCCGAAGTGGAGGCCAGGGCGAACCGGGAGAGGCCTTTCGGGGACTCGTACAGGTAATGATCGATCCCGCTCACGGGATCCGTGGCAAGGCTCCGGTACTTGAATCCCTGCCGGGTGCCGTCATCGCCCAGCCGGAGCAGGGTGATGTTCCCGGAGACGCCGTACCGGTCCACCCAGGAGGACACTACCGAGAGGTTCAGGGTAGCCGACCTCACGCCGGACAGGTTCAGCGAGGAGAAGTCCATGGTGTAGGCAACCGCCGAGATACTCGCATAATTGGCATCGTAGGCGGCCTGCAGGAACCGCGGGTAATCTTCAGCGGTGACGTTCTCCCATACGGTGGTGGTGACGGTGGCGAGGACAGGGTACCGGGAGAGGTTGAGCGCGAAGGTGATCTCGAGATCCTGGCCGGTCTGCGGGCTGAAGGTGGACGGATTCACGGGGAGGCTCTCCAGCATCACGTCGGTGATGGTCCCGGTGAGCATCCCGTTCCCCGTATCCGAGAAACCGGTCTCCCTGGCCTGCAGGGTGATCCTGCTCCAGCCGCTGGCCGCGTCCGGTACCAGGGTGACCACCGAGGGATCCGCGGTGAGATCGTACACGGTCACTGCAAACTGCGCGGGATCGATGGTGGCGCACTGGACACCGCCGCACTCGTCGATGGTAATGCCATCCACCGCGGTGGATGCTCCTGCGGTTGTTCCGTTCAGCACCTCGATGGGTGCGGCGAGGGTGGCACTGGTCTCGCCAAAGAGGTTCCCTGCCGTCAGCGAGACGGAATACCTGCCACTGGCCTGATACGAATGAGACGGATGCTGCTGGGAGGAGGTTTCCCCGTCACCGAAGTCCCAGGACCATGCATCCGGGCTGCCGGTCGACGTATCGGTGAACTGGACGGTCAGGGGAGTGAGGCCGGCCGTCGGGGTCGCCGTGAAGGACGCCGTGGGTGCGGAACCCGCATGGATGGAATCGGGCTGGGAGGCCCTCGACCTCCCCACGGGATTGGAGACGATCAGGGAGACCGAATAGGTCCCGGCGTCCACGTAGGTGTGGAGGGGGTGCTGTTCGGTTGAAGTCGCCCCATCCCCGAAGTCCCAGCGCCAGGTGGTGGGATCCCCTGGGGAACTATCGGTGAACTGGACGGTGAGCGGGGATCCCCCGATGGTCACGTTGGCTGAGAACGCCGCCCCGGGTGCGGCCAGGTCGGTCTCCAGCGTGCCCAGGTAGATATCGGCCATGCCATTCCGGTAATCGGCCCAGACGATCCGGTTCCCGTGGATGGAGGGGGAGACCTGCTCGTTCGGGTCATTGACAGGACAAACCTCCTCCCGGCTGGTGGTATCATAGAGACAGATATCGGTGTTCCCGTTCCGGATATCTTCCCAGACAATCCGGTCTCCGGAGATGGCCGGGGGGTTCGGCGCTGACCCTCCCGAGGTGATGGTTCCTGTCTCGCCGGTATCGAGATTGAGGGAGGCGATATCCGACGAACCGAACGGTCCGTTCAGCCAGGCCACGACCGCACCGCTGATGACAGGGCCGCTCTGGTACTCCGGTTCTGACCCGATGGACATTGCCTCTCCCTCCGTGGCGAGGTCATACAGGTAGAGATCGCAGTCATCCCAGTCGCAGACCTGCCAGACGATCCGATCGCCCGAGATTGCAGGGTTGTTCTCTTCATCCGGACCGCTCGTGATCTGCGTTTCCTCGCCGGTGGTGAGGTGGGAGAGGTAGATGTCGGTGTTCCCGGCCCGCATGTCGTCCCATACCACCCGGGTCCCGTCGATGTCCGGGTTGGCATGGTCCACGCCGCCGCTGGTGATGAGGGTATGCTCTCCGCCTGCGAGGTCCAGGATGTCCAGGTCGTACCCTCCGGTGGACTCGTTGTAGACCCGCCAGAGTATCCGGTCCCCGGCGATGTCCGGGCCCTCGCACATGGCCCCTTCCGGGGAGATACGCTGCTCTTCGCCGGTGAGGATGTCGTACAGGTAGATCTCACCGGTACCGCCCCGGTAGTCCACCCAGGCGATCCGGTCTCCCGAGACCACCGGGAACCACTGGTCCGAACCTTCCGTTCCGACAGAGATGATCGACTCGGTGGTTGCTGCCGCTGCAGGCAGGATGATGGATGCGGCCAGGAGAAGTACCAGGAGACCCCGGTATCCCCTCCCGGATCCGCACCCATCACCGCCGTTCACGTGAGCCACCCGATGGTCTGGAAGTGCGTCATGAAGACGCCGGTATCGAGCGCGAACGTCCCGTCGTTGACTGCAAGGTCAACGGTGAACCTGGTCGCAGGGAGGTTGGGATTCACCTGGCCTCCCCGCCTGTAGTACCTGCTCGTGGGGATGGTCCAGAGGCCGCTCGCCACCGTTCCCGGCGTGGCTTCTACCCTCCCCCACGGGTTGTGCAGGACGATGTAGCATTTTCCCCCGGAATACATGAGGCCCAGCACCGAGTAGGCATGTCGGGCGACGATGGTCTCGTCCGTGTAGGATACCCCCGCCGGGGCTTCGCCCTGGCCGTTGTAGGTCCATGCCACCATGGGGACCCTGGTCTTGCTGGCGGTGATCCTGCTGCAGTCGGCATTGGCGGGATCGAACCACGCAGAGATCCTCCCGAGCATCGTCTGCCAGTCATACCCGCATTCCGCGGTCGTGACCGACTGGG
Organism: Methanomicrobiales archaeon; assembly: GCA_028678665.1. GTDB lineage: Archaea > Halobacteriota > Methanomicrobia > Methanomicrobiales > JACTUA01 > JAJRCY01. Next base: position 3,363 of record JAJRDA010000056.1, on the reverse strand, counting down.
GATTGTAATACTGGTCCACTCCTTTCGCGATATACTGGAGAGCAGTCAGTGCATTTCCTTCAGTCTCCCGGGAGAGATCGGGCTCACCGACATCGTACCCCGGCAGCTGCTTCCAGATCCCGTAGGCCCGCTCCAGGAGCGACACCCAGATCTCGTTCTGGGTGGCGGATTTCGCGAAGACGGGAAGGGTTCCCCTGAGGGGTAACCGGTTATCAATGGTGACCGTCTCCTGCCGGTTTGCCTGGGTGTTCCAGAACGTATAGGTGTAGGTCGGTCCCGGTTTCCTCGGGAGCAGGTTGGGGCTCACCCAGGCGAGGGAGGTGATCGCTGAGACCAGGAAGCAGTCCCCCGAGCATCCCTGCACCGGGTCCACGACGCTGGGCTTCGTTGGCGGCGGTACATGGTAGGCCCCGCCGGCAAGTGCCGCCCAGGGTGTATCCGGAAGAGTCGAGCACGGGGTCGTTGAACTGTGGGTCTGGCCTTCCACACCCCGGGGCCGTGCAGACTGGGCCCGCGAGAATATGGGCGACCCGTAGACCGGGTCAAAGAGCTGCTTATAGGGCCTGCGCAATGCCCTCTCAAGGACTTTCTTCCTGTCGTATTCCTCCATGACGGCCCAGTCGTACCGCTCCCCCATCACCGCCTCGGCCAGGGCGTACGGGTTCCGGGCCCCCATGATCTGCTTCTCGGCAGCGTTCACCCCGCGGGTCTGGGGTTTCTTCAGCTTCTTACCGGCCGCGCCGGTGTTTCCGCGCTTCGCCTTCGCGGCAGGTATCTTTTTCCGCGGCTTTCCGCCGGCTTTCTTCCTCTCTGGCATCCTTTTCCTCCGCTCACATGGTGTTCATGCAGGGTACGCTCTTCCCTGCTCCTGTTCTCCCCCTCGCTTCATGCTCCTCTCACCGCATCTCACCCCGTGGAAAGTCTGCCGGGCACGGCTCAGGTGAACTGCTGGATGGGTGGTGCGCCCGGGGGAAGGATATCCCCCTCTTGCGGGGATATCTTCCCGGCGCCTGCTGCAGGTGGGCGGTGTGTGACCGGTCCCTTGCACGGTGTGTTGCCGCATCGGTTTAAAAAGGTTTGCCCGGCAATTATCGCAGTTTTATCTCCCGGACAGGGAACCGGAGAGAATGTCGTCCGTAATCCTCCATCCGGCCATGGGAAGGGGGGATAAGAAGAGAAGGTTTACTACCCTGGGGAAGGATAACCTTCGTGCCTTAGCAGGGGTGCATCCGGTGGATGGACACATCCCGGGCCTGCAGGCGTCCGTTTCTCTCCATGAGGGGAAAGGGACGAGGAAATCCCCTTCCCTCTGCGCTCGCCGCTCTCCGGAAACGTGTTCCTTTTCCCTACATATCCCTTTCAAAAAATATAAATACAGGATCCCATCATCAGAGAACTATGGCCTCAGAGAAAGCCTCTCCCTCATGGCAGGTGATCGCAGCCACATCGCTCATTCTTCTCACTGCCATCTGGATCTTTTTCCATATCCAGGCAGCCAGGTACCTCCTCCTCCTCATCCTTGCCGTTTTCACCGTCGGGATCTTCGTCTCCTACGGGATCATGACGGGGAGCGGCAGGAAATCAGCGCCACCACTGGATCCCAGCACCCAGATGCTCGTGCTCTTCGTCCTCGTGTATGCAATGCTCTTCGCATTATTCTCCCGGGATATCGCCAGAATGCAGACGATATGGACCGCCGTGATGATCCTTTCGTTGATATTTCTCATGGTGCTGGGAGTTTTCATCAGCGGGAGAAGGCTGGGCATCCTCATCGATTCCCGGAACCGGATGAGCCTCTCCACGTTCCAGACCATCCTCTGGACCGTGATCATCCTCTCCGCCTTCTTCACCGTGGCAGCTGCGCTCGTGCAGAAGGATCGAGCGGGAGACGCGTTCAATATCGCCCTGGACCAGCAGCTCTGGACCCTGATGGGAATCAGCATCACCACTCTCGCAGGGACACCCCTTCTCAAGGACGTGAAGAGCACAAGAACGGTGGCGTTTCGTGCCCTCAAAGAATACGTGCGGCGGAATGGCGAGAGAATTCTCAGGAGAATCCCCCAGCAGACGGACATTTTCACCCCCACAGAACTCCCCACGCTCAAGAATGTTGACGATCTCCTGAACCTCAGTGAGGCCAGGCTGAGAAGGGTCCTTGAACGTGACCACGATGGTCCCCTCTGGATTGCTCCCGCGGCTCCCGACACGAATGAGGTATCGGCCATCGACATGTTCCGGGGTGACGAGGTGGTGAACTCCCACCGGGTGGACCTTGCCAAGGTCCAGATGTTCTTCTTTACGGTGGTGGGGGCCCTCTCCTACATGCTGGCCCTGGCCGGCTGGATGTCAAACCTTACCCTTGAAGGTGATATCGCATTTCCCGCGATCTCGGCTGGTTTCATCGCCATCCTCGGGATCAGCCACGCAGGGTTCCTGGGGAACACCGCCATCGCCCAGACCCCGCAATCCTGAAGGACCCATTCCCCCTCTCCTCCCCTTCTCTCCCGGCAGTCACCGGGAAACCGAACTCCGCTTCCCCCGGCGGATCGGTAAACCTTTCTCATCCGGTACCGATGCACTGAGCACATGGTCCCGGACGAGTCCCTGCCGGCGGCTGCCCCGCGCCTGACCCCTGCGATGGAGCAGTACCGGTCCTTCAAGGCACAGCACCCCGGCGCAATCCTCTTCTTCCGCATCGGGGACTTCTACGAGACCTTTGAATCCGATGCCGAGACGGTCTCACGGGAGCTGGAGATCGTGCTCACCGCCCGCTCAAAGGACAGCTCCGGGCACCGGGTTCCCCTGGCCGGCGTCCCGTACCACGCGGCGGAGGGCTACATCGCCCGCCTGGTGGCGAAAGGTTATCGCGTGGCCGTCTGCGACCAGGTGGAGGATGCCCGGGCAGCAAAAGGGATCGTGAAGCGGGCCGTCGTCCGGGTGGTGACCCCCGGGACGATCACCGATGCCTCCATGCTCCCCTCCCCCGAGGCCCGGTACCTGATGGCCGTGGCCCGGAACCCGGATCGGCGGGACTACGCCCTGGCCTTCCTGGAGACTTCAACCGGGGAGTTCTCTGTCACCGTCTGCGGTGCAGGTGACGCCCTGGACGAGGTCTTTACCCAGGTGGCACGGTACCGGCCCCGGGAGGCGGTGCTGGGCGACGAGATCCCCGCCGGGATCCGGGAAGGGCTCGGGGAACGCGGTATCCCCGTTGCCCCCCTCCCCGGCGATCGGCCGGGTGCAGGCGAAGCGGAGCGGTTCCTGAAGGAGCACTTCCGGGTCCTCTCCTTGGAAGGCTACGGCCTCGCGGGGGAGCCGGCCGCCACCATGGCCGCGGCCACGGCCCTCCGGTATGCGGCCGAT
>JAJRDA010000055.1 GCA_028678665.1 Methanomicrobiales archaeon | reverse complement strand
CGCTGGAACTACAGCTATGCGGATGGACTGAAGATCGTCGCCGAAAAGGCAAAGAACGCCACCCTCAAATCCCTCATGAACCGGTATGCGAACGCCATTGAGTCGGGGGTTCCCGACGAGGATTTCCTGGAGCGGGAGCTGGAAACGGTCCGCAGCGTGTACCGCAACACCCTTGAGCAGGGCCTGGAGATGCTGAAGAAATGGGGTGACGCGTACATTGCCATGCTCTTCTCGGGGGCCCTCGTGGCGCTCATCATCATGCTCTCCGTGGCCATCTTCTCTCCGGAGGGTATCGAGAACACCCTCAACGCGTCCTACCTGATCATCATCATCATCGCATTCTTTGGCCTCGTCACCATGTACCGGGCCGTACCCGAGGACCGGAAGACCCATGGCCTCGAGGAGCGGTGTTCCTGGGAACAGGCGATGATCCGGCGCCTGGAGCGCCCCATGGTCATCGCCACCCTGTGCTCCGTCCCGATCCTCCTCTTCCTCGGTGCCAGCGCGGGTTTGATCTTCATCCTCATTGGTCTCGCGCTGGCGCCCCTGGGCATCATCGGGTTTCTGGATGACGGCCTCATCGTTGCCCGCGACCAGGATTTCCCCACCTTCATACGGAGCCTGGGATCGGTAATGGGAGGGAAAGGAGTGCCCATCACCCTGGCCATCGCAGACATTGATCGCAAGTCGCTGGACGCCATCTGCCCCCTGATCGACGCCACCTACTCCAAGCTGAACCTGGGGCTGAATGAAAATGCAGTGTGGACGCGGTTCATTGGCGAGTCCGGCTCGAACTACATCTACAAGTACATGAACATCTTCCGCGACGCCGTCGCGCTGGGAGGCAGCCCGGATCGGATCGGCCAGATCGTTCACACCTCGATGCTCGAGCAGGTGCTGCTCCGCGAGAAACGGCACATGATTGCCATGGGCTTCGTGGTGCTCCTTGTACCCATGCATGCGGCCATGATCGCCATCCTGATGTTTCTCTTCTCCATCATGCTCACGATGTCCCAGGCCATCATCGCGGTGATGGAGACGCTGGGGGCGAACGAGGCCGCCCTGTCGTCAACAACCACCCTCGGGGGCATGGCCTCCGGCATGAACATGTTCGTCAATTTCCCGGAGGGCCCGATGACGACCTATGTGGTCATCATCATCACCCTTCTCACCATCTCCAACATCCTGGCAGGGAAGATCGTGTACGGGGGTGACCGGTACATCACCTACCTCTTCACGGCGATCCTTTGCATCGTGAGCGGCTTTATTTATCTCGTTGCCCCCATAGTGGTAGGCATGTTCTTCAATTTCCCGACATTCACCGGGGTGTAGCATGAATCCGTGGATTCGCCGCCTGGCCATGATGCTCGGAATCCTGGTCCCGGGGCTCCTCATGATCTTCCTGCAGGTGCACCCGCTCGTCCTCATCACCGAGCTGGGACTGATTGCCGCAGCGATCCTCTTCGCCACCGGGTCCATCACCCCCGCCGACCTGAAAGGGCTGCGGCGGGGCAGCAGGGAAAAAGCCGCCGCAGAACCGGAGGTGGTGAAGGCGGTGGAAGCGAGGCCCCAGGCGAAGGCCGGAGCCGGGACGTCCCGGTTCCGGGAGATCACCCGTGCCGTCGGGAACCTTGCAGCACTCATCCGCGAGAGATGGCAGACAGCGCGTAAAGGGAAGACCCACGTGGATGCCATCGACCGGGCCCTGGACCGCACCATCACGCCCCCCTCCGCACAATCCCCGCCGGCACCCGCCAGGATACCGGTTCCCGGGGAATCCAGGGCAGGATCAAGGGGACCGGGAGGCGACCCCTTCCAGGATCTCCTCAATGCCAATTTCGAGCCTGTGCTCCTGGAAGCAGAGATACCGGGTAAGGATGTGGTGATACCGGCAAAGAACGTGGAGATACCCGGGAAGGACGGCACCACGCCCGGTGTCATGCCGCAGCGGGACATGGAAAAGAAACCTCTCATCCCCGCGACAGGTCCCAGGAAGGAGGCGACGACGGTGAAAGGCCCGACCGTGAAGGTGGAGAGTGTGAAGGCTCCCCCGGCACCGGGCCCTGCCGCCGTTCCTCCTGCCGCGCCCACCCGCCCGGCAATGGTACCTGAAAAGGGCACCTTTGAGATCCCGTTGAAAGAGGGTAAGACGATATCCCAGAGCATCGCTGCGCTCCCCACTACCGGCGGGACCCCGTCCCCTGCGAAGGGAACAGCCCCCTCCCCGCCGACGGTTTCTATCACGGTGACAGAGACGAGTACAGCGGCCACCACCCCGGAGGCCACGGGGGCCGGACAGGCAGCTGACCCGGAGATCCTCTCCTTCACCTCGGAACCCGGTGGAACCATGGATGACCTCCTGGCAACCCTCCGGGAAGATGAGTCCCGCGTGAAGAGGAGCGATGATTCCAGCCTCCTGCGGAAACTGAAGGGTGTCCGGGTCCAGGGAGAGGAACTGGTGGATGATCTCTCCTCACTGCTGAAGGAGATCCAGTAGGAGCGGACCGGTACCGCAGGGAAACCACCAGGAGAACGGGATGCCATGAGGGACACTCCGTCCAGGATCGGGGGAGCCGGGCATAAGGAAGGACGGTGTGGGGTGACAACCTCCCGATTCGCCGTGGCGGCGGTCCTCCTGGTGGTGTTTCTCACCGGTCCGGCCTCCGCCGGAATCACGCTTTTCTCTCCTTCCTCCACCTCCATCGCCTCCACGGGGGTGCTGGACATGGCCGAGGGCAGCAACGGGGAGATCTACTTTGCCACGGATGGCGGACTCTCCGTCTTTCGCGATGGCTGGACGACCCTCCGGACCTCCACCCCCCTTGCGAACGGGAGCCTCCTCTCCAACCACGTGCTCGCAGTGGCGACGGATCACCGGGGATTCGTGTGGGTCGGGTACCCGAACGGCCTCCAGGTCCTGGCAGGACCGGAGATCATCACCATCCAGGACCAGCAGTTCCTGAAGAACCTGAATATCAATGCGCTGTACCGGAGCGGAGATGACATGTGGGTGGCCACCGGTTCAGCCGGGGTCCACCGGTGGCGCAACGACACCTGGCACTGGTTTTCACCCGGGGGGGAAGAAGGCCTGGGGGCATACGACGTGCGGTCCTTCGCCGAGGACCCGGAGATCGGATCCCTCTATCTCTCCTCCGTTGACAATGGCGTGTGGGTGACCCACCCCGGTCCCGATACCCTGAGGTTTGTGCGGCTCCTGGCCCCGGTGACGGGAGATCCGGCCTGGTTCAGGCTCCGTGCGGACCCGTTCGGGGGGATTTACCTCTTCAACCGGAGCACCGTCCTCCACCATTCCTTCCGGGAGGGTTTCCGGCCGGTCCCGTGGGCATCAGACCTGATGACAGGGGAAATCACTCTCTATGATATGGCCGTGGCCCGCAGCGGGGCATCCTGGCTCGCCACCAGTAACGGCATCTACGGCTTTGCGGAAGGGCGGGAGACGGTACACCTGACGGCATTCGACGGCATCGGCTCGAACGCGGTGAAACACATCTTCTCTGACCGAAAAGGACGGATCTGGTTTGCGACAACGGACCTGGTGGGGTACCTTTCCAGCATCGATGCAGAAGGCACGCCGATCCCGGTTCATATCGTGAAGACGGGTGGTGCCGTGACCTCCACCCCGGTCCTGACCCCCATCCCGACAGATCTCCCCCCGCCTCCCACGCCGATGATATCCGTGGACGTATCACCAATGCAGGGGGTATCCCCCCCGGGTCCCCTCGCAGGATTCTTCTCTGATCTCTCCCGCTGGCTGGACGGTCTCTTCGGGCAGAAATGGTAGGCAGGGTGCAAGCCCTGCTAGAGGGGAATGGCCAGGGCCTGCCGCGTATAGCTGTCCACGCAGTCCAGAAGGGCTCTCTTTGCGCGGCGGCTCCGCTGGTCATCACCGCCGAAGATATCACGGACCAGGTATTCCAGCACGGGGTGGAAGAACCGGGTCTTCCCCGTGCTCCTTCGGACCTCCTGGAGATGCGCGAGCGCTTCCTGCTTCTGGGAGGAGACCGCGGTGAAGCAGAGGTCCTGGAGCCGGAGGATATCCGGATCCATCCCCTTCTGGATGGCCAGGCTCCGGAAGCCGTCATAGGTAGGCTGTCTTCCGGAGAGGAGCGAGAGCCTGAGGCCGTAGTAGAGGGGTTCCAGGGAATCCGGGAACTGCTGCATCATCTGGCGAACGACGCCGGCAGCACCGGTGCCGTCCCGCTGCTCCACCCGGAACTGGTACATCTCCCGGAGAAACGGCATATCATCCGAGAAGCGCTCCGTGGCGATCTTCAGAAGCTCGACCTTCATCTCGCGGTTGCCCTCCCTCTTGGCCTTCTCCAGGCCGACCTGGATGAGGCCGCGCTCGCCGGGCAGCCATTCCAGGGCGCTGGAGAGCATCAGCCAGAAGGCACGTTTCAGCCAGGGCTCCTCCTCTTCCTGTATCTGGAGCGCCCGGACTGCGTGGATCGGGGGCTGGCGCCGGGCCATCTGGAGCATCTCCTCCCGCGCCAGGAGCTCGTGCTCCCCCGGCCGGCCCGCGATGCCCTTCTCGCGGCCATCCGCCACCTCGCGGAGGGAAAGCATGTAGTAGCCATAGGCCACCGCCGCGGCGATCATGGCATCGCGGTCCGTGTAATCCCTGAGGAAGGGGATGGCGTGGGCATATTCCTCGGACTTCAGGAGGCGCATGCCGGCCATCACGTCCAGGCCCACCTTCCCGTCCTCTCCCTTCTTCGAACGCTGGGCGCTCGCAATGACCTTCTCGATGAACGGGAGTTCGCGGCCGCGGTCTGAGGTATCCAGGATCTTGTAGGTGACGAGGTCGATGAACTCGTCGTAGGTCTCGCGGTCCAGGTCCGGGAATGAGTTGTCAAGGGTGGAGATGACATGGCCGTAGAAGACCGGGAGATAGGAGGAGATCTCCTGGATGTTCTTCTCGATATACTCCAGGAACTCCCGCTTCACCGTCTGCATTCTCTCGTCGGCGGGGCCCGTTGCCGCCGGATCCTCAGCCATGTGTGAAAATCTCTTTCCGTGGCTTATAATGGTTTTCTGATAGATTCCCGTTCTGTCAGCCTTTCGAGACCTCAGCATAGTAGTAGGCGCCCGTGGCCTTCTGCTCCCGGTCCAGGAAGGATCCGGGCTTGTTGATCCGGGGCCGCCCGGTCCGGTCCCGGCGGAAGCTGACCCCGAGGGAACCCAGGAACCGGTTCATCCCCTCCTGCATGGGGAACGGGCCCTCCGCATCGCCCCGGACGCCGGGTTCACCGGAGAAGACGATCAGCCCCTCGCTGATGATGTCGATCAGGTAGATGTCATGGTCAATCACAAGCACCCCGACCTCCTTTCCCTGCGCGTGGCTCCGGATGATCCGGGGGAGCTTCACCCGCTGCTCCACGTCCAGGTGGGCGCTGGGCTCGTCCAGGATGTAGAGGTCCGCGTCCCGAGCCAGGCAGGCCGCGATGGCCACCCGCTGGAGCTCGCCTCCGGAGAGGGTTGTCGCCGAGGCCTGCAGGATGGACTGCAGGGAGAGGGCCTGGATCACCTCGTGCTGGAAGTAGGAGGTGTCGAACCGGGTCGTGCACCGCCGCAGGATCTGCTCCACCGGTTCGTCCGGCATCTCCGCGATATACTGGGGCTTATACGAGATCCGGACCGTACTCCCCACCATGCCACTATCCGGTGTCTCCTCCCCTGCGAGGAGCCTCGCAAAGGTGGACTTACCGATTCCGTTCGCACCCACCACGCCCAGGATCTCCCCGCACCGGATCTCCCCGGGATGCACCCGGAGCGTGAAGTCGCTGTACCGCTTCTCGAGTGCCGGGATGGTGAGGAGCACGTTTCTGTCGGCACCCTTCCCGTGGAGCCGCTGCTCGAAGACCACCGGGTGGTCCCGGAACCGGACGTTCTCCTCGGCCAGGAACCCCTCCAGGTACTGGTTGATCCCTACCCGGACCCCTTTCGGCTGGGTGACGACACCAAAGACCCCGGGAGTGCCGTACGCGATGTGGATCGTGTCGGCCAGCATGTCCAGGATGGCCAGGTCGTGCTCCACGATCAGGAGGGGCCGGGTGGCCGCCATCTCCCGGATCAGATCTGCCGCCGCCATCCGCTGGTAGATGTCCAGGAACGGGGTGATCTCGTCCAGGAAGTAGAAGTCGGCCTCGCGGGCCAGGCAGGCTGCGATGGCGACCCGCTGCAGTTCGCCGCCGGAGAGGGTGCCAATCGGGCGGGAGAGGATCGGCCGCAGGGAGAGCGCGTCCAGGTACCGGTCCAGCATGGAGCGCTCATCCGTCGACCCCAGCAGTTCGCCGACCGTTCCGGTGAACCGCTTCGGGATGAAGTCGATATACTGGGGTTTCACGGAGGTCCGCAGCCGCTTCTCCGAGACCCGCTTGAGGTACAGCTGCAGCTCGGTGCCGGAGTACCTGGCCAGGATCTCCTTCCAGGGCACCTCCCTGCGGAGCTCGCCCAGGTTGGGCCTGAGCATCCCGGCGAGAATATGGATGGACGTGCTCTTGCCGATGCCATTCGGGCCCAGGAGGCCGGTGACCCTGCCCTCGGCGGGAATCGGGAGGCCATAGAGGGCAAAGGCGTTCACGCCGTAGCGGTGGGTCGGCTCTCCCACCTCTTCCGGGAGGGAGACGATGTCGATGGCCTCGAAGGGGCACTTCTTGATGCAGATGCCGCAGCCCACGCAGAGCTCCTCCGAGATCACCGCTTTTCCCGCTTCGCCGATGACGACCGTCTCGTCGCCGGTCCGGACCCGGGGGCAGTAGAGGATACACTCGGTGCCGCATTTCACCGGGTGGCACCGGTCCCTGTGGACGACAGCGATGCGCATGGACGATCAGGCCGGCACGCCAGCCGAGAGGAGTACGGTCCAGGAGATGAACCAGAGGGAGAAGGTCATGAACCCCTGGAAGAACCAGTCCTTCATGGTAAGCGAAGGGGTATCCGCTTTGAGGAGAGGGAAGAGATACTTCTGAACCGCGATGGCGGCGGCGAGGAGCAGGATGCCGGTAGAGGCCCCGGACTGGATGCCGGCAGCGTCGGGCGTCCCCGCGAGAAGGAAGGAGAGCACTCCGGAGAGCAGGCCGGCGACGCAGGCCACGGTGGTCCGGGTGATCCGCTGCACGTGGGCCGCCTGCTTCTCCTCCCGCGTCAGCTTCTTTTTTGGCTGCGTTTCCTGCGGGGCGCTCTTCTCGTCGCTCATTTCCACACCAGCAGTCTATTTTTTTAGTGCTGGGGCCATATGTAGCTTGGGATTCCGATGGCAAACCTGCAGGGGATGGGGGGCGTGGATCTCCGGGCGGTGGCATGCGAGATCCGGGCGCTCCTCCCCCTGTGGGTGGGGAAGGTCTACGGGTACGGCCAGGGACTCTTTGCCATCCGCCTGCAGGGCGAAGAACACCGGAGGTTCCACCTGCTGGCGGAACCAGGACGGCGGGTGCACCTGGTGGACCGGCTGCCCGAGCCGCCGAAGATCCCGCCGTCCTTTGCCATGCTCCTGCGCAAGTACCTGGAGGGCGGGCGCGTGCTGGAGATCCGGCAGCTGGGCCTGGAGCGGACGCTCGCCATCACCGTCGGGAGAAGGGAGACCGAGTACCACCTCTTTGTCGAGATCTTTGATGAGGGGAACCTGGTCCTCTGCGACCGCGAGTTCCGGATCCTCCAGCCGCTCCGGCACCACCGGTTCCGGGAGCGGGAGGTGGTGCCCGGTGCCCTCTACCAGCACCAGGGAAAAGACTGTTCCGCCCTTCCCGGGGAGGAGTTCGCGTCCCTGCTCCGCGATTCGGGGCGGGATCTCGTGCGGACGCTTGCCGTCGGGTGCATGCTGGGGGGGAGGTACGCGGAGGAGGTCTGTGCCATGGCGGGGATCGCGAAGAATCTCCCGGCCAGCCAGGCCGATGCTTCGCTAGTCTGTGGAGCCCTGACAGCGCTGATCCACCAGGCTGAGGAGGCACGGAGCCCGGCCATCACGCTTTCAGGCTGCTGGCCGTTTCCCCTGGCGGGCGAGGAGGTCCTGCAGGCGTTTCCGTCCTATAGCAGGGCGCTGGAAGCGTACTACGGCGTGGCCCCCGCACCTGCCGCGGGCGGGCAGAACACCCTCCCCCGGGCCCGCCCGCGGGGGAAGGGGATACGGGAACAGCAGGAGGAGACGATCCGGGCCTACCGGGAGAGGATCGCGGCACTGGAGCAGGCCGTGTCGGAGCTGCAGGAACAATCAGCGGAGATCGCATCCGCGCAGGAGTGGTTCCGGAAGGCCCGCGGGCACCTCTCCTGGCAGGAGATCCGGCGGGATCTCCAGGAGGGCAGGATCGCCTCCGCAGGTCCCGTCACGGACGTGGATCCTGCGACGGGGGAGCTGATCCTTGGACTCACGGTGCCGGTCCGGCTCGGGGCCGACGCCCCCCTGATCCATGCCGCCGGTGCCTGCCACGACGAGATAAAAAGGCTCCGGCGGAAGATCAGGGGAGCGGAGACAGCGATGGCAGCAGCCCTCCCGGAGAAGGAACGGTCTCCCGCAGGACCCGCACGGGAACGGGAGAAGCCCCGGTGGTTCCACCGGTTCCGGTGGTTCGAGACCTCGGACGGGACCCTGGTCGTGGGAGGGAGGGACGCCGGACAGAACGAGGAACTGGTGAAGCGGTACCTGGAGGGGGGTGACACCTTCGTGCACGCGGATGTCCACGGGGGCAGCGTCGTGGTGGTGAAGGGGAGCACGCACTGCATGGACCAGGTCGCGCAGTTCGCCGCCTCCTACTCGGGCGCCTGGAAGAGCGGGCACTTCACCACGGACGTGTACGCCGCGGCCCCGGAGCAGGTCTCGAAAACCCCTCCCTCGGGGGAATACCTGGCGAGGGGAGGTTTCATTGTCCGGGGAGAGCGAACCTGGTACCGGGATGTCCCGCTGGGGGTTGCCATCGGCCTCCAGGAAGAACCTGCCCTCCGGGTCATCGGCGGCCCCCCGTCCGCTCTGGAAGACCGGGCCCGGATCCGTGTCACGCTGCACCCGGGGCACTACGAACCCAACGACGTGGCCCGCAAGGTGGTGCGGATCCTGAAGGGCCGCCTCTCCGGCGACCAGGCCCGGGAGGCACGGGCGGTGCTCCGCACCGAGGCGGTGGCCGCCTTTGTCCCGGCGGGGGGTTCAGAGATCGAGGAGGAACATGAAGGCTGAGTTCGGGGATATGAAGGGGGACTACGGCGAGATCCGGCTTTTTGCCGAATCCGTCGATGACCTCTGGCACCTCTCGCACCTGGTCTCGCCGGGGAATCTCGTCTTCGCCACAACGCTCCGGTCGGTGGACCTCCCGCCTGACCGGCTCCGGCCCGAGAAGGCCGAGAAGCGCCCGGTGAGGCTCGGCATCAGGGTGGAGGAGGTCTCCTTCCACCCGTACGCGAGCCGGCTGCGGATCTTCGGGGTCATCGAGCACGGCCTGGACCGGGGCGAGCATCACACGTTCAACCTGGAACCGGGTGGTGAGGTCTCGGTGATCCGGCCCTGGAGGAAGGTGGACCTGGACCGGATCGAACGTGCCGTGAAGGCATCGGTGGCAGGCCTCGTCCATGTGATCGCGGTGGAGGAAGGGGAGGCCGCGATCTTCCGCATCCGGCAGTACGGTCCGGAACCCGTGGCATCCTTCTCGGCCGGGAGCGGGAAAGGCGAAGGAGCCACTGCCCGCAGTGACTTCTTCTCCCGCGTCGGCGACGTGGCCGCCGGCCTGACCGGGACCATTGTCGTCGCCGGGCCGGGCTTTGTCAAGGACGGGATGGCACGGTACCTGAAGGAGCACCTGCCGGAAGCCCGGAACCGGATCACGGTGGTGGAGACCCGGCGGGCCGGGAGGGGAGCGGTGGCGGATATCATCGGCATGGGGGTTCTCGAGACCATTGCCGGTGATCTCCAGCTGAAACACGAGGTGAACCTGATGGAGGAGCTGCTGGCGAGGATCGCGAAGGGTACCCCGGCAGCGTACGGCCGCAGGGAGGTGGAGGAGGCCATCGGCCTGGGCGCAGTGGACCATCTGCTGGTCTCCGACACGCTGCTGCGGGAGTCCCGGATCACGAACCTGATGGCCCAGGCCGAGCGGACGCGGGCTGCCGTCACCGTCTTCAGCTCCGAGTTCGACCCGGGCCACCAGCTGGAGGGGCTGGGTGGCATCGCGGCGCTGCTCCGGTTCACGGTGCGATAGGCCACCCTTCCCAGGAAAATCGGTATCCTATGTGGGACGGGATCGTGGAATAGCCACGGCTCACCTCTCCTCATCGGGGAGGGCGACGGGAGGGGGCTGTGCCCCCCACCCGACCCCACCCCCAGTGAGGAGAGACTCTCCATGGGGTTACCTCGCCGCATGTGCAACCGGGCTGTGGCCATTCGCGATGCTCCACCGACCGGCCACTTCATTTCTTTCCCCCATGCCACGG
>JAJRDA010000054.1 GCA_028678665.1 Methanomicrobiales archaeon | reverse complement strand
TTCCCGTGATATCCATGACGCCAGGTCGCACATTCCCAGGAAAAACGGAGAAGGAACCGGCATCCCGGATCGCATCGCTCATCACCACACTGGGGGATCAGGACGTCGTCAACCGGAGTGATGCACTGGATGCCCTCATTGACCTTGGGAAGGACGCGGTACCGGCCCTCGTGGCAGCGCTCCCCTCCCCGAGGCCCGAGGTGCACCTGCTGGCCGGCGTGGCGCTGGGAAAGATCGGCACACCCGTGATTCCGGCCCTTGTCGAAGCATCAGAGAAGGCGGACGGGGATGTCCTCGTGACCATCGCCGATATCCTGGGGGATATCGGTGTCCCGGCGGTGGAACCCCTGCTCCACCTGTTGTCGGACCGCAGGGAATCGGTTCGGATCGTGGCAGGGCTCGCACTGGGGGAGATCCGGGACCCGGGAGCCGTGGAGCCCCTGATCCGGGCCCTGGACGACCCCAGCGAGGACGTGCGGGGTGTGGCAGCCGTGGCGCTGGGCGAGATCGGGGATCAGCGGGCGGTGGAACCGCTGAAAAAGGCGCTCCAGGACCCCGGCGAGGGTGTCCGGCTGGAGGCAGAGGAGTCCCTGGCCCGGCTCGCCCCCCGCGACCCCTGATGCATTCTACGAATATGAGGAAACGGTCTACCGGAATCGTTGACTTCTGGTGAGACGCTCTCGGGGGCCCGCCGCCCCCGCAGCGAAGAAACCCCCCCGCCGGTGTTCCGGGACGGGAAGACCACTCCTGTCCAGCAGCCGAAGATCGGACTATCCTCACGGGGGAGGGAACGGGAAGGGAGGGCCCCCTCCCGCACCATGTCGACATATCTGACTGCTGCAGAGATTCGGAAAAAACCTCAGTTCAATCCGGGCATCCGCCCAGTCCCTCACACAACTCCCCGGTAGTAGGCGAGTTCGCGGGCGAAGGGGCGGAACTGCTCCTCCAGACGGGCCATCTCCTCCGGTTCCATCGGCACATGGTCCCTTCCGGCCGTGGCCAGCGCCAGCACCTCGGCAGGGGTGCTGCAGCCCACGATCGCAAGCGTCACTCCCCGCGAGAGGGCATAGCGGATCAGGATCGCGGCTGTGATCCCGGCATCGGGGGCCAGCAGGTGGGAACCGCCCAGTACCTTCATGCCGATGATCCCGAGTCCCTGCTCACGGGCGGCGGGGATCGTGCCGGTGGTGAAGCCCGAAAGAACCCCTTCCACGGGATTCACGGGGAGGAGCATGGTGTCCACCGGCCAGTGTTCGACGGCATGCGTCAGGACAGCCGGGTCATGGTGGCCCGTCACGCCGATATGGAGCGCGCGACCTTCCTTCCGAGCCTGGAGAAAGGCATCCAGGGCCCCGCCTTCCGCCTCGATCTCCCCGATGTCGTCCCTGGTGCGGATATCGTGGATCTGCCAGAGGTCCAGGTGGTCTGTCTGGAGCGTCGCGAGGGTCCGGGCCAGGTCCGCCAGGGCCCCTTCCGCGTCACGGGATGCTGACTTGGAGGTCTGGAAGATCCGTGCCCGTTCTTCCGGATGGCCAGCCCAGTACCGGCCCAGGTAGCCCTCACTCCCGGCATACACCCGTGCGGAGTCGAAGTAGGTGATACCCTGCCCCACGGCCTCGTCGATGACGGCCTGCGCCCGGTCCGCCTGGCCGTGGGTCCGGAGGATGCCCTCCCCGCCCAGGCCCACCGGGGAGACCTTCCGGCCCGTCCTGCCCAGGAGCCGCTCCATCATGCGTGTCATGGGTGATCCCTCAGCAAGGGTGGGTGGGATGATACGAGAAAAGGATTTCTGCCGGAGACCGGCGGGTGTGCAGTGGACGGCGGACCTGGCGGCTGCTCTCCCATGGAGTGGGGGACCGCACCGTGCTGATCCTCACCGTGGACCACACGGGGGAAACAGCGGACGGTGGCGGATCAGCCCCGGTACTCGTGGTATTTCTTCTCGTCAATCTGTTCCAGCGCCGCATTGATGGTGAACTGGCTGGAGAGATCCCCCCCCATCAGCGCATGCTTGAAGGCTTTCTGGAGGGAAGCCTTCGCCCGCTCGTCCCCGATCTCTCCAAGAGCCCATGCCGCATAGTTCCGGACCATCCGGGTGTGGTCGGTGAGAGCCTGGCAGAGCGGATCCAGCGCCTTCGAATCTTTGAGGTTACCCAGCGCCTTGGCCGTCACCAGCCGGACGCTCCGGTGGGAATCCCGGAGAGCATCCATCAGGGGTTCCACCGCCCTTGGGTCGCGGATCTCTCCCAGGGCCCGGGCAGCGTTGAAACGGATGTCCCAGCCGGGATGTTTCAATGCTGCCGTGAGGGGTTCCACGGCGGGTGCACCGATCTTCACCAGGGTGTTCCCCGCCGCAACCCGCAGCTTCTTCTGGCTCCTCGCAAGGAGTTTCCGGGAGAGGGCAACGGCGGAACCATCGAAGAGCCGCATCAGGAAGGGGACCGCATCGGCGATACCCGTGGTGTCAGGGCTGCAGGTGTCGGTAATGTACCCGATCAGGAATGCCGCCAGTCGCTGGCTCTCCTCCTCGCCGTCCCCGAGGCAGGTGATGAGGGCCGGCACTCCCCCTGCCGCCACGAACGCCTGGGGTTCCCAGCCGTACCAGGTCATCACGTTCAGCAGATCCAGGGCATTCTGACGGATCTTCCGATCCGGGCCCGTGAGATCCTCAATGATCAGTTCATCCGGTATGGTGAATTTCTGGTCCTCTCTCCTCGCCATCGCGATCCCCGCCGGTGAGAAAAATCCACTGATCATGTCAGTCCGACAGGTTAAAATGCTTCCGTATCCCTTTGTTCGGCACCGGTGGCTCCTCCGGCTGAAAGGAGCGCAATTCATGGTTTTGGCAGGGCATGCCGGGAGGGCCGCATCGCCGGTGGGAAAAACCGGCATCCCGGGGAACCCCTACGGGGGAAACTCCCCCTCTCCGGGCAGGAAGAACCATGGGCAGGGAACCCCAAGGGGTATGCATGGGCACGGGCGAGTGGAGCGAGTGGGGAGCGCAGCCGTCAGGCCCGCCGGGTGATCAGGTTCCGATGAAGCCTGCCGGTTTCTGGGTCCGGACCGCTGCATTCCTGGTGGATGCCAGCCTGCTCCTCTCGATCCTTGGTGCGGGCCTCCTGGTCCTGATCCTGACTCCCCTGAAGGAACAATTTCTGGATACCACCGATCCGGCACTCCTCCTCACACCCGCGCTGGCGCTCATCGCGGGTCTCGGGATACTGGCAGCGATCCTGTACTTTTCTCTCGGTGAGTCGTCCCCGGATCAGAGCACCGTGGGCAAGAAGCTGCTGGGGCTCCGGGTCATGGACCGGGAGGGAAGGAGGATTACGCTGCCACGGGCCGCAGGCCGGTTCCTGGTGAAGATCCTCTCATTCGCGGCCTTCTTCACCGGCGTGGCGATGATTGGGGTGACCCGGGAGAAGCAGGCCCTCCATGACCGTGTGACCGACACCCTCGTCATGGAGCTCCCGGTCATGGATCCCCGCCTGAGGCTGGGGATTGGACTTGCAGCATCCGCGGTATTCCTGGCCATGTGTCTGTTTGTACTGGCCCTGACCATCACCTTCCTCTGGTACTGCATCCGGTGACCGGCTGCAGGAAGAACCGGCCATGCATCCCCCATGGGTGGAATCGGCATCCCGCGGGTATCCTCCCTGGCAGCCACGAAAGGGTCATCAGGGAGGGACGTGAACCTCTTCTCCGGACTGGCATGACCGGAACAGCAGGTGATCACCAGGTCTACGGGGTCACAAAGGCCAGGATCGAGGCACTGACGGACGGCATTTTTGCATTTGCCATGACGCTCCTTGTCACCACCCTGGAAATTCCCGAGGTGTCGGGGGTCACGCATTCGACGGATGTGGCCCGGATCATCATCGAGAACATCCCCGGCTTTCTCCACTACGTGATTGCCTTTGCAGCCCTTGCCGGGTTCTGGGTGGGCCACCACATGCAGTTCCATGCGCTCAGGTTCGTGGACAGGACGATGATCTGGCTGAACATCTCCCTTCTCCTCTTTGTGGCACTCGTCCCCTTCTCTGCAGACCTGGTGGGGGATTACTCCGATATCGCCCTTTCCTCCCTCATATTCGAGACGAATCTCTTCGTCATCGGGGGCTTCATGTACGTGCAGTGGCTCTATGCCACGGAGGGACGGCGCCTCGTTGATTCCCACGTGACCGATGCCGGTATCGCCGCGGGTCTCCGGAGGAACCTGGTCCTCCCCGGGATCTCCCTCGTAGGGATACTGCTGGCTCTCTCCGGTGTGGGAGGATCAACCTTTGTGTACCTGGCCGTTCCGCCGCTGCTTGTCCTGGCGGGCTCATGGAACCCTCAGGGTCCGAATCCACCCTGAGTCCCGGTACCTGGATCGGCAGGGAGGGCTTTGTCTGCCCTGCAGTACCCATGGACCGCAAACCTCTTTCGTGTGGGCGTGCATCCTTCCCGGGAGGTGAACGAGATGAGGAAGCTGCAATTCCTGATCCTTGCTGCCCTGATGGTCTGCACGGGTGTCCTTGCGGCCGGGTGCACGGGACAGGGGCCCATCGGCGGCGACAGAGACGAACACGGGTGCCTCACGGGAGCCGGCTACTCCTGGTGCGAAGCGAAGGGAAAGTGCCTGCGGGTATGGGAGGAGCCATGCAGCGGGGCATCGGTCATCGACACTTTCGAAGAGTGTGTGGCCGCCGGCTACCCGGTGATGGAGAGCTACCCGCGCCAGTGCCGGGTGCCCGGCGGGCCCACGTTCACCGAGGTGATCGGGGGCCAGATGACCGAAGCACTCTGCACCGCGGCACGGGGGCACTGGAACGAGTGCTCCAGCCGGTGCCAGCTGGACAATGCCGGAAAGCCCGGCACGGTCTGCCCCGCCATGTGCGAGGCGCTCTGCGAGTGCGGGGGGATCGCCGGTTTTGGATGCCCTGCAGGGTTTACCTGCCGCATGCCGCCGAACATCGCGGATGCCCTCGGTTATTGCGTGGCGGAAGAGAGGAACATCACAAAGATGACAGCCGATCAGGCCCTCGCACGAGCGGTGGAAAGGGGGTGTACCAGCGTGGGTACGCCCACGGGGACTCCCCGGTACAATGAGAACACCCGCACCTGGTGGATCGACCTTATCCCCACGACCCCGAAGGAAAACTGCGCCCCTGCCTGTGTGGTGAATGAGACGACGGGTTACGTGGAAGTGAAATGGACCTGCATCAGCATGTGGAGTTGAGCAGGAAGGGCGGTTCTGCGGGGAACCTCGCCCGTGGCCCTGGAACGGTTCTCTCTCTATGAACCGGATCCCGTTCCTCGTCTCGATTCCCCACGGGGGCGTGGAGGTGCCGGAGGAGCTGCGGGAGCGGATGGCGCTCTCAGCCCCGGATCTCCGCTATTACTCGGATCCCTGCTCTCTCCAGATCTTTGACCTCTCAGATACTGTAGAAGCGCTGACCTCCACCCCCATCTCCCGCCTGGCCGTGGACCTGAACCGCCCGCCGTACCATCTCCCGCCGTCGCACCCCGACGGCGTGGTGAAGACCCGCACCGTGGACGGGAGGGCGGTATACCGGGATGGCATGATCCCCGATCCCACGCTGATCCACCGGATACTCCTCCGGCACTATTTCCCTTTCCACGACGGTATCGACCGGACGATCGATACGGGCCGGATCCGGATCGGGGTTGACTGCCACACGATGCTCCCGGTGGGTCCGCCCGCCCACCGGGATGCAGGGAGGAGGCGGCCCCTCATCTGCCTGGGGAACAACGGGGATGCCGAAGGAGATCCCCTCCCCGGCACACTCACGACG
The DNA here is from genome assembly GCA_028678665.1 of Methanomicrobiales archaeon. Classification (GTDB taxonomy): domain Archaea; phylum Halobacteriota; class Methanomicrobia; order Methanomicrobiales; family JACTUA01; genus JAJRCY01. The sequence continues at coordinate 4,665 of JAJRDA010000054.1, read as the reverse complement.
TGTCCCCCCTCATGGCTTCAGGTCCTTTCCCGTGAATTCAGCCGGGAGTTCCCAGGGGACGGGGCCGTCCGGCTCAATGATCCCTTTGCCGGGGGATTTGTCTGCATCATGCACTTCTGGCGGCGGGGAATCCCCTGGATCCAGATCGAGGTGAACCGGGGGCTCTATGACCAGGATGCTCTGCACGGATTTTCGGAACCGGAAAGCTCACGGCTTCAGGATCTCCGTCGGCGGATCCGGGCTGCCTTGATCAGGTTCTGGGAAGGGGTCAGGGATTCACCGGACCCCCTGTGAGGGATCGGTTCCCCGCGCCCGCGACAGGATTCCCGGGGAATCATTGCTGTCAGGCCGGGGAGAGGAACCTCTCCATCTCGGCAGTGGTGAGGACCTTCACCCCGATCCGCTCCATGTCCCTGACATTGCACCGGTGGATCTCGTCACTCTGGGCTGCCACGGCATCGGTGACGAGCACCGCTGCGTAGTTCAGGGCCATGGCATCGAAGACGGTGGTGCGGATACAGTTGGGCGTCTGGATCCCGGCAACCACGACAGTATCCACGCCAATAGACCGGAGCAGGAGGTCGAGATCGGTACTGAGGAAGGCACTCATGCGAGTCTTCCGGATGGTGAACTCACCCCTCTTCGGCGCCAGCTCGCTGATGACCTCCGCACCCTCCGTTCCTTCAACCGCAAAGGGTGTCCTGCGGAAGATCTCCTGGCGCATGATCTCCACGTCCGAGCCGTCGGGCCGGTGCACTCTTAAGACATGCACCACGGGAAGCCTCCTCTCCCGAAAGAGATCAAGCAGGGACCGGGCCCTTGGTAGGACGGCTTCCGCACCGGCCACCCGCAGTGGTTTTCCCTCGCGTACAAAGTCGTTCTGCATATCGATGAGAAGCAGTGCCGGCCGCATTCCCGTACCTCCGTGAACTCCGGAAAGTCATGTCTGCGGGGACGGGATAAAGACGTCGCTTCCCAGGAGGATGAGCCCCCGTAGCCGGCGCGAAAGCCCCGGAGCGGGAGTTCTCCCTGACGTGCTCCCGGCAACCGCAGAAGGATCCCGGTTGAGAGGTCCTGTCGGATGAACCGCAGGTCACCCGCGGAATTGTTCGGCGGATGAATGAAGGAGGAAAGGGCCGGGAACTTCCGGAGGCCCCCAGAGAAGTCAGTGATGGCAGTACCTTCCGGAGGTTCCCTGCACCAGGTCCCTTTCGGGACCGGTGGGGTATGCCCAATATGGTAATGTGCAGTTGTAATATAAATAAGTTTCCTTTGCATTATCTCGATTTTATTATATATTCAAAGGAAAATGGATGATAATCATTGTTTAATTCCTGAGATGCGGGGAACGGGGACCCCCCTACAGGGGGGTGACCCTCTCTCCCCACCCTCACCGGTAGTCGGGGGGGGTACCCGCTCCCTGATGCCACTGGCGGGGGGACAGGGGTGGTGGGAGGAAGATCTGCCGTCCCGTCAGCCAGAGCCGGCTCCCTGCAGGGCATCCCGGGCGCTGAAGGTGAGGATGAGGCGGGGTGCCTTGGCCTGGTACAATGGATCATTCCCGGACCACCAGGCATACCAGTTCCGCCAGTAAGTCCGGAGCGGAGGCCCGTCGATCCGGAGGGTGACAAGCCCTGTGGTTGCCCTCCGGGCCTCCAGCAGGGCGGGGTCCAGATTCAGCCTGTTGATCCGGTCTTCCTTCAGATCGCGGAAGGCAATGTGGGGCGAGAGTGTGGCCACCGTCGGTGCCGTGCTGAAGGTGTCCCAGTTCAGGCTGGACCAGAGGGGATCCAGCTCCGGGGAAACCACACGCACGTCGTACCCCCGGTTCGCATCCGGGGTGAAACGGTTGCCGGTCAACTCCAGGGATGCCGCGGTGATCTGGGAACCGGGGGGGATGCCCGAGAGGTCAAACTGGAGGGCCCCGCAGGTGCTCACTTCTCCCCAAGTGGTCGCCTCGCCGGGTTTCCGCTCCCGCGGGAGCGGGCCGGCCGTGATGTCCCGGCTCTGGAAGAAGTTGAGATCCGGGTACTCCTCGGTGACAAAGCCGGATTTTCCCGGGCCTGGGGTGAGCACCAGGGTGTGGATCTCAGCCTTTGCGCTGTTCAGGTAGATGGTGACCCGGTCCGTGGCCGCATGGTCCTGGTCCCGGACCCGGAGTTCGAACTCCAGCACGTCATTCCCTTCGGGGGCGGCGAAAGTGGCGGCTGCAGGGTTCCCTGCCACCGGACCGAGCTCAACCGGGGTACCCTTCACCTGGATCCACTCGTAGGTGAGGGGAGCATCCTCAGGATCGTAGCTGGCCGACCCATCCAGCACCACAACGGTTCCTTCCTTCACCCTCCGGTCGTAACCTGCATGGGCCACGGGAGCCATGTTCGCGGTGGATACCGACTCCACGAACCGGATCGTGAGCTCCGGCTTCTCCCACGTGTAGCTGTTGCTGGCCTTTGTGCTGTCCAGGGCAATGCGGAACGCCAGCGCTCCCCCGGTCCACTGCTCCTGGAACACGTCCATGGACCCGGCGGGAATGGCAAAGGTGTTCACCTTTCCCTGCCCCAGGGTGGTCCCCAGCGGTGAGATCCGGAGAGATGGTTCCAGCGGCACAATCGAAGCCCGGTCAATATCCGGATAGGTAAAACCGGGCCAGTTTCCGGCCACCGATGACGGAAGCAGGGCGGCCCGGAGCGTCCCGTCCAGGTACGTGGGTTTCCTTGACTTCCCTGTCAGGCGCAGCTCCGAGGAGAGCACGAAGGTATCGTCCTGGGGTCCCGGCGTGAACCGGACAAGCCCGTAGGTCGCTGCCCCCCGCTGCACGCCGGCGGTCACGATGGTTCGCCGCAGGAGAATGGACCCGGGACTGGCCTGCCCCATGTCGGATGCGGGGAGGGTGACGGTTCGGACCACGCCAGCCCGGATGGCGGCAGTGGTGTCCGCGGTGCCCACAAGCCCGTCCCGGTCCTTGACAGTCAGAGTGACGGGATAGTCGCCGGGAACCCGGTAGGTGTGGGAGGTCCTTGAACCGGTTCCCGCTGAACCGTCGCCAAAGTCCCAGGCATAAGAGAGGAAGTTGTCGTCCGGGTCCAGGGTCCCTGCCGCGCTGAATGACACCGGCTCACCGGGGATTCCCCGGCAGGGGCCGCCGGCATCCACGATGGGAATACCGGAATCCGGTGAGGATCCGGGTCGATCAGGCCGGGGGATACCGAATCCAAAGTCCCGGTCCCGCCCGGCCGGGCCCACGTCCCGGGCGAACTCCACGAGCCGCCGGCGGACCTCGGCAGGGGTCATGCCGGGATTGGCACCCAGGATCAGGGCTGCCAGGCCCACGACGTGTGGGCAGGCCATGGAGGTGCCGGAGAGGTACTCGTAGGTGTGCTGGTAGTAATCCGGGTACGTGAAGGTGGAGAGGATCTCGACCCCGGGCGCAGCCAGCTCCACCTCGGGGCCGCGACTGGACCAGCTGGCGATCTTCTCACTGGCGTCGATGGCCGAGACGGCGATGACGCTGTCGAGGCGGGCGGGATAGGTGACCGTGTTGTAGTCACCCCGGCCGGCGTTCCCTGCGGCAGCCACGAGCAGGATGCCGTCAGCGTATGCCCGGTCGCAGGCGTCCTTCAGCGCAGGCGATGGCACGACGGACCCGAAGGACATGTTGATGATGTCAATATCATGGTCCATGCACCACTCGATGGCATCGATGATGGCGCCGAGGCTGGCCATCCCCAGGGGATTGAATACGGCCAGGCTGTAGATCTCGGCGTCAGGCGCAAGGCCCGCCACCCCGAACCCGTTATGCTGTGCAGCAATGATCCCGGCCACGTGCGTGCCATGGAAGACGATGTCCCGGTAGTTGGGGTCTCTCCGCCAGAAACTGTATCCTCCCGCAACCCGGAGATCGGGATGATCATAATCAATCCCGGTGTCGATGATCCCGATCTTCACGCCTTTCCCGAAATACCCCTGCCTGTGATACTTCTCCGCACCCATCATCCGTATCCCGTACTGGATCTCCTCCTCCGGCACGACGCCATCATACTGAATGATCGTGGAAAGGTCCGGATACCGGCCGTTCTTCCCCAGTTCGGCCATGTTCAGGCCCCGGGGGGCATCCAGCAGCTGCACCTCATGGTTCTCCTCCACAAAGAGAATGTCCCGCTGCCGGGAGAGCTCCTTCGCCTCCTTCGGTGTAAGCTCCAGAAGGATCATGTCCAGGCGATTCCATTCCCGTTTCAGGGAGGTCTTCAGATCATTCGCTTTCAGGTACCCTTTCATGGCCTGTTCGGTCCGGAATCCGACGATGTACTCCTGGGTCCCCCGGTCGCCGGACGTTGTCCGGTAGAGCCTGGTGGTCGTTACACGGTTCTCCGCTGCAACGGCGGCAGCCGCGGGCATCACGCAGACAGCCACCATCAGCACCACAAAGAGAATAGACACGATCCGGTATCCGGACTGTTTCGTCATGGCAGCACCCTCCTCCAGAATTCCTGCCTGATGTCCCGTAAGAGTCGGGGTAGGTATGGAATTGCCTTTCAGTTCGGGGCACCAGGCACGGGGGTGGCGCACCCTCCACCCGGGGAGGGCATTTCCCCGGGAGTATATCAATAATGAGGGTTTATCATTCCCGCTTGATTTTCTGCCCGCCGTGGGGAACAGGTCAACGGA
>JAJRDA010000053.1 GCA_028678665.1 Methanomicrobiales archaeon | reverse complement strand
TGGATCTCGATCTTCCCGTTGCCCAGGTCATAGACCTGGGTGTCCAGCCGTTCCCGGAGGGCATAGACCAGATCCTCCGTCGTCCCCGTGGTCTCGTACCCCACCACCTCGGCCCCGAAGCCCATCTGGATCCAGGAGCCTCCCTGGAGGTCCAGCCCGAACTGGAGCCGCGTCGTCAGCTTCCCGTTCTCGATATGGGGGTAGATGGCGATGACTGAGAGGAAGACAAGGATGAGCATCAGCGCCACCCGCCAGTCCTTGAGGAGCTCGCGCCAGGTAACCGGCTTCTCCGGGCGGGGCGGTGCCTGCCCCGGCTTCACGGGCGCCCGCGTTGCGGCCTGCTCTTTCTTCTTCGCGGGGCCCTTCTGCTTGCTCATGGGTTTACCCCCTTCTTCTCCACGTACCAGCGCAGGATCGCTGCGTTTGTGATCCAGGTGTTATAGATGTCCACGAAGAGGCCGATGAGGAGCACCGCGGCGATGTCCCGGATCACCGGCACACTCATGATGGTGGTGACGATGAGCATCGCGAGAACGGCAGCGATGGTGGTGGTGGTCATGATGATCCCGGTACGGAAGGCGCCCTGCAGCTTCTCTTCCAGGGCTCCCCGCCGTTTCAGCACCCGCATCGTGAGCAGCACGTCGCTGTCCACCGAGTACCCGATGAGCATCAGGAGGGCCGCCGTCGTCCCCAGGGTCAGGGGGATCCCGAAGACATTCATGAGGGCAGCGGTGACCACCATGTCCGCGAAGGCGCAGAGGATCACGGCCACGGAGGGAACGAATGTCCGGAAGGCGATGAAGACCACGATGGCCATGCCAATGAAGGAGAAGAGGAGCGCGATCAGTGCCTGCCCCTGCAGTGTCCTCCCGAACGTCTCATCGATATAGTTGATGGAGGCATCAGGAAACCGGCCGGTGATCAGCTGCACCAGCTGCTCGTTCTGGTCGGGCGACATGGCCTCGAACTTCAGCAGGTACTGGCTCCCCCCTTCCCTGGTGACCGATTCCAGGGGGTATCCGGCAACGAATGCCCGGATCGCTGCCTCGTCCTCACCGGTGATGAGGGTCACCGCGGTCCCTCCCTGGAAGTCCAGGCCGGGTTTCACGGGCATCCCGGTGGTGGCGGTGGTGTACCCGAGATAGAGGAGGGCCAGGACCAGAATTGCCAGAGGGATGATCATCGCCCGCGGGGTCGTGTAGCGGGCGATGTCGTAACGGAACCGTTCCATGCCCATCATGTTCACCGGCCGCGCATTAAACATTTGGGAACCGGGGCGCGCCGACGGGCAGGATCGGCCCGGGTATATAAACCGGTGCAATCCACAAGCCTTAAGCAAGCTCCCGCGGAGCTCCCCCGGCATGGCTGCAACAGCCGTGATGCCGGGCGAGATCCGGAGGAGGCTCCGTGCGTACCTCATGAGGGACCGTACCGGCCTCCGGAGAGAGATCCTGCGCCTGATCCTCCGGTTCCGGACCATCACCATCCCCCAGATCTACGGGGCAGTCCGGGAGCGGTTCTCGGTCAGCTACCATGCGCTGGCCTCCATGATCGGGATCCTTGCCTCACGGATCGGCATCCTCACGGTGAAGAAGACCCCCGACAGCCCCTATGCCACCTACGAGCTCCGGGCCCGCTACGAGGGGATGCTCACCCAGATCCTGGCTTCCGAGTGATCCCGCTTCCATCGGGTTTTTATCCAGAGACTCCCCTTTCTAGGTATGCATTGTGACGGTGCCGATGCCGCAGGCCCCGAGACCGGCGTCCCTGAGAATGTCGTCCTCACCGAGGACGTCCGTGCCTACGTCCTCAAGCGCAAAGAGGACTTCCGTGTCTGCACGAGCTGCGGCGGCCCCATCCTTCTCCCCGTCTCCGTGAAGCCCCCGAAGCCCTCGGATATCCGGGTGAAGGTGGGGGACCAGACCGTCTACGTCTCCCTTCACCAGGCCCGGTACCACGACGTGATCCATGCGGGGATGATCCCCCGGTTCCGGGACTACTACTGATCCCGCGCCATGCCCTACGAGACCCTGCCCCACACCGCTGACGTGCGTATCCGGGTGACAGCGTCCGGTCTCGAATCCCTCTTCGCAGAAGCTGCCCGGGCCATGGCCGCCATCATGGCTCCCGGCTGTGTTCCCGAAAGGACCGTGACACGGGAGGTGACCGTGGAGGCGGAGGACCTGGAGGGGCTCCTCCACGATTTCCTCTCCGAGCTCCTCTACCTCTTCGACGGGGAAGGGCTCCTCCTCTGCGACTGCCAGGTCACCCTGCAGGAGGGTCGTCTCACCGCCACCTGCCGGGGCGAAGGCTTCTCACGGGAGAAGCACGCGGGCGGCGCCGAGATCAAGGGCGTCACCTACTCCGGCCTCAGAATCTATAAAGAGGGGAAGGACGATGTACTCGAGATCATCTTTGACGTGTGAGGGGGCAGCATGGCCGGCGAGGTGAAGCGGATCAGCGAGTACGAGTGGGAGCTCCCCCGGGACTACCGGCCCGGGATGCGGGTCCCTGCCCGGTTCTTCCTGTCCGAGACACTCCGGAAGGACCTGGAGAGCGGCGCCCTGGAGCAGCTGGCGAACGTTGCCACCCTGCCCGGGATCGTGAAGTACTCCCTGGCCATGCCCGATATCCACTGGGGCTACGGGTTCCCCATCGGCGGCGTGGCCGCCTTTTCCGTAGACGACGGGGTCATCTCGCCGGGAGGGGTCGGGTTTGACATCAACTGCGGGGTCCGGCTCCTCGCCACACCCCTCAGGGTGGGGGACCTCGAGAAACGGCGGGAGCTTGTCGAGCGCCTCTTCCAGGCGGTGCCGACCGGTGTGGGGGCGAAGAGCGACCGGCGCCTCTCGGGGACGGATCTGGAGGAGGTGATGGTCCGGGGAGCCGCCTGGGCCGTGGAGCAGGGCTACGGCGTCGCCCGGGACCTGGACCGGTGCGAGGAGCGGGGGGCGATGGCCGGGGCAGACCCCTCCGCCGTCTCCCCGAAGGCCCGGCAGCGGGGCCTGCCCCAGTCCGGAACGCTCGGATCCGGCAACCATTTCCTGGAGATCCAGGAGGTGACAGAGATCTACGACCCGGTGGCAGCCGCGGCGATGGGGGTGGCCATGGGCGGCGTCTGCGTGATGATCCACTGCGGGTCCCGGGGCCTGGGACACCAGGTCTGCACCGACCACCTGAAGACCCTGGAGGCGGCCACCCGGCGCTACGGGATCAGCCTCCCCGACCGGCAGCTGGCCTGCGCCCCGGTCAATTCCCCGGAGGGGAAGGCCTACTACGGCGCCATGGCGGCGTCAGCCAACTATGCCTGGGCCAACCGGCAGATGATCACGGACATGACCCGGAAGGTTTTTGTCAGGATGTTCGGGATCGCGTACGAGGAGATGCCGCTCGTCTACGACGTGGCCCACAACGTCGCCAAGAGGGAGGAGCACCTGGTGGACGGAAGACCGGTGCCGCTCTGTGTCCACCGGAAGGGTGCGACCCGGGCCTTTGGTCCCGGTGTCCCCGGCATCCCGAAGGAGCTGGCCGCGGTAGGCCAGCCGGTGATCATCCCCGGCTCCATGGGTACCCCGTCGTTCCTCCTGAAGGGCACCGCGCTTGCCATGGAGAAGACCTTCGGCTCCACCTGCCACGGGGCCGGCCGGGTCACCAGCCGGACCCAGGCGAAGAAGAACCTGCGGGGTCAGCAGGTGCGGGACCGGCTGGCCCAGGCCGGGATCCTGGTCCGGGCCGCCTCCTACGAGTCCATTGCCGAGGAGGCACCGGAGGTATACAAGCCGAGCCTTGAGGTGGTCCGGGTGGTGGACGCCGTCGGGATCTCGAAGCTCGTGGCCCGCCTGGAGCCGCTGGGAGTGATCAAGGGGTGACCTGCTCCGCCGGCCTGGCCTGGGACACGCCCCAGCTTTTCAACCGGTACGTCGAGGGCTTCGGCATCCGGTGCGACGCGGTCACACCCCAGATGCTGGCCGCCCCCTTCTGGAAGGGCCGGTTCGTGGCCCTGATCATCCCCACCGGGTTTGCCAACCCGGCCTACTCCCGGCTCCTGCCGGCGCTCCGGGCATCCGAGGACAGGATCCACCGGTTCGTCGAGGACGGCGGCCGGCTGCTGGTCTTTGGTGCCGCGGACGAACGGCCGGATGCCTACGACTGGCTCCCCTTTCCCCTCACCTACCGGCACGGCTACGCGGAGCGGAACCTGGTGGTGCGGCCGGAGTGCCCCCGGGGGGTGCTCGTGGACGGGTACGACTGTGCCGCCCTGCCCTGCGACGGGTGCTTCCCGGTTCACGGGTGCGAACCGGTCGCCTCCGAGGCGGGCGGGGAGGCCGTGCTCCTGGAGCAGGAGGTGGGGGAGGGCCTCGTGGTGGTGACGTCAGTCCACGAGTACCCCTCGGGGAAATTCCTCACCTCGTTCTGCTGCGGCAAGAGGGAAACGTTCTTCTAATCCCACAAAGAGGGTTGTACGGGAGTGGGAGGATGGCCCGCTACGTGATTGCTGAGGAGGGTACCGCACAGGACCTGATCCCGGTGCTCCTGTGCCTGCACGAGATCGTACACCGCCTGCCGGTCACCGGGAGGACCCGCGGGTTCCCCGGCGCACGGATCGAGGACGGGAGAGTGGTGGATTCCGCCTACACCGGCCCGGTGCTGGAGCAGGTGCTGGGGGAGAACCGCCTGGTCAGGACCACGCCGAAGACCGGGGTGTACAAAGGGGTGCCCGTCGTCGTCGCCCCCATCCGGGATGACCGGGGGGCGGCCATCGCGGCGCTGGGGGTCGTGGACGTCACCGGCCTCTTTGACCTGGCGACCCTGATGGAGCACCAGTCGGCGATTTTAAAGCAGGTCTGCGGCAAGGACCCCTGTCCCCTCCCGGGCGAACAGATACCTGCCCGGAGGTGACCGCCATGGAGAAACCCCCCCGGCTGGACATCAGTGAACTGAAAAAGCTCCTGGCCACGAAGGTAATCGGGCGGCGGATCGAGTACCATGAACGGATCCCCTCCACCACGATCGCGGGAAAAGAGCTCTGTGCATCCTGCGACGTGAAGGACCTGCACGGGACCGTGATCCTGGCCGAGGAGCAGACCGGCGCCACCGGGCGGCTGGGCCGGGCATGGGCCTCCCCGGCAGGGGGAATCTGGTTTACCGCGATCCTTGTTCCGAAGATCCCGGTAGACCGGATCTTCATGGTGACGATGGCGGGTTCCCTGGCGGTCGCCCGGGCGATCCGGAAGGAATTCGATCTCGGGGCCCTGATCAAGTGGCCCAACGATATCCTGATCGGGGATCGGAAGGTGGGCGGGCTCCTCCTGGAGGTCTCCTCCACAGAATCCCGGCTCAACTCCTGCTTCCTGGGGATCGGGATCGACGTAAACGTCCCCCTCTCGGCGCTTTCACCGGAACTGCGCCGGACCGTCACGTCCCTCTCCGCCGAGCTGGGCCGGGAGGTGGCTCGGGAGCCGTTCCTCGCGGCCGTGCTCTGGGAGCTGGAGATACGCCTGAACCTGCTGGAGGAGGGGGAGTACGAGTCCGTTGCCAGGGAGTGGCGGAGCCTCTCCTCCACCCTGGGCCGCCGGGTCCGGATCACCACCCTCTCCCGCTCCTTTGACGGGGAGGCCGTGGACATCGACGAGTACGGGGCGCTGATCGTGCGCAAGGACTCCGGCGCCGTTGAACGGGTCATCGCCGGCGACTGCACCCACCTCTAAGGGCATGTACGGCAACGAAGAGCGGGCTGCGGTCATTGCCCGGAGCGCCGGCTTTGTGGCACTCATCGCCGCGGGTGGCTGGATCGCGCTTCCCATGGTGCCGATACCCATCACCCTCCAGACCTTCTTCGTCCTCCTCTCCGGCGTTGTAATGAAGCGGGCCGCAGCCGTCCCCGCAGCCCTCTACGTCATGCTGGGGGCACTGGGTCTTCCCCTCTTCCACAGCGGCCTCTCCGGTCCCGGCGTGCTCCTGGGCCCCACGGGCGGGTACCTGGCAGGTTTCATTCTCGCAGCCGGCATCACCGGCCTTGGCTACGAACGGGAGGAACCCTGGGTCCGGGCAGGTGCCCTCATCCTGGCCACCGCCGTCATCTATGCCTGCGGGGCCGGCTGGCTGGTGCTCTCCACCGGCATGCCGCCCTACGCGGCCGTAGTGGCCGGTATCCTCCCGTTCCTCCCCGGTGATGCGGTGAAGGTGGCGGCGGTGTACGCCCTGGGGAGGACCCTCGCGTGATCCGGGTGGAGGGGCTGGTCCACGGACCCCTGGCCATCCCCTCCCTGGAGATCCCGGACGGCGAGACTGCCGTCATCGGCCCCAACGGCGCCGGGAAGACAACGCTCCTCCGGATCCTCTCCGGTATCACCCTGCCCTCAGAAGGCAGTGTGCGGGTGGACGGGATCCCCCCCCGGGATCAGGAGGTGGGGTGGGTGGGGGAGTACCCGGACCGGAACTTCCTCTTTGACCGGGTCCATGACGAGATCGCGTCGCCCCTCCGGTTCCGGCACCTCCCCTGCGGGGACACGGAGGCCCGTGTCCGGGAGGTGGCGGAGACGCTGGGCATCGCACGCCTGCATGACCGGTCGGTCATGGCCCTCTCCGGAGGGGAGAAGATCCTCGTGGCCCTGGCAGCAGCCCTGGTGTCCCGCCCGCGCGTCCTTCTCGTGGACGAGGTGGACTCCCACCTGGACCCCGACACCGCCCTCCTCACTGAAGCAGCGCTGCGACGGGCCGGCTGCCCCGCGGTGATCCGGGTCACCGCCCGCATGGAGTCAGCTCTCACGGCACCCCACCTGATCTTCCTCCAGGGGGGGAGGGTCCTTCACCAGGGACCGCCGGACCGGGTCTTCCCCGCCCTCGTGGACACGGCCTTCCTCCCCCCGCTCTGGGGGTGCCGGTGATGCGGGTCTCCCTCCGGGACGTGGAGGTGCGGCGGGGGGAGTGGGCCCTCTCCGCGGACGGCGTCTTCGGCGAGGGGAGGCATCTCGTCACCGGCCCGGTGGGGAGCGGGAAGTCCACCCTGGCCCTGCTCCTGGCCGGTATCGCGGTCCCGGAGAGGGGCGTGGTAATCCGGGAGAGGGTGGGGGCGCTCCTCCTCTCCCTCCCGTTTCCGGAGCACCACAGCACCGGTGCCTGTGTCGGGGAGGAGATCGCCTCCTGGGGAGTAGCGGAGGAACCCATCCTGGCTGCCGCAGGCCTGGCGGGGCGGAGCCGGGAGGCGCTGTTCCGGTTGAGCCGGGGGGAGCTGAAGCGCCTCCACCTGGCCTGTGTTCTTGCCCGGCGGTGGGACCTGCTCCTCCTCGACGAGCCCTACACCGCCCTGGACTGCCCGGGCCGGGAGGCGCTCTCGGCCCAGCTCTCGGCGCCCCCTGCTGCCACCACCGTGATCTTCACCCATGCCAGGGAATCCCTTCCCCGGGTGGACCGCCTCTGGGAGATCCGGGAGGGCCGGCTCGTGGACCTGGGCCCGGTGCGGGAGGCGATACCCCTCTGGTCCTCCCCTCCCGCTTACCTCAGGATCGCCCGGGAGAAGGGGGCCACACCTGCGAACATCTCGGTCCAGGACGTGCGGGAGGCACTGTGCAGGACGGACGGCTGAAGATCCTCTCCGCCACCGTACTTTCGGTGGTGGCATTCCTCTCTGTCGCGGGAGCGGTGGCGGTGCTGGCATGGTGGCTCCTCTTCACCCCCCGGCACCGGGGTATTAGGAACCCGAGGGCGGTCCTCTTCTTCCTTGCCATCCTCTGCGCCACCGCGGTGGTGGTGCAGGTCACCGCCGGGGGAGGTGTCACCTACCTCTTCCGGATGACCGTGGTCGTGCTCCTGGCCGCCTGGTACCACGGCGCACGGAAAAGCGGGGAGCTCCTGGAGGTGGCCGTGTCCCTCTTCGGCACGCGGGCGGGATTTGACCTGGGCCTCCTCGCCGAGATGGCAGCCCGGTCCCTGGACCTGCTCCTCGCGGACCTGGGGATGATGCAGATCGCGTGGCAGATGAAGGGCACCCCCCGGCGCCTGGAGACCCTCACCCCGGCTCTCGCCCTCCTCCTTCACCGCCAGCTCCAGCAATCCGGGGAACAGGCCTCTCTCCTGGCCCTCCGGGGCTATACCGGCGGGGGCAGCCTCTGCCCCGCCCTCGCGTTCCCCCGCAGGGATCTTCCGGCTGCCTGCAGCGTGCTCCTGGCCGTCGCCATCACCCTCGCGGTCCCGCTGTGACCCCCGCGGATGCAGTCACATGTGAAGAGACGGTCTTGTGCCATTGCCGAAGACTGGTGAGACGCTCTCGGGGGCTCACCGCCCCCGCCGCGACGCCTGAGGTGTGATGCCACCACGATGTGACGGTTTTCTGTAATCGTGGAGTTCTGGTGAGACGCTCCTGGGGGCTCCGTCCCGCCGCGTGGGCGTCCCCCGCGGTGGATGAGGTGATCCATCGGTGTACACCGACGTGGTGAGCCATCCTCACGGGGGAGGAGCCGGGAGGGGGTCCTCCCCCCCTCCCGCTGCGAAGCGCTGCGAAGGGCTGGAACCGTCACTTCTTATTCATGCCGGACGGGAGGGGGTCCCCCCCTCCCGCAGCATAGGGATGAAACCGCCGGATCTGTCTCCTTGCAGATGCGTGGGGCCGCCCGGCCAGCCTCCCCCGGAAAACGCCCCTTTCCTCAGTGATATTTTTTTATACTCAGCCACTGAAGCTTCCAGAGGTTTCAATTACCTGAGGCTCCGTCCGGAGGACAGATGGCAAAGCCTGCATCCACCAAACTGCGGATCACGGATACCACGCTCCGTGACGCCCACCAGTCGCTGATCGCCACGCGCCTGCGGACCGAGGACACGATTCCCCTGGCCCGTCTGATCGATAAGGCTGGGTTCTTCTCGGTGGAGGCCTGGGGCGGGGCCACCTTCGACACCGCCATCCGGTACTGCAACGACGATCCCTGGGAACGGCTGAAGGCGGTGAAGGAGGCTCTCCCCCACACACCGGTCCAGATGCTGCTCCGGGGGCAGAACCTGGTGGGGTACCGCCATTACCCGGACGACGTGGTGGAGAAGTTCGTCCCTGCAGCCCACCGGTGGGGCGTGGACATCTTCCGGGTCTTTGACGCGTTAAACGACATCCGGAACATGAAGAAGGCCATGGAGGGGGTGAAGAAGTGCGGGGCGCACCTCCAGGGGGCCATCTGCTACACGACGAGCCCCGTCCACTCCATCCCCGGCTTCGTGGCCATGGCCCAGGAGCTGGCAGGCCTGGACTGCGACTCCATCTGCATCAAGGATATGGCGGGCCTCATCAAGCCGGGCCCGGCCCGGGAACTGGTTACCGGTATCAAGAAGGCCACCGGCCTCCCCGTGGACCTCCATGCCCACTGCACGGCAGGGATCGCCCCCATGTCCTACCAGGCGGCCATCGAGGCCGGCGTGGACATCCTGGACACAGCCATGTCCCCCTTTGCCATGGGCACCTCCCAGCCCCCCACCGAGAGCGTGGTGGCATCCGTCGAAGGGACTGCCCGGGCCACAGGGATCTCCCTTGTCACCCTCCGGGACGTGCGGGACGCATGCCTGAAGATCCGGGAGAAGTACGGGGCGATCCTGGACCCCATCTCCGAGCGGGTGGACAGCGACGTCCTCCTGTACCAGCTCCCCGGGGGGATGATCTCCAACCTGGTCTCCCAGCTGAAGGAGCAGGACGCCCTGGCCCGGCTGGATGACGTGTTCCGGGAGGTCCCCAGGGTCAGGGAGGATCTGGGCTATCCCCCGCTCGTCACCCCCACCTCCCAGATCGTGGGCATCCAGGCAGTCTTCAACGTCCTCATCAACGGGGAGCGGTACACCAACGTGACGAAGGAGGTGAAGGACTATGTACGGGGCCTGTACGGGAAACCGCCCGGTCCTATCTCCGACGCCATGCGAAAGAGGATCATCGGGAACGAGAAGGTGATTACCGACCGGCCTGCCGACATCCTGGACCCGGTGTACGCGCAGATGAAGAAGGAGGCCGAGTCACAGGGTCTGGTGAAGAAAGAGGAGGACATCCTCACCTATATCCTGTACCCGGCCATTGCCCCGGCGTTCCTCAAGGGCGAGAAGAAGCCGGAGGAGCTCCCGAAGAAGGCTGCAGCCTCCTCCTCCCAACCGGCGGGGATCCCCTCTGCCATGGAGGTGGAGGTGGACGGGGAGGTGTACGCGGTCCGGATCGTCTCGGTGGGCGGGAGCGCCGTCGCCCAGGCCGTTGCCCCGGGGAAGAAGGCACCCCGGGGCGAGGTGGAGGGCGGCATCCGGGCCAGCATCCAGGGCATGGTCCTGAAGGTGATGGTCTCCGTCGGGGCAGCAGTGAAACAGGGGCAGACGCTCCTCGTGCTGGAGGCCATGAAGATGGAGAACCCGGTGACGAGCCCCCGGGACGGCAAGGTGACGGACATCTTCGTGGATACGGGGGACGTGGTATCAGGCGGTGACGTCCTCCTGGTTGTCCGATGAGCCACTTCGAGAAGATCCTGGTGGCCAACCGGGGCGAGATCGCCATCCGGGTGATGCGGGCCTGCCGGGAACTGGGTATCGAGACGGTGGCGGTCTTCTCCACGCCGGACCAGAACGCGCTCCACGTCAAGTACGCGGACGAAGCGTTTCTGGTGGGGGAGGCCCACCCATCCAAATCTTACCTGAACCAGCAGCGGATCGTGGAGATCGCAAAGA
>JAJRDA010000052.1 GCA_028678665.1 Methanomicrobiales archaeon | reverse complement strand
GTTCCCGCACGGCTCCGGGAGGCCTCTCGGATCAAGGGTCTCCAGGTGCTGGGGAGCGGCGACGGGCTCCATCCCGGCTGGAGACGGATGTGGATGGAGTCACCGGATGCAGGATCCGGGATCCTGGTGATCCCCACCGGCGAGGTGGAGGACCGGGACCGGGTGCACCACCTGATTCTCCTGGAGTCATGGGCAGACTTTGAGGAACTGGGGGGACACCTGGAGACCGATCCGGTACGGCTCAGCACCAGCGGGCGGCCCCGGGTGGACCTGGGCGGCGAGGCCATCGCGGAGCAGGTCCATGCCCTGGGGGGCCTCGTCGGCCCCGCCCACGCCTTCACCCCCTGGACCTCCCTCTTCGCCTCCTTTGACCGCGTGGCCGCCTGCTACGGGTCCGAGCCCATCGATTTCCTTGAACTGGGGCTCTCGGCGGACTCCTCCTACGGGGCCGGGATCAGCGAGCTCCGCGGCGTCCCGTTCCTCACCAACTCGGATGCCCACAGCCCCTCGCCCGTCCGGCTGGGCCGGGAGTTTACCCGCCTCTCGGTGAGGGATCTCACCTGCAGGGGTGTGCTGGATGCCGTGCGGAAGGGTGCTGTCGTCATGAATGCCGGGTTCTTCCCGGAGGAGGGCAAGTACAACCGCACGGCCTGCACCCGGTGCTACCGCCAGTTTTCCCTGGAAGAGGCCGTGGCCCTGGGCTGGCGGTGCCCCGATGACCGGGGGCGGATCAAGAAGGGGGTCCAGGACCGGGCCCGGGAACTCTCGGACAGCCCTCCTGCCCCCCGCCCGCCCTACCTGCACCTGATCCCCCTTGGGGAGATCATCCAGCGGGTGCTCTCCACCTCCTCTCCCCATACCGCGAAGTGCCGCCGGCTCTACGGCGAACTCGTCGCTGCCTTCGGCACGGAGATCGCGGTGCTGGTGGATGTGCCGGTCGGGGAGATCCGGGAAGTCAACGCGGCGGTGGCCGGAGCGGTGGATTCCCTCCGGTCCGGGCACCTGGTGCTCCACCCCGGCGGTGGGGGGAGATACGGCTCCTTCTCCTTTCCCTGAAGACCCGGCCGGCACCCCATCGCTCAGATCTCCAGCACAGGACCCCCTCCTCCTGTATCCTGCAACACCTGGGGCGGGGCAGGGTTCACGGCTGCAAGGTCTGTCATCAGGTGCTCCAGCCTCGGGCTGGTAAGGAGGGAGCGGAAAGCCTCCAGTTCGTCCGGGGAGCGGATGACCAGGCCCCGTCGCTTCATGCGGGTGCCCCGGGGGGTGACAGGGTTCACCTCCACCGCCAGTCTCTGCAACCGGGCGCCGGAGGCGGGCATCCGGAGGATCCCGATCCCTGCCACCGTGGTCTGCATCCGTTCCCAGCCGGTCCCTCCCTCAAGGAACCGCTTCAGATCGTCTCCCGTGTTCATGCAGGCGGCTCCACCGGCCCGCCCCATGAATCCGGGCCGTGCGGGGGATGAAAGTGGGAGAGCCCTGGTGTGGGTAAGTCATGGATCCGGATTCCGAGAGAGGAAAATACCTATCCCGGGATCCCTTGGAGATCCCCCATCACGGTATCACGTGATCCCCCATCCCTATTGGGGGAGGGCGACGGGAGGGGGCCCGCCCCCTCCCGGTCCCACCCCCGTGAGGAGAGCCAGATCCATCCTTTTCCGGAACAGCCTGGTGTCGGAGGAAACAGAAGATCCGCCCATCCTCTCGGGGAGGGGAGGCGCCCACGCGGCGGGGGGAACCGCCAGGTTCCCCCCGGAGCGTCCCACCAATAATCTGCATTCTCGGAAGTAAGATACTCCGGGGATGGCCACTTCCGAAGTTGAGTGTCAATCATGATGATCCTCGGGACCGCCACCGTGAACCGGCCGCCTTCATATCCCGGCATGGTGGATACTCTTGAGAGAGGTTCGAAGGTATGCCTGCGGAGACTCCCTCCGGGAGAGGTTACCGGAAGTCCCTCGGTCTCGTCGAGCTGGTCTCGCTGGGGGTGGGGGGGACCATCGGCTCCGGTATCTTCGTGGTACCCGGGATTGCGGCCGGCCTTCTGGGATCCCTCTCACTCCTGGCATGGTTCGTGGTCGCCGTCTCTGCCACCTGCGTCATGCTCTGCCTGGCATGGACATCGGCGGAATGGAGGGGCACGGGCGCCTTCTCTGCCATCTTCCGCCGGGTCTTCGGCCCCCGGGTCTCGCTGGCTCTCGTCCTCTGCTACCTGGTCTCCTCCGTCTTTGGCACCGCCACCATCGCGGCAGGTATCGGGCAGTATCTCACCTTCTTCGGGATCTCCTGGATCCTCCCCGCCGAGATCGGGATCATCCTCGTCCTCCTGGCCATCAACCTCCGGGGAATCCTCCTCTCGGGCTGGACGGAGAACATCCTCACACTCCTCAAGGTCGTGCCCCTGGTGGCCCTCACCCTGCTCCTGGTGCCGTTTATCCAGGTGGAGCATTTCCTTCCCACCGTCCCCTTTACCCTCCCGGCCTTTGCTGCCACCCTGGTGATCGTGTACTGGCCCTTCACGGGCTTTGAGATCAGCGCTATCCCCGTGGACGAGACCCGGGACCCGTCCCTCATCACCCGGGCACTCTTCCTTGTACTGACCATCGTGATCCTGATCTACCTGGGGCTGAACCTGGCCCTGATAGGCTCAGCCGGATCCGCGATACTGGCCGCCTCCCCCGCACCCGTGGCAGAGGCCGCATCTGTCGTTATGTCCCAATCAGGACCGGTGGTCGCCTTCGTGGGAATCATCGCCATGCTCTCGGCGATGAACGCCTACATCATCGGCACCTCGCGGGTGGTCCAGAACCTGGCGGAAGGGCACGGGATGGGGATCCTTGCCGGCCTGGGGGGCCAGGGCACGCCGGTCCCCGCGCTGCTCCTCGCCTGCCTGGTGCCCTCCGCGCTCCTCTTCTTCTCGAACCGGTTCGACATCCTCGCCGGTATCTCGGTCATGACCACCCTCCTCCCGTACCTCGGCATCTGCATCGCTGCCGCGGTCCTCCTCCGGAGCAGGACGGCACGGGTGGTGGCAGCGTTGGGGGGCGCGACAACGGTTCTCATCCTGGTCCTGGCCGTCGCGATATGAGGAGTGGGGAGTAACCACCGCACCATGACAGATACAAGAACGGCTCACCCCATCTTCAGGGGGGGGGGCGGAACCGGGAGGGTGCACGACGCCCCTCCCGCCACAACCCGATGATGAGGACAGGAGAAAGAAAAGTGAGACCTGGATTCCGGGGAAGGAAAAAAGGTATTAATCCGTGAGGAAGACGGCTGCGGCAATGACGGTGGTCCACTTGCCGTTCTTCTCTCCCTGGGCGGACTGGCAGATGTGGGTGGTCCGGATGATCTTCCCGCTGGCCTTGTAGATCAGCTCCCGCTCCTCCCACGCCTGGTCCGGGTCAAACTCGATCCCCAGCGTTGTCGCAAGCATGGTTGCGGCCAGGTCCTCGGCGTACTCCCCGCTCTTCTCATCCGTTTCGCCATAGGCATGGTGCTCGGAGAGGTAGCCGTACTCCTCGTTGGCCTTGGGCCGTGCCAGGCCGATGGCAGCGGAGATGAGCCGGTTCGGTTCGTTCGTCTCGTTCCGGGCCATGACACAGTAGGCGATCTGCCCGGGCAAGAGCTCCTTCAGGCCGTCTTCTGTGGAGCTCTGCCGGCAGTTGGGGGGAAAGATGCTGGAAACGTGCACCAGATTGCATTTCTCGATCCCGGCCTTTCTCAGTGCCAGTTCGAACGATGCCAGCTTGTCTTTATTAATTCCGACACCTTTTGTGAAGAAGATCTTTGTCGGGACGATCATTATCCATTCTTTTTTCCCTCTCACGATTTTAAAGGTATGGTTCACGAATGGGCGGGCGGAAACCGAGCCGAATTCTTGCCCGTCCGTAGATACGGGACCTCCTCCTTGCCGCTTCCTTCCGGCCATGAGCCGCTGGACTCCCTGCCCGCCATGCGGAGCCAATATGAAGGCCGGATGCCCATGTCATACCCGAAGGTTACTGGTATGACAGATATCAGGATCGCGGTGCAGAACGGGCGCGAGGAGCTGGAGCGTGGCATGCACACGCTCTCGGGCGCGCTGCAGCACCCGGAGACCGCCTACCACCTCCCCATCGCTTTTGCCCTCACCGGTATCGCGGTACACGATGCCGACGGGGCACGGGATGCATACGCGAAGGCGGGCAGCCATCCCCTGGTGGCTGCCGAGTGCCTGAGGGCTGCCCGGATCGCCGGGCAGGGGCCGGACCCCCCGCCGTACACCGGCTTTGTCCCGGACACCGTGATCCGGAAACTGGGCTACACACTCGTGGACGGGTCCATCCTGGGCCTGGCACTCCTCACCGGCACCCCCGACAGCCCGGACGCCGCTGCCGCCATCGCCCGGGAGCTCCAGGAGAAGTACATGCTCACCTTCCTGGCCGGGCCTGTCGTCCCCATCCTGCAGAAGGCAGGGGTGAAGGTGGGGCTGGACTACCGGCTGGTGCCCCTGGGTTCCACTCCCGATGCCGGGGTCCACTTCGCCGATATCCTGGCGCGGGTGGCCATGATGTTCGGAGGAGTGTCACCCGGTGATGCGGGCCGGCTCGTGGCCTATGCGAAGGAACGGGCCCGGGCCTTTGTGGTGGTCTTCCCCGGCCTCGCGGCGACCGACGTGGCCGCGACAGACTCGCTCCGGGACCTGGGCATTCCCATCCTCACCGCGGGGGGATACGAGGGCGGTGACTGGATCGCCGTTTCTTCAGGTCAGGCGGTCACCCGGGGTATGGAGCTCCGCCAGATCCGGGTGAAGGTCACCGCCATCCCCATCCCCATGGCCTGCTCCCCGGCATTCGAGGGGAAGTCCATCCGGAAGGAGGAGATGCACGTGGAGTTCGGCGGGGGACGGTCTCCGGCCTTCGAGCTCCTCCGGATGAGACCTGCGGGGGGGGTGAAGGACGGGCTGATCCGTCTCATCGGCCCCGATGCAGGGGAGATGAAGCCGGGGTCCGCGGTACCCCTGGGAATCCTCGTGGAGGTGGCTGGCGCCCGGATGCGGAAGGACTTCGAACCGGTACTGGAGCGCAAGATCCACAACTTCGTCAACTACGGCGAGGGCACCTGGCACGTGGCCCAGAGGAACCTGATCTGGGTCCGGCTCGCGAAGGATGCGGTGGCGAAGGGCCTCCGGATGGAGCACCTGGGGACGCTGATCCAGGCCAAGTTCCGGATCGATTTCCCCGATCTGCTGGACGCCGTCCAGGTAACGCTCATCACCGACCGGGAGAAGGTGCTCGCAGCCGAAAAGGAGGCAGAGGCCGTGTACCGGGAGCGGGACGAGCGGGTGATGGGGATGAAGGACGGGGACGTGGATACCTTCTACTCCTGCATCCTCTGCCAGACCTTTGCCCCCAACCATGTCTGTGTCATCACCCCCCAGCGGCCGGCCCTCTGCGGGGCCATCAGCTGGCTGGACGGGAAGATCGCCTACGAGATTGCACCGGCGGGCGCGAACCAGCCGGTCGCAAAGGGTCGCACCATTGACGCACAGCGGGGGGAGTTCGAGGGGGTGAACGAATTTGTCCGGAAGGCCTCCCACGGGGAGGTGAGCCGCTGCGCACTCTATGGGATCATGGAATACCCCATGACCTGCTGCGGCTGCTTCGAGTGCGTGGCTGCGGTGCTCCCCGAGGTGAACGGCATCATGGTGGTGAACCGGGAGTACGCCGGGGACACCCCCATGGGGATGACCTTCTCGACGCTCGCCGGTACCATCGGCGGCGGGGCCCAGACGCCAGGCTTTGCCGGCATCTCCAAGGGCTATATCCTGTCAGAGCGGTTCCTCCAGGCGGAAGGGGGGATCGGGCGGCTGGTCTGGATGCCGCGGATCCTGAAGGAGGAACTGGGGGACCGGCTGAACACACGCCTCACCACCCTCGGTATCCCGGAGCTCCTCGGGAAAATCGCGGATGAGGAGACCGCGCCCACGCTGGAGCAGCTCATTGAGTTCCTGACGAGACGTGAACACCCGGCCCTCTCCATGAGCCCGCTGGTGTGAGGGGGTGGCGGACGTGGCTGAACCGAGCGAGTGGACCGGAACCATCGGCCGGGTGGTGCTGGGGGCGACCAGGGGCGAGGGGGGAACCCGGTCTGTCCAGTACTGCATCGGGGGATCGCGGGACCTTCCCTTCCTGCCGGATGAGGTTCCCTGCGGGAAACGGCCCCTCATCGCCTTTGAGATCTGCGATGATCCCGCGCTCTGGCCACCGGTGGTGAGGGAGCAGGTGGGTGACCTGGCCGGGGACCCGGCGGCATGGGCACGGGAGGCGGAGAAGGCGTACGGGGCAGATCTCGTCCGCCTCCACCTCACCTCCACCCACCGGCGCCAGGTTGCGGACCTTGAGGGGGTGAAGAGGACCGTGGAGTCCGTGCTGGCCGCGACCACCCTCCCTCTGATCATCGAGGGCTCCGGCGACCCTGCCATCGACAGCGACGTCTTCCAGCGGTGCGGGGAGGCCGGGGCCGGTGAAAGGCTCCTCCTGGGCACGGCGGAGGCGGACCGCTACCGCTCCATCGCTGCCGCCGCGCTTGCCTACGGCCACGCGGTGATCGCCCAGTCGCCCATCGATATCAACCTGGCGAAGCAGCTGAACATCCTGCTGCGTGAGATCGGCGTTCCCGCGGACCGGATCGTCATCGATCCCTACACCGGGGCCCTGGGCTACGGGTTCGAGTACTCCTACTCGGTGATGGAGCGGATCCGGTTCGCGGCCCTGAAGGGGGATGCAGATCTCGCCATGCCTGTTCTCTCTGCCGCGCCGGATTCCCTGACCGTGAGAGAGGTGCGGGATGCGGCACCCGCCGAGCGGCAGGAGCGGGCCCTCTCCTGGGAGTTCCACGCCGCCTTCCCGGCCGCGGTGGCAGGTGCTGATATCGTCTGCGTCCGGCACCCGCTGTCGGTGAAGAGAGTGCGGGATGCATGTTCCGCGCTCTCGGCAGGCCTGAAAGGAACTCCGGCGCAGGGAGGGGGGTGACGGGAGATCATGGCCCTGAAGGCGCTGGACATCTACAAGATCCTGCCCAAGAAGAACTGCAAGGAGTGCGGCTTTCCCACCTGCCTGACCTTTGCCATGAAGCTGGCCTCGGGGAAGGCCGATGCCGGGACCTGCCCGTACCTGGACGAGGCGACCAGGCAGCTCCTGAAAGGGGCCACGCAGCCGCCCATCCGGCGGGTGAAGATAGGCGTGGGCGAGCGGTCCTTCGCGGTCGGGGAGGAGATTGTCCTCTTCCGGCACGACAAATCCTTTGTCCACCCTCCCGGGATCCTGTTCCAGGTCTCGGACCGCGAGACCGCAGAGGAGATCCGGGGGGTGGCATCCCGGGTGAAGGACGAGGTCTTCCCCCGCATCGGGGAGCTCCTCCGGGTGAACGGTATCGCCATCCGGAACGACTCCGGTTCAGCGGAGGCCTTCGGGAAGGCGGTCCGGGTGGTGGAGGAGACGGCGGAGTTTCCCGAGGTGCTGATCGCGGGATCGCCGACCTCCATGGAGGCTGCCCTCGCTGAATGCGGCAACTACCGGCCCCTGATCCATGCCGCCACGGCAGAGAACCTCGGGGCCATGTGCACCCTCGCGAAACGGTACGGGGCGCCGCTGGCCGTGCGGGCACGGGGGATTGACGCGCTCCGGGACCTGGCCGGGAAGTGCGCGGCGGCTGGGGTCCCGGACCTGGTGCTGGACCCGGCGCCGGAGACCCTGGGGGAGTTCCTCCAGACCTCGACCCTGATCCGGCGACGGGCCCTGGCCCGCTCCGCGCCGGAGCTCGGGTACCCGGTGTACCTGGACGCCACCGTCCCCGGCCGGGAGCAGGCCACCCTTTCCCTGGGCATCCTGAAGTACGCCGGGGTGATGGTCACCACCCCCGGGAGCCCCGCATCCCTCCTCGCCACCCTCACCCTCCGGCAGAACATCTACACCGATCCCCAGAAACCTATCCAGATGACCCCCGGGATCTACCGGGTGGGCAATCCTGCCCGGGGCGACCCCCTGCTCCTCACCGTGAACTTCTCCCTCACCTACTTCACGCTCCTCGGGTACCTGGAGGCTTCCCGGATCTCCTGCTTCCTCCTTCTCGTGGACACGGAAGGCTTCTCGGTTCTCACGGCGGTAGCCTCCGGTAAGCTGAACGAGACCATGATCCGGGACTCCCTCCAGCGGTTCAGCGTGGAGGCCGAGACCGGTCACCGGACCCTGGTCCTGCCCGGCTACGCAGCCCCCCTCTCAGGGAGGGTGGAGGAGGCTACCGGGTGGAAGGTGCTGGTGGGGCCCCGGGATGCGGCCGAGGTACCGGAGTTCCTGGAGCAGTCCTGGAAGAAGACCTCCCCTGGTTGAGGCATGGCATCTCCACTCCTGCAGGGGGAAACGGGAAACCACTTATGGCAGGATGGCCCACCCTCCCTCATGAAGGGTGAGCCCCGATCTTTCCGGGAGCCCCGGAGCCGTCCATGCCGTCCGTGACCTTCCTCCCCGCCTACCGCAAGATCGCCGTTGACCCGGGAACCACCATCCTCGCGGCGGCCCAGAAGGCCGGGATCCAGATGAACGTGGTCTGCGGCGGGCAGGGAAAGTGCGGGAAATGCGTGGTATACCTGAAATCGGGGCTCGCGGACTTTGACCGGGAGAAGTACGGAAAGTACTTCACTCCCGAAGAGCGGGAGAACGGTGCCTGCCTGGCCTGCCAGACAATGGTGGAGGGGGATGTGCAGGTCCTCATCCCGGAGTCCACGCTTATCCAGGAGCAGAAAATTCTCGTGGAGTCGCTGGGGATCGCGACCGATCTCCACCCCTCCGTCTGGAAGTATGCACTAGATCTCCAGCCCCCCACCCTGGAGGACCCCTCCCCTGACCTGACCCGGCTCCTCTGGGGGATCCAGAAGAAGGGCGGACCCGTCGCCGAGAAGATCTATGCCCCCCTGGAGGTCCTCCGGTCGATCCCGGCGGTGCTGCGGGACTCCGGCTGGAAGGTGACGGCGACGGTCGCGCTGGTCCCGGGCGGCTACCGGCTCATCAACGTGGAAAAGGGGGACACCGCCGCGTTTCTCTACGGGGCGGCAGTGGACCTGGGCACGACCACGGTGGTGGTGTACCTCCGGTCCCTGGTGGACGGGAAGGTGCTGGCCGTCACCTCAAACTACAACCGGCAGATCAGCTGCGGCGAGGACATCCTCTCCCGGGTGAACTATGCCCGGAAGGGCGGGCTGGACCGGCTCCAGCAGCTGGCAGCCGAGAGCATCAATACTGCGCTCACCGCCGCGGCCAACACGGCAGGGATCGACCGGGAAGAGATCTACGAGGTGGTGATCTCGGGGAACACGGTGATGACCCACATCCTGATGGGGATCGACCCGGCCTACATGATCGAGGAGCCCTATGTCCCGGTGGTGCGGCGCTACCTCACCGCCTCCGCCCATCGCCTCGGTATCGGGGTGAACGCCAATGCCGGCCTCTTCGTCTTTCCCGCGGTCTCGGACTTCATCGGGGGAGACGTGGTGGCCGATATCCTGGCAGCCGGGATGGCCGAGCGCGAGGAAGTGTCACTCCTCATCGATATCGGCACCAACTTCGAGGTGGTGCTGGGTAACCGGGAGTGGATGTTCTCCTGCGCGGGCGCGGCAGGGCCTGCCCTGGAGGGGGGTGAGGTGCTCTTCGGCATGAGGGCCAACCCCGGCGCCATCGAGAAGATCTCCCTGGACCTGGAGACCCTTGACCCGGCGTACGAGACCATCAACCGGGTGAAGCCCCGGGGGATCTGCGGTTCCGGCCTCATCGACCTGATCGCGGATCTCCTCCGGGCCTGCGTCATCGACCGCACCGGGAGGATCAACACTTCCATCCGGTCCCCCCGGATCCGCCAGGGGGCCCACTTCCCCGAGTTCGTGGTGGCGTGGGCAAAAGAGACGGCCATCGGGAAGGACATCGTGATCACCGAGAACGATGTGAAAAGCCTGATCATGTCCAAGGCCTCTATCCTCGCTGCCTGCTTCACCCTGATGGGCGCCGCCGGGATCCGGAGGGATGAGATCACCTCGATCTTCTTCTCCGGGGCCTTTGGCAACTACCTCAACAAGGAGCATGCCATCATCATCGGCCTCATCCCCGAGGTGCCCATCACACGCATCCGGAACATCGGCAATGGTGCCGTGGAGGGGGCCAACATCGCGCTCATGGACCGGAAGAAGCGGAGGATCGTGGACGACATTGCCCGGAAGATCGCGTACATCGAGCTGAACGCCGAGGCCTCCTTCATGGACGAGTACACACGGGCCACTTTCCTGCCCCACACGGACCTGTCCCTCTTCCCAGACGTGGAGAGGCTCCTGGACGCGTGCCGGATCCGGAGGGGCTGACCCGTGGCCGCCTGGATCACGCCTCCGGGCACTCTCGCGACCGGCGTGGGCGCCCTCCCCCACCGGGATCCCGTGGCCGCCTGCGACACGGTGCTCCGGATCTTCCCGGAATTTCCCTTTGTCCCCACCCTGCCGAACCGGGGCCTGCAGGAGCAGATCGTGATCATGGACTCGGAACCGCTGCCCGGCCGTGTCATCGCCGAAGGGAAGCTCCTGGTCGACCGGGACCAGGACCTGTCGGAAGCGATGGAACAGATCTACCGGGACTACCTGGAGAAGAATGCGGCCCGGTACGGGCCTTCCCCGGCATATGCCTCCGGGTTCCACGAGATGATGGGGCGCAGGTTCCCGGCTGCCCGGTTCCTGAAGTGCCAGGTGACGGGCCCCGTCACC
>JAJRDA010000051.1 GCA_028678665.1 Methanomicrobiales archaeon | reverse complement strand
GACCGGGTGCTCGTGGAGCGCAAGACCTCCCGGGACTTCATGGACACGCTCGTCGAGCGGGACCTCTTCGGGCAGCTCCGGGCGCTGGCATCGTCCGCGCCGCGGCCGGTGCTGATCGTCGAGGGGCCGGACCTGTACACCGTGCGGGACGTGAACCCCAACGCCATCCGGGGGGCGCTGGCCGCCATCGCCGTGGACCTGGGTGTCTCCGTCTTCTTCACCCGGGACGAAGAGGACACGGCGGAGATGATCCTGACCCTGGCCCGGCGCGAGGACGGGGAGCCGGGCGATCGGAAGCTGCACCCCCACAAGTCCTACCGCTCGGCAAAGGAGCAGCAGGAGTACATCCTGGCCTCGTTCCCATCCGTGGGTCCCAGGAGCGCCCGACTGCTCCTCTCCCGGTTCGGCTCCCTCGCTGCCGTCCTCTCGGCTGACGAGGCGGCGCTCCGCGAGGTGAAGGGGATCGGCGAAAAGACGGCGAGGGCGATCACCGAGATCCTGCGGGCGCCCTACCGATGAGGGAAGGAGTATCCCTACCGGTAACCGAAGGTCCACCCTGACGCTCACGGAACGATTCAGCCTAACGGTGACGGAGGACGGCGAGGGCCTCGGCGCAGCGCTTGGCGCCCTCGGTGAAGGCCAGGCACCGCTCGGCGTTCCGCTCCTCCCGGGCGCGCCGGCAGAGAGCCACGACCGTTGCTGCCAGCTCCTCCTCGCAGGAATCCGGTCCCACGGCGGGAACGGTCACCACGGCGGTTGCCACCGGGGCCGGTACATCGGCAGCTCCCTGTACCGGAGCCCCTTTCAGCGTCGCCTTCTGCTCCCGGCAGACCACGCAGAGGGTCTCGCCCTTCACCTCGAAGAGGGGGGAGCCGCATTCACTGCAGGCCCGGGCCAGCATCTTCCCCCCTTTCAGCAGGTACTCTGCCATGATCGTATCCGCGCTCTTCTCCACTCCTTCCGCCGTGGACCGCACCCCCGGTCTGATCCTCTCAACATATATATCACCGGATGACATGAATAATGAGAGGGGTAATCCCATGGGCAAGCCGGACGATACCATCACCACCTGCATCCAGATGCTCCAGCAGATCATGGAGGACGGGACGATTCCCCGCAACATCAGGCGCGTCGCCGACCAGACCCGCGGTGTTCTGCAGGACAACTCCAAATCCATCGGCCTCCGGGCTGCCACCGCCATCTCCATGATCGACGAGATCTCCAACGACCCCAACATGCCCGTCCATGCGCGGACCCGTATCTGGGAGCTGGTATCGCAGCTGGAAACAGTGCCCCTGGACTGACGCCCGCAGGCGAGCTTTTTTCATCCATTCTGAACCGGCATCCCTGGCGGCGCTTCTCACGCCGGTCTTCATTCCGGGATATTGGTCGGTTCAGGGCGTGGCTCCCGGATGTACCGGCAGGGTGCGGGAGGGGGAGACCCCCTCCCGGTCCCCTCCCCTGTGAGGATAGGCCGCCACGAAAGTGTACACCGAAGATCACCGCAGCAACCGAAAGGGGGGCGCCCACGCGGCGGGGGGGGACGGCAGTCCCCCCCTGGAGCGTCTCACCAGTACGCACGATATCCCGCTTACTGTCTCCTCATAAATCCGGAAAACTTCTGGATGAATCGCGGCGGGAGCGGTGAATTTCCGAGAATGTCTGGGTTAATAACGAAAAAAATGAATGACCGATATGCCCCCCTCTTCGGCTTCGTCACCCCTCCGTCACCGTGCAGGTGACGGTCCGGTGCCGGCTCGGGCGCACGTCCAGCTCGAGGAGCACCACCTGCTGCCAGGTACCGGTACCCAGTTCCCCCTTCTCCAGGGGGATCAGGAGGGAAGGCCCCACGATGGCCGCCTTCACGTGGGAACGGCCGTTGCCGTCCCCCCAGCGGCTGTCGTGGGCGTAGGGGATGCCCTCCGGTGCGATGACGGAGAGGGCCCGTTTCAGGTCCGATAGCACCCCCGGCTCGTACTCGATGGTGGTGAGTGCCGCCGTGGAACCGGTCAGGAAGAGGTGGACCGAACCGTCCTTCACCGTGCTCTCCCTCACGCACCGCTGTACCTCGGGAGTCAGGTTGACGATGTCCCCCTCCCCCTTCGTGGTGACAGAGATCACGGTGCGGTACATGAAACCGGCTCCTCCCTGCGGCACTGGCAGACCATACACGGAATCATGGAGCAGGAGGGATACGTAAGGATTTCGGATGGTTCCCGTGGAAGCCGCGCCAGGGGCCGGTTCACCGGCCTGCCGTAAGAGGATCTTCCTGGCCAGAGGATTCTGTCAAGCTGATGCCGGATCGACGGAAGTTCATGAGGTCCTATTAACCATCTGCAGAACAGTGTCGGCGGGAATCGCAGAGGGAATCGCATCCCTCCCTGGAAAAGAGCGCGAGCCTTCGGCTTTTTTCCCGGCGGGACCGGGACAGTCAATTATCAGGAAAAGTAACTAAACATGGTGAATTCTTGGCGGAAATGACAATCCATCAATTTTTTATACTCCTTTTAACGAATCATATACTATCCTCACCGCAATGCCTCAATGCAGGAAATCGTGATGAACTCCCACCGTCCCTCCCACGTCTCCCTCTCCTACCAGTCAGTTCTGCTCTTCTGGTGCGGGGCACTCCTCCTCTGCGCTGTCCTTCCTGCCGCTGCCGCCGCAGCAGGGACCGAAACCCGGATCTCGTATGGATCCGGCTCCCAGGATGATCCAAAGGTCTCCGGGAACTGGATCGTGTGGGTGGAGAAGAACACCGATTACGACATCGTGCTCTACGATATCGCTGCCAGTACCTCCACGCTCTTCAACGGAGGGACTCTTCAGAATTATCCGAGAATCGACGGGGATTATGCCGTGTGGGAAGGGGACAGGTACAACGAGACCACCCAGAGTCACAATTATGATACCTACCTCCTGCATATCCCCAGCAGGGCTGTGACCCGTCTCAACAACGATGACTGGGATTTCCAGTATTACCCCGACATCTCGGGGGACCGGGTGGTCTGGGTGGATGACCGGAACCGGTGGCCGGACAGCCAGTGGGACATCTACCTCTACAATCTCGTCACAGCGACTGAAACCCGGATCACCACGGATACAGAAGACCAGTCCAGGCCGGCCATTGATGGGAATTATGTGGTGATGGAGGATTACCAGAACGGCACCGCCGACATCTTCCTCTATGATATCCTCGCAGGGCAGGTGGCGCCCCTGGTCACCGGCTCTTCCTCGCAGCTTCGCCCCCGCATTGACGGCAACTTTGTCGTGTACCAGGATAACCGGAACGGTCACTGGGACATCTACCTCTCTGACCTGATCTCCCGCCAGGAGACCCGCATCACGTCCCATGCGTACGGGGCCTACACCCCTGAAATCGACGGGGATCGGATTGTCTGGACCGATAACCGCAACGGCAACGCCGACATCTACCTCTACAACATCACCTCGGCAACCGAGACCCGGATCACGAACGACCCGTACAGCCAGTCAAGCGCCGATATCTCGGGCAACCGGATCGTGTGGATGGACAACCGTGACGGGGACCACAATGTCTATGCCATCTACCTGTATACGATGGACGCAGCGCCCGATCCCACGCCGACACCCACGCCCACCCCGACACCAATCCCCACCCCGACACCCGACCCCAACGGAGATGGAGACCCGGATCCGGAGCCAACCCCGACGCCGACACCCACGCCTACACCTACGCCGACTCCCACACCGACACCCACCCCCACGCCTGTCCCCACACCGGTGCCCGAGCAGCTGGTAACGACCACGGAGACCACCACCACCTACACGTACCTGGGATACTCGAGTACCTATCTCAAGCAGGCCCAGTCGTTCAAGGCAGCCGACACAGGTATCTCCCGGATCGCGGTGGCGCTGGCCCGGAAGGGCACACCCGCCATGGATATCACCCTCTCGGTGCGCTCAACCCTGAAGGGCACCGATCTCTCCCGTGCCACCATCGTGCCTTCCCAGGTCACCTCCACGGACACCAAGGCGCCCACGTGGGTCGAGGTGCCCCTGGACCTGAGGGGCCAGCTGACGAAGGGGGAAACGTGTTACGTGGTCCTCTCCGTGGCCACCGCCAGCTCCCGGAACTGTTACCTGGCGCCCCTGAACGGCAACAATCCCTTCAAGGATGGCTACCTGTACAAGAACACCCTTCTGGCCCTTGCTCCAGGCTCCGATCTGCTGATGAAGGTCTGGTTCACTGACGGGATCACCATTCCCCCACCAACCCCAACCCCCACCCCCACCCCCACTCCCACACCAACCCCCACTCCGACTCCCACCCCCACGCCTACACCGACTCCGACTCCTACTCCGGAGCCCACCCCCACACCCGAACCGACACCCACGCCCACACCGGCGCCCGAGCAGCTGGTCACGACCACGGAGACCACCACCACCTCCACCTACCTGGGATACAGCAGCACCTACGTGAAGCAGGCCCAGTCCCTGAAAGCGGCAGACTCCGGGATCAGCCGGATCGCCATCGGGCTGGCCCGCAAGGGAACGCCTACCAAGAATATCACGGTCCGCATCAGGACAACCCTGAACGGGGCTGACCTAGCCACGGCCACCATCACCCCCGCCATGGTCACCTCCACCAGCTCGTCCAGCCCGTCCTGGGTGGAAGTGCCTGTCGGCAAAGCGGGTATCCTCACCACGGGCAGCACGGTGTATGTCGTGCTGGACACCGGGACCTATGACCTGAAGAACTACTATTACGTCCCCCTGAACTCCGGTAATCCGTACGCGGACGGGATCCACTACCGGGGAACCACCCTGTATCCAAACTCGGTCTCCGACATGCTGGTGAAGGTCTGGTTCACCGGCGGGTCAGGGTAGCGGCGGAGTTCCCCCACCACCTCCTTTTTTTGGTCCCGTTTACCCGACAGGATGAATGGATATTCCTGGTACCATGACCCGGAGGGTATTGTCAGAACAGAGGAATCAGTCGAATCCCGAATGGAGGTCCCATCCTCACGGGGGTGGGATCGGGAGGGGGGAGACCCCCTCCCGTCGCACTCCCCCAGAAGGATATCCGGTTCTTCCCATTTCCCCCGCGCACCGGTGCACACAGGATTGGCGCGAGGTGAGTTCCCGTGAAAAATGAGGGGGAGAACCAGGGATCAGGCGCCGTTCTCTTCCGTTTCGGCCCGGATCACTGCCACGCCCACGATCTTGTCCCCTTCTTCCAGGTTCATGATCCGGACGCCCCGGGTGTTCCGCTTCTGGATGGAGACCTCGTCCACCCGGGTCCTCATCACGTTTCCTGACGAGGACATCACGATGACCTCGTCGCCGGGCGAGACCGAGCGGGCGGCCACGACACCGCTCTCGTACTCCATCCGGATGTTGATGACCCCCATCGTGCCACGCCCGTGGCCCCGGAACTCGTCGAACTCCGTCCGCTTCCCGTAGCCCGAGTCGGTGATGGTGAGGAGGTGGTCATGCTCGAGAACGGTGAGGGACTGGAGCGTATCGTTAGGCCGCATCCGGATCCCGATGACCCCCAGGGCGTTCCGGTGACGCATCGGGATGGACTTCTCGTGGAACCGGAGGGAACGGCCTTTCCGGGTGGTCAGGATCAGCTCCCGGTCCCCGTCGGTCATCTTCACGTCCACCAGCTCGTCCCCCTCCCGCAGCGCGAACGCGCTCAGCCCCGAAGGCCGGGGGTGTGAGAACTCGGCAAGGGGGATCTTGGGGACAAGGCCCCTCTTGGTCCCGAAGATCACGAAGTGGTCCTCCCGGAACTCCCGGACCGGGATCACGTTCGTTACCCTCTCGTTCTGGAGGTTCAGCAGGTTCACGATGGGCTTGCCCTTCGCCGTCCGGGCGGCCTCGGGGATGTCATACACCTTCAGCCAGTAGACCCTGCCCGTGTTCGTGAAGCAGAGGAGGTAGTCCAGCATGTTCGCGACAAAGGCGTCCTCTACAAAATCCTCCTCCTTCGTCGCCATCCCCATGATTCCCCTCCCGCCCCGGTGCTGCTTCCGGTACGTCTCCAGGGCCATGCGCTTTATGTAATTTTCACCTGTGAGGGAGACGAGCATGGGCCGGTCCTCGATCAGGTCCTCCTTCGTGAGGTCCAGGACCTCGTGACTGATCCGGGTCCGGCGGTTGTTCCCGTACTTCTGCACCACCTCCTGCATCTCTTTCCGGATCTCGGCCTGGATGTGGACATCGTCCGAGAGGATCTCCTTGAGCCGGAGGATCTCCTTTCCGACCTCATCATGCTCGTCCTGGATCTTCTTCCGCTCGAGAGCAGCGAGCGTCCGCAGCTGCATCTTCAGGATGGCATCGGCCTGGACCGGGGAGAGGGTGAACCGTACGGTCAGGTCCTCCTTTGCCTTCTCCGCCGAATCGGCTGCCCGGATGGTGGCGATGACGGCATCGATGCTGGCCAGGGCCAGGAGGAGGCCTTTCAGGATGTGCACCCGTTCTTCGGCCTTCCTCAGGTCAAACTGGGTCCGCTTCCGGACCACCGTCATCCGGTGCAGCACGAACTGCTGGAGCAGGTCGGGGAGCGGGAGGATCCGTGGCTGCGCATCGACAATGGCGTAGTGGATGATACCGTAGCTGGATTCCAGCGTCGTGTGCTTGTAGAGCTGGTTCAGGACGACGGCAGGCATGGAGTTCCTCCGGAGCTCGATGACCACCCGGATCCCGTCCTTGTCGGACTCGTCCCGTATGTCGGAGATACCATCGATCCGCTTCTCTTTGACGAGCTCCGCGATCTGCTCGACGAGCCGTGCCTTGTTCACCTGGAAGGGAACCTCGCTGATGATGATGGCCGGGTTCTTCTCCTCGTCGACAATCTCGGCCACGCCCCGGACCACGCATTTCCCGCGGCCTGTGGCGTACGCTTCCCGGATCCCTCCGGTCCCCATGATCACGCCCCCGGTGGGGAAGTCGGGCGCAGGCAGGATCTTCATCAGCTCATCGACGGTGATCCCCGGGTTGTCCAGGTAGGCGGTGACCGCCCGGCAGGCCTCCCGCAGGTTGTGGGGCAGCATGTTGGTGGCCATGCCGACGGCAATACCGCTGGACCCGTTGACGAGCAGGTTCGGGATCTTTGCCGGGAGCACGAGCGGCTCCTTCAGGGACTCGTCGAAGTTGGGGCCAAAGGGAACCGTCTCTTTCTCCAGGTCCTGGAGGAGCTCCTCGGCGACCTTCGTGAGCCGGACCTCGGTGTACCGCATGGCCGCGGCAGCATCGCCGTCGATGGACCCGAAGTTTCCCTGGCCGTCCACAAGCGGGGCGCGATAGGCGAAGTCCTGGGCCATCTTCACGATCGTGTCGTAGATGGCCGCATCCCCGTGGGGGTGGAACTTGCCCATCACGTCCCCCACCACGCGGGCCGACTTCTTGTAGGGCTTGTCGCTGGTGTTACCCATCTCCCACATGGCAAAGAGCGTGCGCCGGTGGACGGGCTTGAGCCCGTCCCTGACATCGGGGATGGCGCGGCCGATGATGACCGACATCGCGTAATCGATGTACGAGATCCGCATCTCGTCCTCGATCTTCACCGGAAACCGGCGCTCAGATATCAAGGTTCGTCACCTCCTTTGCGTGGCGGCGGATGAAGTCCCGCCGGGCGCCCACGTCCTCCCCCATCAGCTTGTTGAAGATCTCGGCGGCGTAGGCAGCGTCATCGATGGTCACCTGCTTCAGCATTCGCGTTGCGGGATCCATCGTCGTGGACCAGAGCTGGGTGGCGTTCATCTCGCCAAGACCCTTGTACCGCTGGATCGTGGTCCCCTTCTCTCCGAAAGCGGTGATCGCCTTCTTCATCTCCTCTTCCCGGTAGGCGTAGCGCTCCTGTTTGCCCTTCGCGATCCGGAACAGGGGCGGCTGGGCGATATGGACGTAGCCCAGGTGGATCAGCTCCCGCATCTCGTTGAAGAAGAACGTGAGGAGGAGCGTCCGGATGTGGGCACCGTCCACGTCGGCATCCGTCATCAGCACGATCTTGTGGTAGCGGCATTTCTCGGGGTCGAACTCCTCCTTGATGCAGGTGCCGATGGCCGAGATGAGCGTCTGGATCTCGGCGTTCTTCAGCATCTTCTCCTCCGTCGCCTTCTCCACGTTCAGGATCTTGCCCCGGAGGGGGAGGATTGCCTGGAACTTCCGGTCCCGGCCCTGCTTGGCCGAACCCCCGGCGCTGTCCCCTTCGACGATGAAGAGCTCCGACTTCTCGGGCTCCCGCTCGGAGCAGTCTGCCAGCTTCCCGGGCAGGCCCGCCGACTCCAGGGACGACTTCCGCCGGGCCAGGTCGCGGGCGCTGCGGGCGGCCTCCCGGGCCCGGGCGGCCAGGAGGCCCTTCTCGACGACCGCGGCAATGACTTTCGGATGCTCGTCAAAGTACTCGGTGAGGCTGCTGTAGACGAGCGAATCGACAACACCCCGGACCGCGGAGTTGCCCAGACGCATCTTTGTCTGGCCCTCGAACTGGGGGTGGGCCAGCTTCAGGCTGATCACCGCGATGAGCCCTTCCCGCACGTCGTCACCCTTGAGGGCGGTGTCGCTGTTCTTGAAGAGGTTTGCCCGTTTCGCCGCGGTGTTGATGGCACGGGTGATGGCTGAACGGAACCCTTCAAGGTGGGTGCCACCTTCCCGGGTGTTCACGCTGTTCACGTAGGTGAAGACCGTCTCGGAGAACCCCTTCGTGTACAGGAGCGCGATCTCTGCCTCCACCCCCTGCTCCGTATCCTTCCCCTTCAGGCAGATGACCTCGTCGTGGAGCCGCCCGGCCTCGCCCACCAGGTGGGAGACGTACTCCGAGATACCTCCCTGGAAGCAGAACGTCTCGCCGTCGCCGCTGCGTTCGTCATGGATCCGGAAGGCGACCCCGCTGTTCAGGTACGCGAGCTCCCGCAGCCGGTGGGAGAGCACCTCGTAATCGAAGATAACCGTCTCGAAGATGGTGGGATCGGGGGTGAAGGTGATCACCGTCCCGGTGAGGGAGAGGGGAGCGTCCAGCAGGAAGGCCGCAGGGTCCGGCAGACCCGTATCGAACGCCAGGGCTTCCGCCCCGTACCGGCGCTGGTACCGGGCCCGCAGGTCCTGGAGTGTCTCCTTCTGGCGCTGGAGCCCCTTCGTCATCTGCCCCTTCTCGAACTCCATCGTGTACCGGTTCCCGTTGCGGTACACCTGGGCCGAGAGCCGGGTGGAAAGGGCATTCACCACGTGCACCCCCACTCCGTGCAGGCCACCCGAGACCTGGTAGGTGGCCTTGTCGAACTTGCCGCCGGCGTGGAGGATCGTCATCACCACCTCCAGGGCGGACTTGCCCTGGTCAGGCATCACGTCCACCGGGATCCCCCGGCCGTTGTCCTCCACCGTGCAGGAACCGTCCCTGTGGATTGTGACCATGATCAGGGAGCAGAAGCCGCCGAGGGCCTCGTCCACCGAGTTGTCCACCACCTCGTAGACCAGGTGGTGGAGGCCCCGGGTGTCGGTGGAGCCGATGTACATGGCCGGCCGTTTCCGGACCGGTTCCAGCCCTTCCAGTACCGTGATCGTGGAAGCATCGTAGGTCTCAGGCATTGATGGTCTCCGGGTAAATCTGGGAAAAAAAGCCTCTCGTCCGGGTCTCTGTTCCCATTTCAGTACTTATCGGCGTGAGAGCTTATATACCTCGTGGAGCCCGGAACGTCGGTGGGCACGTCGTACAGCCCCGATAGGGGTCAGTCGTACTGGCCCGTATCGGGATCTGCAACACCGAGCGCACGGTCCACAGCCACCGCGAGCCGGTTCATGGTCCGGAGCACCTCGGCGGCATCCTCCCTGTCCATGGAACCGGCCTGGTGCCAGTACACCTGCTTGCGCAGGGCTTCCAGGATCTTCTCCACCTCGGTGCCTTTGAACTGCCCGGGGAGCGTCATCTCTTCCAGGTGGTCCGCCGCCCCGGGCCAGGCCTGCGCCGGTGGCTGGCCGAAGTGCTTGGCAAGGAGCATCAGGTTCACCACGAATCCCTTCCCGAACTTGGATGGCATGGGGAGATCCTTGCCGGGCGGAGGGATAGAGGTTACGAACCCCCCTCCGGCCGGCCTGTCGTGAACGAAGAGAGCGATTTCAAAGGCTATGAGAATGTCGGGGAATCGCCAGTGCGACGATTCCGTGTGGTAAGACACTACAGGGGGGGTCTCTCGGCCCCCCCCGCCGCGTGGCCCCCCCCGGTGAGAATGGTCCTCCACATCGGTTCCCGCTGAAAATCACGGCCCAGCTATCCCCATGGGGGTGGGACCGGGAGGGGGCCCGCCCCCTCCCGCTGAGAATGGGAAGACCGGCCGGTATCTCCCCTTGAGGAGTGTGGATCCCTCCTGATTCGGTGATCGCACGAGAGGATCGGTTCAGGGACCGCGGGTCAACGCGGCAGGGCATACACGACGGCCGCCGCCAGGGGGACGGCAATCCCCACCGCCAGGAACGCCCAGTCTCTCCGGGCCAGGGGCTTTTTCGCCACGAAGACGTGGGAGTGGCGGCCGTAGCCCCGGCAGAGCATTGCCGTGTAGGTCCGCTCGCCCTGCTCGTAGGAGCGGACAAAGAAGGTCCCGATGGTGTAGCCTATCTGGCGGAGCCGGTAGCGGTAGGGGATACGGTGGTTATAGGGATCGAAACAGCGGGTGGCCAGCGAGTGCTGGATCTTCCGGTACATGTAGCCGAAGACGAACAGGTACCGGATCATCATCCCCAGCGTGAGGGAGAACTCCGGGGGAAGGCCCATGCGGGAAGCCCCTTCCAGCAGGTCCTGCATCCGGGTGGTGGAGGAGAGGAGGATGATGAACGAGACCGAGACCACGAACTTCACGAGCAGGATCAGGGCGAACTCCACGGACTCGGCATAGATGGAGATCCCGGGAAGAACCGTGAAGATAGGGTGGAACTCCGTGTAGTACGGATTTTTCAGAAAGATCTGGAAGACGATAATGGCACCCCAGAGGGGCAGGATCAGGGCGAGGCGCTGCAGGTAGATCTTCGGTGAGAGGCGCGACAGCCCCCAGAGCACGGCGAAGAAGAGAAAGAGCGCGACACCGGCCCGGTACACCACCGGT
>JAJRDA010000050.1 GCA_028678665.1 Methanomicrobiales archaeon | reverse complement strand
CACCGGGGAGATCCAGAGGGCAATGAACCCCATGGAGGTGGCAATCATGGCGGTGGCCACCGCGGGTCCGGCCCGGGTCACCGTGATCTTCACGGCCTCGGGAAGCGGGACCCGGCGGGCCTCCTCCTCAAACCGGGAGTGGAACTGGATCGCGTAGTCGATCCCGATCCCGATGAGGACCGGGAACGCGCCGATGACCACCATGGAGATCTTCATCCCGAGCAGGCCCATGACGCCAAAGGTGGAAAGGACCCCCGCTGCCACGATGACCACCGACAGCAGGCGGTACCGCACGTCCCCGAAGAAGATGCCCACCGCCACCACCATGAGGACCATGGCGGCGAGGAGCAGGGTGGACATGGAGGTGCCCATCT
Source organism: Methanomicrobiales archaeon (assembly GCA_028678665.1). Taxonomy (GTDB): domain Archaea; phylum Halobacteriota; class Methanomicrobia; order Methanomicrobiales; family JACTUA01; genus JAJRCY01. Next base: position 11,034 of record JAJRDA010000050.1, on the reverse strand, counting down.
CGTCCATCATCTGCTGCTGGAAGGCGGCATTGCCCGTGACCGTGACCGTGACACCGGCCGGTTTGTCCGAGAGCCGGATCCGGGCATCCATGTTGTCCATGAGATCGCTCTCCGAATCGCTGGAGAGGCCAGGAGACAGGGTCACGGCGCCGATCGCCATGGAGGGTGAAGGAACAAAACGGGCCAGGATCTCCGCGTCCAGCCTGTCCCTGGCCTGCGCCAGCTCCCCCGTGGAATCGGGTACCTCCCCCCCGTTCGCCGCGGCAAGCATGTCTGCCACCGACGCGGTGGCGGTGACGGAATCGAGGGTGCTGAACTCGGCCATCAGCCGGGAGGAATATGCCAGTACTTCCGGGTCAAGGACATCGTCGGCCTCGATGAGGACCATCACGCTGTCTGACTGGAAGGTGTCGGTGTACTGGTCCAGGAGCATCCCCCTTTCCGAGTCCGTGTCCAGGTAGGTGGAGGTACCGGTCTCCATGCTGGACATGCTGGCACCATACAGCATCAGGAGGAGCAGGGCAACGATGAATCCGGCAACCAGCATCGGCCGCCGGTTCACGAGATCTGCCAGGGACTCGAAGGGAGAGCGCATCAGGTTCACCTCGGTATCGCGGGTCTCATGGAGGGTGGGAGATGAGGGAAACCCTCGGGCAGGATGAGGCCTGCGGGTAACGGGACCCGCGGCCGAATGGTTGTATTACTCCTCCTTCTTTCGGATCTTCAGCAGGTAGTAGCCGGCCCCTATCACGAGGGCGAGGATGATGGAGAGGACGATGGGGTTGGTGAGGAGGCCCACGAGGCCGTCCCGGGAAACCACGTCGATATCCACCTTCATGGTATCGGAGATCTGGGTGTTGTCCAGGGCGTCCCGGTAGCGGACCTCGGAGTCAAGCCCGTAGGACTTGGCGGTGGCGCCGCTGTCCACCGTGACCTCGAACCGGGCAATGGCGGTCTCCCCGGGGGCCAGGTCTCCGAGGTACGCAGTGTCGTCATTGGAGGTGAAGGGATCCACCGCCGAGAGGCGGGCCTGCGCGTTGTAGGCGGTCACGGCCCCGGTGTTCTGAATCTCCACGGGGATCACGACCTTCTGCCCCGGGTTCACCTTCGCGGGCTCCGAGACGACGGTAAATTCGATCTTACCCCCGACAGGGACCCCCACCGTGACCGTGTCGGACGTGGCCGAACTGCCATCCGCGTCCAGGTACTCCAGTGAGAGATCCAGCGGATAGGACTCGGCCTCGGCATTGCTGGAAACAGAAACCTTGAACCGCACGCTGGCCTCCGCCCCCGGAGGATAATCGCCGATGAAGACACTGGAATCGGTGGGTACCAGCGGGCTTGCGTCATTCTGGGACAGCTTCATGATCGCATTGCGGGCATGTTCTGTGCCGTTATTCCGCACGAGAAGCGTCAGGTATCCCTCGGTTCCCACGTTCAGGTGCTCGGGCGTGGACTCCATCACCCGCAGCTCGACATCAGGTTTGATCCGGATGGTGAGCGGGATGGTCTCCTCCTTCTCGGTATAGAAATACCGGACCGTATCGCTGCTGAACTGCTCTGCGTTCTCGAGATAGGTGTACTGCATCCGCACGGGTACCTCATAGGTACCTGCGGCGGCCCCCCGGCCAATGGTAACCGTGAACGTGGCCGTGGCGGTGGATCCACCGGTCAGATCCCCCACCATCTGGGTGTCCGTCTTCACCGTGACGGGTGCAGACCCCGGCAGGAGGGATACCCGCAGCAGCTTGGCCGTGGTCGGGTTATCCCCCGTGGTGAGGATGGTGGACTGGACCAGTTTCACCTCATAGGTACCGGTGTTCTGGATCTTCACGGCCAGGGACACGTCGTCTCCCGGCGAAAATTCATTCGTGCCCGAGATGGTGACCCCCAGCTCAGGGCTCCCGTACAGGTACTTCTCCCCGGCGGTGACCGGTGTTGCCAGCAGCGCACCCAGCACGACAACGCAGATGAGCGCAGGAATGCGGGATACGGGTGCAATCTTCGAAACCATACGTCGGTTCTCCCTCATCGGATGACTCGTCCTCGTCATTCGTTCTGGTACACTGGGGAGGGTATAATATATAAATATATTCTTCATGTAAAACAAATATGTGATTCAACCAAATGTTACAAACAAGGTAAATGTTTTTATATGAAAAGCTGATACATGTGAGCAATGGAGCAGCCGGAAGAGCTGGTGCAGATCAAGGAGCTGCTGAAAGGGAACCCCCAGGGCATGTCCATCACCGAGATATCCCGGGAGCTCGGGAAGAACATGCACTCGGTGGGCCGGTACCTGGACAATCTCCGTCTCTCGGGACAGGTGGTGATGCGGGCCTATGGCAAGGCCAAGGTCTTCTCCCTGGCCCGGCGGGTGCCGCTCGCCAACATGATGAGCTGTTCCCGGGAGATGATCCTGGTGCTGGACCGGGACCTGCGGGTGGTGCAGATCAATGACCCGTTCCTCTCCTTCCTGAACCTCCCTTCCGAGGAGGTCACGGGAAAGCACCTGGAGCACCTGCCTCTCCCGGATCCGGATACGCAGGAGCTCCTGCATAACTTCACCTCCCGGCTGAGGGAGCACGCGACTGACCCTCATTACCACGAGCATATCCGGTTTGGTGCCGGGACGGGGGCACGCTTCCTGGGCGTAAATGTCATCCCCCTGGTTTTTGACGACGGTGATCCGGGGTACGCCATCGTGGTCTTTGATATCACCGAAGAGCACAGGGCCCACCTGGCGCTGGAAGCCCGGGAAGCACAGTACCGGGAACTGGTGGAGCTGGCCCATGCCATCATCCTGAAGCTGGACCGGAACGGGCGAATCACCTTCTTCAACGAGTACGCAGAGCAGTTTTTCGGCATCCCGAAGGACCGTGCGCTCGGGAAGGCTGCCGGGGTCCTGATCTTCCGGACGGGATCCGGGGGTGAAGGGGACCTGGAGGATCTGATCCGGAGCCTCTGCAGCGGGGGATCCGTATCGCCCGGCATGGAGACCTCCCATACCACGGGCGACGGGCGCCAGGTCTGGGTCCGCTGGACCCACCGGGCAATCCTGGATGCCGGTGGGCACTGCACCGGCATCCTTTCGGTCGGGAGCGACATCACCGAGCACCGCAGGATGGACGAAGAACTGAAGGCCAGCGAGACCCGGTTCCGGGACCTGGCAAATCTCCTTCCGGCACCGGTCTTTGAGTGCAACGAGCGGGGAGAATTCACCTTCGGAAACCAGGAGGCGCTCCAGATGTTCGGGTACACCATGGACGATGCCCGGGCCGGTATCCACCTCCTCTCCATGATCGCGCCGGAGGACCGGGAACGGGCCAGGAGGAACATGGATCACGTCCTCACGGGAGGGAAACGGACCCGGGAGGAGTATATGGCACTGCGCAAGGACGGCGTCCGTATCCCCATCCTCGCGTTCTCGGCGCCGCTCATGAAGGGGGGAAAGATCGCCGGCATCCGGGGTATCGTGATTGACCCGGCCGGTAGCTTCCCCGGTGCAGGGATCCCCCGCAATCCCTGATCCCGGGACGGGTCCACCCGGGGCACCCTCTCCCTTTTATCCCCTGCCGTCTGATCCGGTACCCATGGAGTGCGGTGGCAGTTCGTCCCTCCCTGCCCTGTGCGTCCCTGCCTCGAGCCGGGAATGCAGGCCAGGGATCAGACCAGCGGTGGCCAGGAATGGATCCTGCCCGGGAGGGGGATCCTGATGCTGGCGCTCATCGGTGGCACCAGCCTCATGTTCGCCGACCTTCCCCCGCTGGAGAGGGAACGCGTGGAAACCCCCTTCGGCGTGGCGGAGGTCCTCTGCGGGGAATTTCTCATGCTCATGCGCCACCAGAAGGGCCTCCCGCCCCACCGGATCAACTTCCGCGCCCAGATGGCGGCGCTCGCCATCCGGGGAGCTGACCGGGTGGTGGCAATCGGATCCTCGGGATCCCTGAAGAAGGAGATCCCGCCGGGATCGGTGGTGATCCCGCACGATTACCTGAGCTGGGGGGATATCCCCTCCATCCATGATCATGCCATCGTCCATATCCGGCCGGAGATCGACCCCGATCTGCAGCGGGAGCTGGCCCGGCTTGTGCCCGGATCCATTCGCCGGGGCGTGTACGTGCAGACCCGCGGGCCCCGGATCGAGACCGTGGCCGAGGTGAAGGCCCTGGCACGCATCGCCGATGTCGTGGGGATGACGCTCGCCAGCGAGGCCACGCTGGCACGGGAGCTGGATCTCCGCTTCGCGGCCATCTGCACCGTCGACAACTATGCCAACGGCCTGGGAGTAGAGATGCTCACCTATGAGCGCCTCCTGGTTGCGGCACGGGAGCACCGCGAGGAGAGGGGAGAGATGGTCCGGAGGATCGTGGAGGCGATGGCATGACCGGGGAAGCGGACCCGGAAGAGATCTTCCGGGCGGAGGGCGGGATCCTGATCCTCTCGGCAACCCTTGGCGAGGAGACCCGGGACCTCTTCATCGGGGAGAGCGGCCTCATCGAGTACGTGGGCACGGCCGGTGCGGTGCGGTACGGGCGGGACGCAGCCGTCACCATCGACGCCCGACGCTGCCTGGTCCTCCCTGGCCTCGTGAACACCCACACCCACGCCGCCATGACGCTCCTCCGGGGCTATGCAGACGACATGCCGCTCCCGCAGTGGCTCACCGAGAAGATCTGGCCGCTCGAAGCCCGCCTGACCGGAGAGGACGTGTACCGGGGCACCCGCCTCGCGTGCCTGGAGATGATCCGGAGCGGCACCACGGCCTTCAACGACATGTACTTCCACATGGAGGACGCGGCCCGGGCCGTCGCCGAGGCCGGGATCCGGGCCACGCTCTCCTACGGCTTCCTGGACATGGGGGATCCCGGGAAGCGGGAGAAGGAATACCGGGCCACCGAGGCGCTGGTCAGCCACGTGGCCGGTCTCCGGAATTCCCGGATCCGGGCGGCCGTGGGGCCCCATGCCGTGTACACCGTCTCCGAAGAGGGACTCTGCTGGTGCGCCGGGTATGCCCGGCAGGAGGGGATCGGGATCCACGTACACCTCTCCGAAACCGAGCAGGAGGTCCGGGATTGTATGGCTGCCCACGGCGTCCGGCCCGCCGCACTCCTGGACCGGTGCGGATGCCTGACCCCGAGGACCGTGGCTGCCCACTGCTGCTGGCTGGAGCGTGGGGAGTGTGACCTCCTGGCCGCACGGGGGACTGCCGCCTCCCACAATCCCACCAGTAACATGAAGCTGGCCGTGGGAAGGGCGATGCCCTACCACTGGCTGCGGGAGGCCGGCGCCCTGGTAACCCTGGGCACCGACGGGTGCGCCTCCAACAACAGCCTGGACATGTTCCGGGCCATGAAGGACGCGGCACTGCTGCAGAAGTTCTTCTGGAACCAGCAGACGGTCCTCCCCGCGCCGGAGGCCCTCGCCATGGCCACGGAGGCCGGCGCCGGGGCGCTGGGGATCGGGCCGGGCCGGATCGAAACAGGCGCCCCGGCCGACCTGATCCTCGTCTCCACGCACTCCGCGGATATGACCCCCCTCCACCATGCCGCCTCCAACCTGGTCTATGCCAGCACGGGGGGCTGCGTGCAGACCGTCATCTGCAATGGCAGGGTACTGATGCACGAACGGGTGGTGCCGGGGGAGCAGGAAGTCCTGGAAGGGGCCGCGAAAGCCGCAAGAGATCTGGTGGAACGGTCCCGGTCCTAGTGCCCCTGCACATACTTCCGGCCGGGATTCCCCCGCCCTTCCGGCCGGGATTCCCCATCACAACCGTTAAATTTCAGGCCTTCCACCGGTGTACAGAACCCCAGCGGGGCTGTGGCCTAGTCCGGCATGGCGACGGGCTCCAGCGGTCTTCTGTGCGGGTGATGAACAATGGGTCTCCTGAAGGGTGATGATCCGTTGGAGCACTGACGCACAATCGGAGAGACCCGTCGATCGTGAGTTCAAATCTCACCAGCCCCACATTTCATGAGGATATGTTCTCGGTTGCTTTTCCTCGCATGATGCTGCTTTTCCCCACCAGTGTACTGTGACGCTTGATACCGGTGAGACGCTCCTGGGGGGGACCTCGCGGTCCCCGAGAGCGTCCCCGCAGTGCGTGTAGTATCGCCGATCACTTATGGAAAACTGTCCCGAACCAGCCAGGGGGCGCGGCAGGGGGCGGCAGCCCCCGAGCGCGTGCTACATGGAAACGGGAAAACCCATGAAAGTCTTCTCCCCGCTCTGGCAACAGGAGGGTCCCCTGTTTACCGGGCTGTCCGAATTTCGAGAGAGCCGGGGAGAAGGAACAACAGTATCCGGCAATCGAATAGGGGAAAAAAGGGGGTGATCCCCGTTACCAGGCCTCGGGGAAGGCCATGTTGGTATAGATGTCCTCAAGCCGTGCCTTGTGGCCGCGCTCCATGGTGGCGAGCTCGGTGAACATCTTCTTCTGCTCGGCATCCTTGCTCACCTGGGCAAGGCCGGTGTAGAGCTGCATCGCTTCCAGCTCGCGCTTGATGGCCACGACGAGGCCGTCCACGGGCTTCAGGTTCGGGGTCAGCTCCGGGGTCTTGATCGAGTCCCCCACCTTGTAGTCCTTTGCCTCGTCGAACTTCAGGGTCTTCGGGCCGCGGGTGAGCAGCCCCTGCAGGAACTCCCGGTGCTTGGTCTCCTCTCCCGCCAGCTCATTGAACATCCTCTTCATGGCGGGATCCTTGACCTTGTCGGAAACGCTGCGGTAGAAGGTATAGGCTTCCACTTCCTTGGCGATGGCGTTGGTGATGATCTTCTGATAATCCTCTGACTTCATCTCGCATCCTCCTTTTCGGATGAGTATTTTCACGGGTGCTATATAAAAGATCGCTTTTGGGGTTGTTTCGCGCATGATTGGTAAATGGAGAGTGAAAGCAACCCGGAATTGAAAAATATCTCATGGGGAATCAGGATTTCATGAGAACACTGATTTTTGCTATTCTTTATACACCATAACATGCGGGAAGAGTACAGTATGTTCCCTTAACGTCACTGACACCGCAAGGGACCGGGACAGGAGCCTGTGGGCTGTGACCCGGCCCTCGCGCTCCGGTCTCCGGTGTCTTCGCCTGCAGACTCCTTCCATTTTTATAGTTGCCGATCACACGATACAGCAAAGGGAGTATCGGAGATGTACTGTATCGGTGAAGCACTCGTCGGCGATGGCCCGGAGGTGGCGCATGTGGACCTCATCATCGGCGACAAGGAAGGGCCGGTGGGGGCTGCGTTTGCGAACGCGCTCTCCCAGCTCTCGGCCGGGCACACCCCGCTCCTCGCCGTGATCCGTCCCAACCTGCTCGCGAAACCCGCGACTCTCGTCATCCCCAAGGTGACGCTGAAAGGCGTGAAGCAGGTGAACCAGATGTTCGGGCCCGTGCAGGCCGCGGTGTCGAAGGCGGTGGCGGATACCCTGGAGGAGGGGGTCTTCAAGGGGGTGGACGTGGAGAAGGTGGTGATCCTGGCCTCGGCCTTCCTCCATCCCGACGCCCGGGACTACAACAAGATCTACCGGTTCAACTACGGCGCCACCAAGCTGGCCATCCGGCGTGCGCTCGACAACTTCCCGGATACCCAGACCCTCATCTACGAGAAGGACCGGCAGGCCCATGCCATCATGGGTTTCAAGGTCCAGCGTCTGTGGGACCCGCCCTACCTGCAGGTGGCCATCGATCTCGTGGACATGGACCGGGTAGCCCAGGTGCTCACCGCGCTCCCCGACAACGACCACCTGACGATCGAGGCCGGAACGCCGCTCATCAAGAAGTTCGGCCTCTCCGTCATCTCCGAGATCCGGAAGGTGCGCCCCTCTGCCTTCATCATCGCTGACATGAAGATCCTGGACACCGGCAACCTGGAGGCACGGATGGCCGCCGACGCCTCCGCCGATGCCGTAGTGATCTCCGGCCTTGCCCCGGTGCAGACCCTGGAAAAGGCCATCACTGAAGCGAAGAAGACGAGCATCTACTCGGTGGTGGATATGCTGAACGTCCCCGACCCGGTGAAGGTGGTCAAATCGCTGGGGGTGAAGCCCGACATCGTGGAGCTCCACCGGGCGATCGATGCCGAGGCAGGGGAGCACGGCTGGGGCGATATCGCGGCGCTGAAGAAGGCGGCAGGCGGCAAGCTCCTGGTGGCAACCGCGGGCGGCATCCGCGTTCCCGTCGTGAAGACCGCACTCAAGGCGGGCGCCGACATCATCGTCGTGGGCCGGGCCATCACCGCCAGCAGGGATGTCCGGCACGCCGCCGAAGAGTTCCTGGAGGAACTCTCGAAGGAAGAGATCGACCAGTTCCGGGTCATGACTGATTTTTAATATATCATTATGTATATTTTTACACTTATTTAATTACTCGAACTAGTTCAGATTTTTAATGCCCAGGTAGTCCCAGAGCCTCCCCGTCAAACACGGGTGATCGACGACAGCCAGGCCCGGTACCCGGCCGGTTGCCACCGCCCCTCGAAGACCGCGGCTCGGATCCAGTTGATCCGCCATCCGTCTTCGAACGCCGCCCGGATCTCCTGCTGCGTGACCCGGCGGGGCCCGTTTTCGCCGGGTTCGAGCTCACTGAGGGCGAGCATGAGGGAGGTCCCTCCCGGCCACAAGACAGCGGCGAGACTCCGGACGAAGCGCAGGCGATCGGGGTCGGAGAGGGCGTGGAACAGGCCGGAGTCGATGATGGTATCGAAGGTCCGGCTGAGGTTCTCCATATCGAGGGCATCCTGCACCAGGAACGTGACGGGAAGATCGCGCTCCCGCGCCTTTTCCCGGGCGAGCTCGATCGCCCGCGGCACAGAATCCACTCCCCAGACTTTGTGACCGCGCTCAGCGAGAAAGAGGGCATTCTCCCCGGTCCCGCACCCGACGTCGAGGACGTCGCCGCGGATCTCCCCCGTCTCCTCGAGTGTCACGAACTCCCGCTGTGGTCGCCCAATCTCCCAGTTTGGGACCCCGCTATACGCCTCATCGAAGATACTCATACAGGAGGAAAAATTGCCCGTTCGGGATGATGAGCTTTTATCTGTACTGGACATGGCGTGAACAGGGCCCGACTGACACGGATGGCGCGAGACCCGCCGCGGGGGGTAAGAAGAGTATGGCACGATGGCCGCGGAGGGGGGATTTGTTTCGGTGGTCCACTCCCCCGCTACGCACCGCGCCTCACCTGCAGCGGCTTAAACCCCTGACTCTTGGTAGGGAAAGCAGCCTGGAGAATCAGGGAATTCTCACCCGGCAGAGGAACCGTGTCGCCGGAGGTTCCACGCTGAATCCTCCTCCTCCATGCGCCCTGTTATCCCATGTCACGGATGTGATTACATTTATATATCGCATAAGATAAAATAAGTAAGGCCAATGAGCAAAAAGCAGATCTTCGAGATCCCCGAGAGCCCCGGAAGCGTAATCTTCTACGCGGGGCGGGAGATCTCCATCGACGGGAAGACCATAGTCGAGGTGGACAGGACGAGCGCCTGCTTCCGGAATCTCATGACCGAAACCGCCAGGGAGTATTGCGAGAAGCACTGGTTCAACCCGGTCTTTGTCTACTCGGACGGAAACCTCCCCATGCTCATCGGGTTTGTGTTCGATGAGAAATCCTTCAACTCTTTTTCCTGCATTCCCCACGTTTCCATCATCGGGGCCACCCTGGCACTGCTCTAGCCGGGAACCTCCTTCAGGTGAGAGAGGGAGGCAACCATGCCCAATTTGGCAGTTACGGTCCCCAACCCGGAGACGGGACAGCCACCATCACAGCGGCCGATCAGCAGGCACAGGCAGCCAACCTGATTGTGCGGTTACTGCGGGCCGTGGAAGGAGAATATAGGTAATTTCCCCCTTGTGCACCCCAAGGTTTATTCCCCAGGACGGTAAGAGTCCCGCGGGGTGAGTGAATTGAAGGTGGTTCTTGTCCTCCTCGCGATCCTCCTCCTCTTCCTGGCAGCGGGCCCGGCCAGTGGGGCTGCCGTCCTGAAGCAGGTGAGGGAGAAACACGAGAAGAAAATCCTGGAAACCGAAGGAGTCACCGGGATCTATGATGATCCTGTTACCAACGAGATCGTGGTGCTGGTGGAACGGGCAGAGCACACCCGGAAGGTCCCCGAGGAGGTGGACGGGATCCGGACCCGGGTCATCGTCACCGGAACGATCAGGGCGCTGGATATGGCCGCGGCAGTACCCGAGGCGGTGGGATCGCACGGGAAGGCGGTGTATTCCCGCACCGGTGCCAACCGGCCGCTGTTCGGGGGGATCAGCCTGGGGAATAAGGAGATGTCCACCGGCTGCGGAACCCTCGGCCTCATTGTGATGGGTCCTGGGGGAAAAGCCTATGCCCTCAGCAATACGCACGTCCTTGCCATGGACAGGGATGCCAATACTGTTCCTGAGAATACTGAGGCCTGGCAGCCGGGCGGGTGCGATGGCGGGTCGTCGGCCGGTGGCCGCATCGGCGCCCTGGCAGCGTACATCCCCATCGATTTCAATGGTATAAATCAGGCCGATGCCGCCATTGCCCTTCTGGATGACAACATCGGTTACCTGCCCGGGCAGGCCCTGAACATGCGGAACAACGGGTTCTACACGGTGAGCGGCACCACCGCCGTGCGCCCCTGGAGCCTGGTACGGATGAGCGGGCGGACGAGCGGGGTCTCGTACGGCGTCGTGCTCTCCAGCTCGGCCAGCGTCCAGGTCCAGTATGCACCGGGGAAGACCGCACTCTTCACCGACCAGATACTCACCACGCCCATGTCCCATCCGGGTGACAGCGGTTCACCGGTTGACCGCAACCGGAAGCTGGCCGGGCTGCTCTTTGCCGGCTCGGATACCATCACGGTGGTCTGCAAGGCGGAACACTTTGTGGGGCCGCTGGGTATCTCCTTCTGATCTCTCCCTTTTTTCAGAGCCGGAAATCCATGGTTCCCAGGATTACGCGACACATGCAATGGGGAGTGAGTGAGATCCGGCTTCTCCCCCCGCTCCCGTCCCTCCCCACGACCTCTTTGACCGATGGAGAATCCTCCCCT
>JAJRDA010000049.1 GCA_028678665.1 Methanomicrobiales archaeon | reverse complement strand
GACATGCACGGCATGGTGCTGGCCTTTGACCAGCATGTCTGGGATGACGGGCTCCTCTCCCGCAAGACCAAGAAGATCCTGGCCATCGCGATTGCCGCGGCCCTCCGGGACCAGCACGCGGTGCGGGCGCAGCTCGGAGGTGCAAAGAGGCTCGGGGTCTCCAAGGGCGAGATCGAGGAAGCCCTGCGGGTCACGTTCCTCCTCTCGGGCATGCCGGCCTACGTGTACGGCAAGGCCGCGATGGAAGAGATCATGAAGTGAGGGGCTCTCCGGGAGGCACGGGTGCAGGGGACGGGTACCTCTGCTCCAGGAAGATCTGAGGGACCGGGAGATCCTGAATCCCCATACCCTTTTTCGGCCGGATCGTACAGGAGAACAGTTCGCGAGCTTTTAGTATCATGCAGCGCCAGCACTGATCCATGCCGATCAAGGTCCTGGCCTTTGCCACCGGCCCCCGCAGGCACGGGAACTCCGAGACCCTGCTGGACTGGGTGCTGGCTTCCCTGGGGGAGGAGCCGGGGGTCGTGGTCGAGAAGTTTGCCCTGAACGAGATCCGGGTGAACCCCTGCCGGGGCTGCAACGCCTGCGAGACCCTGAACAAGTGCGTCCAGCGGGACGACATGGACATGCTGCACGACAGGATCGTGGAGGCGGACTGTATCGTCTTTGCCACCCCCATCTACTGCATGGGGATCTGCTCGCAGGGAAAGGCCCTCGTGGACCGGGCCCAGGTCTTCCGCTCACGGAAGTACGTGCTGAAGCTCCCCGTGGTCCCGCCGGAGCGCAAGGGGAAGCGCCTGGGGATCTTCATCGCGGCCGCCGGCCAGAAGATGGACTACGTCTTTGACGGCGCCATCATGTCGGCGAAGTGCTTCTTCCACGTCATCGAGGTGAAGGACCGGGACATCGAGTACCTGCTGGTGCGGGGCGTGGATGCGGCGGGCGAGGTGGAGACCCATCCCACGGCGCGGGAGGAGGCGCGGGCCACCGGGAAACGGGCCGTGGCACGGCTCCGGGAGATGCGGGGCCCCCTGGCGGGAAGCGGATGATGGTGAAGGTGCTGGGAATATCGGGGAGCCCCCACCGGCATGGCAATACCGAAACACTGCTGGATGCCTTCCTGGAGGGGGCACAGGGAGCCGGGGCGGCAACGGAGAAGGTGATCCTGAGGGATCTCGACTTCACTCCCTGCCAGGGGTGCAATGCCTGCCACCGGAAGGACGGGTGCATCGTGCAGGACGAGCTCACCCCCCTCTTTGGCCGCATCGCGGAAGCCGACTGCCTGGCACTGGCCTCACCCATCTACACGATGGGTATCACCGCCGAGCTGAAGGGTCTCATCGACCGGAGCCAGTACCTCTGGGCCCGGAAGTATATCGCAAAGACGCTCTATTATCCGCGGGAGCACCTGAAGCGGCACAAGGGCGTTTTCATCTCCACCGCCGGCCAGTCCTGGGATTATGTCTTTGACGGGGCCTTCCCCATCATCACCGCTTTTTTCGATATCACCGGGTTCGAATACTGGGACAACCTGATCGCCAACAACATGGACCGGTACGGATCCATCCGGGGACACCCCACAGCCCTGGCGGAAGCGCGGGACAAGGGGAAACGGGTGGTGGATGTCATCGGGAAGGCGAAGGAACGCAATCCCGCTCCCTCAGGAGAATCCTGAGATCAGGGCGCGACCACTTCCGTACCCACGTATCGATAAAATCCGGGGAACCAGGTGGGGGCATATCCTCACGGGGGGTGGGGTCGGGAGGGGGCTATTACCCGCTCCCGTCGCCCTCCCCCGGAGAGGATATCCCTCCAATGTCGGTATTTCCAATTTTCCCCATTGGCATTCGGAATAAAAAAAGATCGGGATCCCATCTCCGGACCCTGGAGAGATCACCACCCCACGATCCCCGGCTGAAGGGAGATGGCCACGAGCACAAAGGAGACGGCTATCAGCGCAACGAAGATGGGGAGATTCCAGGCCAGCACCTTTCTCCCGTCCAGCCCGCCCACGGGGAGCATGTTGAAGGCGGCCAGCATGGCGTTCACCCGCCAGCCAAACGTACCGATGAGCCCGAGAATGCTCCCGGTGGCCAGGGTCAGGAGGAGGAACGGGATGCAGAGGAGCAGGTTCACAAGCGGCCCGGCCGCCGAGATCCTGCCGTTCTGTTCCCGGGTCGGTGCCCCGTAGATCAGGGTTGCCCCGGGCGCCGCAAAGACCACCTGTACAAGGGCGGCCATCACCACCGCGACGAGGAGCATCACGTTGTCCTTCCGGAACTCGGCCCAGAATCCATACTTCATGGCCGTGAACTTGTGGGCCATCTCGTGGGTGACAAACCCGATGCCCACGGTGACTGCGGAGATGGCAAAGAGGAGGAAGTATTCGCCAATGGAGATACCGGACCCGATATAGAGCAGGGTGAAGGCCAATGAGATGGCAAACCAGGCGACGGCCAGGTCGCGCCATTCCCGGGGGGGGATCCGTTCCAGCATGGGATGTTCACGCAAGCATGGCACCTGATCCCCCTTATCCCCTTGGGTGCGGCAGAGGTTTTTTCATCCCCGGATCCGGAACCTTCTCCTATGTCCGTGGAGTCCATAAGGCGGGAGATCGATGAGATCGATGCCCGCATCATCCGGCTCATTGCCCAGCGCCAGCACCTGGCCGGCCGCCTCGCGCACCTGAAGTACCAGCAGGGCCTCCCCATTCACGATGAGACCCAGGAGTCACGGGTGCTCTCGCGGGCCCTCGACCGCGCCGTCGAGGCCAAGGTGAACCCGGTCCCGGTCCAGCAGATCTTCCATACCCTGGTGGAGATGTCGGAGGAGCGGCAGCGGGAGTGCCAGGGGGACGGCAACCTGCCGTGATCCGTTCAGGACCACAATCCTGGAAGAACAGGGCTGGGGGGGCCTACCCGAACCGGAGGGTGGCCACCATGTCCAGGTTGGCGTTCCCCTGCGGCTGCTGCTCGTAGTACCAGATCCCGCCGGTATAGGGCGTGTGGTAATCGGCATATCCGTAGTAGTGGTTCCTCCCCTCGTACGCCGTTCCGGTGGAGACCACCAGGTAGTAGAGGCCGCCTTCCTTGACGGTCACTGCCGTATCAAAGGTCACCTCCACCGCCGCTGGACCGGTCCCGACCCGGTCCGGTGTGAGGGTAGCCTGGCCCCGGGTGATCCCGGTGGCCGGATTCGGGGTGGTGCGGATCATCACCTGGAGGGGTATCGCAGGGGACCCTTCCCGGCCCAGGGTCAGGGCGGCTCCGGTGATCCGGGATCCCGTGGCCCGGAAGCCCTGGGAATGCCACCGGCGGCTGGAGGCGGAACCCAGGTACACCCGGGTGTTGGGATCGGAGGCGATGACGAGGGTACCTGCCGGCTGGCTCACCACCACGGAAAGGGGTACGGACCACTCTGACTCTGCCCCCTCCGCGTCCCGGGCCTTCGCCCGGACCAGGAAGGTGCCCGCATCTGCCCACGCGTGGGACGCGGCATGAGTCGAACCCGTTGCCTGGAAAGGTGTTTCGTTCCCTGCCCCGTCGCCCCAGTCAAAGATGCAGGCCACCGTATCGCCGTCCTGGTCACTGGCCACCACCCGGTACTCGCCTGCACTGCCGATGGTGAGATCCTCAGGCCCGCTGAGTGACGAGGGAACCTCCGGGGGCCGGTTGCCGGTGCCGGTGATGGTGACAGGGCGGGTCTCCGACCAGCCGGAAGACGCGGACCGGTTGTCTGTCGCCATCACCCGCACCGCGAAGGTTCCCGGTACCGGCCAGGCATGCACTCCCGTTACTGCCGAGCCGGAGGAAACCGGATCCGAGGTCCAGGTGGAACCGTCGCCCCAGTCAAAGGTGCAGGTGAGGACATCACCATCGGGATCCGTACTATCGCTGGCGAAGGCCAGGGATTCTCCGGTCGTACCCGACGATGGGCCCGACGGTGTCGACGGAATTTCCGGGGGATGGTTATCGTCGGGTGGATCGCTGACCATGACCGTGAGGATCGATGACCAGCCGGAGGCAGATCCGGATGCATCGGTTGCCATCACCCGGACGGCGTAGGTGCCCGGGGAGGTCCATGCATGGGAACCGCTTATCGCGGTACCGGACGGTACCGGCTCTGCCTCCCACGTCGAGCCGTCACCCCAGTCAAAGGTCGCCCGGACCGTATCGCCATCGGGATCCTGGAGTATCACCGTGTACTGGCAGGGGATCCCGGTGGTGCATGCCGGTGGTCCGGCAGGGGCTGCCGGTGCCGGGGGCGGGTGGTTGGAGGATGCGGATGCGGCAAAGGTCAGGAGGGCCGCCAGGTCGAAATCCGCGTCACCATCCTTCTCATATTCAGAGTACCAGATCCCACGGGCGTAGGGGTGCGTGCTGTCCAGGTAGCCCTGGTAATAGGCAGAGCTGCTGGCGGTGGACCCGGTCGAGAGCACCAGGTACACGGTTGCCCGTCCCGTCGCATCGGCGGGGGTCTCGAAGGTCACGTTCACCCACCCCATCGCGGTTTCCACCTGCGAGGGGGAGACCATCGCGAGGGAGAGGGTGCTCCCGGCGGACGTGCCCGGCGCGGTGCGGATCATCACGGTCAGCGGTACCGGGGGGATCCCCTGCCGCCGGAGCGGGAGAGAGGCACCGGTGATCCATGGTTTCTTCGGGGAGAAGCCCTGGGCGGTCCACCGCCGGTTGTAGGCCGACCCGATGGATACCTTTGTGTTCGTCCTGTCAGAGATGGTCAGCGTGGCATCGGGCTGAAGGACCCGTACCGCCAGGGGCGGGGAGGGGTCGGATGCCATACCGTAGCTGTCCGTGGCCTGCACCGTGACCGTGAATGTCCCGGGACCGGTCCAGGCATGGGAGGCCTGCACGGCGGTGCCTGACGGGACCGGCCCGGACTCGGTCCACGTCCCGTCACCCCAGTCACACAGGAGCACCACCGGGTCGCCGTCCGGATCCGTTGCCGATGCCGTGTACCGGTTCAAAAAGATGGTCTGGGTAGCCGATGGTCCGGCAGGGATGGCCGGCCGGGCCGGGGGCCGGCTGTCAGGGATCTCGCTGACCGTGATGGTGGCGGCATCCGACCAGGGTGAGGAGGCATTCGAGACGTCAAAGGCCATGGCCTTCACGGAATAGACCCCCGGGAGCACCCACGCATGGTCGGCGGAGAGGGATCCGCCGGATTCGGTGAAGCCGGACCAGTCCACGGTCCCGTCGCCCCAGTCCAGCAGGACACGGACCCGGTCCCCATCAGGGTCCTGGGCATGGATGGTGAAGGTCGCCGGGGTCCCCGCCATTCTCCCGGAAGGCCCCATCGGTGCCGCGGGGGTGGCGGGGGCCAGGTTCCCGGCCAGGATCCACTCCGAGAAGTAGAGCTGGGACTCCAGGTGGGCAGCAGCGATGGCCGGGACCTGGTCTGCGGGAGGCCCGTGCGTCTCGCCAACCTCGATGACGTAGGGATACACGATGCGGTTCTGCACCAGGCGGGAGAACCCGTAGATCCAGTCCTCGTGTTCCCCGGCAACCGCATAGAACCGGGAGGACTGGAGGGCGGTGTAGGTGCCGGTGCCCGAGATCCTCGGGATGCGGGACGCGATCCGGGAGCCCAGGCGGGCCAGGCTCTCGTTGTCAGGTGTGGAGAGGGAGGTGGTGTACCCCCAGGGCCATCCCACGGATTCACCGGCGCTGTGGTAGTTCAGGCTCCCACGGAACTGCTGGTCCACCACCAGGTCCCGGACGGCCCGGGACTCGGGCTCAGAGGAGGGGGCCAGGCCGCAGTAGGTCTCGTCCCTGGTATCGTGGCTCCCGCCCACCTGGCACCATGCCCCGGTGGGATCGCCGTTCATTGCCCCCTCAAAGTTCCGGTTCAGGTCCACACCGTAGGTGCCGTCGCCGTTCGGGCGCCGGTTCTTCCGCCAGTCGGGGTCACTGTTCTCGGTGTACACGAGGCCGTCCGGGTTCGCGACAGGGATAAACCAGATCTCGCCGGAGTCCACGATCCCGGTCACCCTGGGGTCAGACCCGTAGTGCTCTGCCAGGAATGCGAGGTAGCTGAGGGCCACTTCTTTCGCGATCGATTCATCCGCGTGCTGGAGAGCCTGGACCAGGATGGCGGGTTCGCCCTCATCAGTCCCGGGATGGTCCGTCACCTCCACCGCCCGGAGGGGCCTTCCCTCGATACTGGTCCCGATCTGGTGGCGCCGGATGATATCCGGGTGTGCCATCTCCAGTGCGGAGAGTTCGGCCTCCACGTCGCTCCAGGTATGGTACCGGGCCGGGACCGAGGAAGTGGCGATGGTTCGGTACTGGGGCGGGGAGTAATCCCTGTCTCCCATGTCGGTGCCCCGGCTGTCCAGGGAGCGTGCCCAGACACGGTGGGTGCCGGGAGCGAGGCCGGTCGTGTCCAGCGCGGCCGACCATGAGGAGGTGCCGTCCGCCGGTACCCAGTCCCCCCGGTCCAGCTTCACCTCAACCCTCAGGATCCCGTCGGGATCCCCTGCATTTCCGCTGACAGGGAGCGGTGCAGGGGAGAGAAAGGCGGCTCCGTCGCCGGGGGACGCCAGCGCCACGGTCGGCGGCGAGTTGGGGCGATCCTTCTTTGCTGCAAGCGCATCCAGCAACTCATTCCATGGGGTCTCGACGGAGAACTGCAGGTCCTGGTACCCTGACAGCTGGTACATGCTGATGGTGAGGCCGGTGGTCGCGGTGTTGTTCCCCGGCGCAACGGCAAAGACTGCCGAGGAGACCGCCGACCGGGCCACGGCGCAGGCATCCCGGATTTCCTCCAGGGCCGACTGGTTGGCCGCGAGGATACCCGTGAAATGCCCGAGATCAGGGTTCCCGCGGAAGGTCACGGCCCCCTCCGCGGCCTGGAGGATGCTCCCGTGGCCGATGCCGGCCCGGTGCTTCATTGCCTGGGCCAGCGCGGTGACCGCGGGTACCAGCTCCCGGTCCATCAGGTCCATGTCGGTGGCCGAGAGGACGCCGGAGGGATAGACCGACCGGTAGTGCTCCACCATCCGCGCCCCCAGGTCCCGGGGGGTCCATTCGGGGTTCGCCCCCAGGTCCCCCAGGACAGAGGCACCGGGCTTGTGGTACGGGAACCCGTCTGCCGGCACCAGGTCGGAGGACCCGACCTGCACGTCGGCAAAGGCCTTCACCTGGTAGTAGACCTCCACCTGCCCCATGGAGCAGGCATCGTAGGCCAGGAGATCCACCGGCCTCCCCCGGAAAGAAGCGATCCCGGAGAGAGCGGTGCGGAGCTCCTTCATGTCCATGGAGGTGGCCGTGTCCGAGAGGAGTCCCCCCAGGCCGCTGCCGTGGTCCCAGAGGTCGATGGCCAGGTGCTCCGACGGATAGGAGGCGATCACCCACTGTGCCACCGTGGAGAGCGTGGCGGGATCACCCATTTCCACTTCGGTGCTCCAGGCAGGGTTCACATTCTTCAGTGGGATCTCCGTGGCTGAACCTCCCCCGGTGTTGATGACGTAGAGATGGGTGTTGCCGCTGCCCCGGTCATCCTTCAGCACGATCAGCGTCACGCTGGCCGTGGACCCGGCGGCCAGGAACTCGGCAAAGTCATCGTCGCCATAAGGGTCCAGGTTATTGTCCCCGTCCATGTAGCAGAAGTAGGTCCATTGACGGGTATTCGTGGCCTGGAGGAGTGATCCCGTGGTGACAGGGATCTCACCTGCTGCCGGGAGCCCCTCCTCCAGATCCACGGAACGGCTCAGGGTCACCGCTGCGGGGGGGATGGAGGGGTCAGGGACAAAGGGCTGTCCTGGAGCACCCCTCTCCGAGATGACCGTCCGCCGTGTCAGGGGATCGGTGCTCTTCACAACGACACGGCCCCGGTACAGCCCCAGCAGACCGGCCTCTTCTCCTCCCTGTACGGGATCGGAGGGTGGTTCGATCCCGTCCAGATCCACACGGGTGGTGAATGTCCGGAAGGTGCGGTAGGTCCTGTCCTCCCAGGCCAGGTGCAGGTACCGGCCCTCCCGGAGGATCGAGACGCTGCCGGGGGTGTATCCCCCCTCCCCGATGATCCGGTCCAGATCGGCCTGGAGGCGGGGTGCCCGTGCCCCCTCGGCACGGATCCGCGGCGCGTAGCGCGTCCCCTCCAGCCAGACCCGGACGGAGTCGTCACCGGAACCGGTGACGAGGGCCGGGCCATGTCCGGTGGTCACCGCCCCGGCACGCGGGAGTTCCGCAGCCGCGTCAGATGCCGCCGAAACGCCGGACAGGAGGGACAGGAGCAGGAGGAGCACCGTCAGCAGGAGTATTGGTTTCATGGTACGGCCCTTTCCCTTCAGGATTGCATCCCCCGTCCACGAAGCAGGGATAAACCTGCCCTCAGGGAGCACTTTTTTCCCTGCACGGAATTTCGTTATTTCCCCTCTTTAATGTATTTACAGTGAGAAAACACCGAAAAATCAAAGAATTCTGGTTAATTTTTTCCGGAACAGGAGGAGTGCAGGAATCCTGTGAAAGGAAGGAAAACAGGAGATCTCTCGGCGTTCCTCCCGCAGGTCTCCCCCGGATGTATCCGGGGGATCCCTGCTCCCGGGATCAGACCGGATCTCGTTAACCCGGAGCCAGAATCCGGGTGAAGGGGGAAGCCTGCAGGAAAGGTAAGGCAGGGGGGGCACTACCTCCCCCCCGCGCCCCCGCCGCCGAATCCCCCGCCCCCGCCAAAACCCCCGCCGCCGAACCCGCCGCCGCCCCCGCCCCGGGAGGGAGGGACGAAAGCGGCGAGCGGCACGAACCCCATGTGGAGCGCGGGGGCGATCTGGACGTCGGGGATCTCGATCTTCAGGTCCTTCATGGCCTCCACCACTTTATCGCCAACCCCGAGCGCGGTGCCGTATACCAGCCACTCCCCCCACATGGCCAGATCCGCGGGCGCATACTTCCGCATCAGGGCCAGGTCCGAGAGGAACCGGGTGAAGGCGTCCCACTGCAGCTTCTCCTGGTAGTAGTTCCCCTTCCACTTCCCGAAGAGGGTGGAGGGGAAGGCCCAGGCAACGGCGCACTCGATCGCTGCGGCGATGCCCAGGAACACGGCCGAAAGGAGGAGCCCCGCGGCCTGGGGCCCCCAGACCAGCACCAGGATGGCAATGCCTGCGACGATGGCGGCACCCAGGAGCAGGGGGACCACCTTCGGCCGGCCGTCGATGACAAACCGGGAGGCAACGGATCTGTCCGGCTGCGTGGAGAGCCCGTCCAGGGCGGCTTTCATCCTCAGGACCTCGGCCTCCTTCAGCCGGTCGGTCTGTGCCTCATTGGCCAGGGCCTGGAAGTATCCTGTGCGGACCACGTCGCCGTGGCCGGTGTTCCGGAGGAAGTTGATCACCCGCTGCTCGTAGGGATCCTCCACCTCTGTTTTCAGGATACGGATCTCCAGGTCCGGCGTACGGTCCTTCCCCAGGTTCGCGAGCCCGGCGAGGAGGCCACCCTGTGCCTGAGGGGCCTCCTCCCCCGTCTCCCTGATCTGGAGTATCTTCCGGTGGTGCAGGTCCAGGATCGTGGCGTACAGACCGTTCGCATCAAAGTCAAGGGCATCGCCATGGAAGACCAGGTTCACCACCCAGGGGGGGATCATCCGGTCAGGAATGAACGAGAGGTACTCGGGCACCACGGCATCCAGTTCCTGCCCGTGGCGTTTCCAGAGCCGGTAGAGGAGGAAGGGGATGCCAACGGCCAGAACCAGCCCCAGGCCCAGGAGCAGTATCCCGGCATAGTACGGGATACTCCAGAGCAGGCTGGCCTGCTCTGTCGGCCCCTTCACATCGGTGACTGCCTTCGGGAACCCCCGGAACCCGTCCGTGTAAGATCGGGCCGCCACGATCTCGTATCCCAGCACCTCGTCAGTTCCGGCCCTTCCGGTGATGACATAGCTGCCCCCCTCCCGGGTCGCCGACAGGAACGGCGGGTAGGGATAGACGCCTTTCACGCCCTCGGCGGGAACCGTGAGGGTGACAGACCGATAGGGCACGTGGGCGTCGGCCAGCCTCAGGTTCAGGTGGCTGTTCTCGGGATCGTATTCGATGGGCGGGTGGAGCCGGAAAGTGTACCGTACCGTATAGGTCCCGGCAGGGAAATACGACGGGTTGGCAATTCCCGCCTCGTTCTCCTGCGCCATGTACTGCAGGTTCCCGAGTGCCGACCCGCCGCCGGGCACCGATGAGACCGGCGACTGGTCCGAGGTCCAGATCTGGCCGGTGTGGTCCTTCACGTAGCCGATGGCTCCTGCTGGCGGATCCATGCTGACGAATTCAACAGAGGGCTCATCCAGGAGCCCGAAGGAAAGGGGGACCTCCCAGGTGCGGTACAGCATCCGGTAGATACCTCCGGCCTTCACGTGATAGGTATAGGTCTCGGTGAGGGTGCCGTCCGGTGCGAGGACCGCGTCGTACCGGTCCACCACCAGGTTCCCCTCCAGCAGTGGCGGGAGGAGGAATACCAGCAGTACCGCAAGGATGCCGATGGCCAGGGTAATCGCTACCAGGGTGGTGATCTGCCTCTGCTCGCTCACGGGAGCGCCCCGCTAGAACTCGATCTTCACGGGTTTCGAGATCGCTTCCTCGAACTGCAGGTACTCAAGCTTCAGGAGGCCGATGATGCGCCCCACGAAACTGGACGGGATCGTGTCCAGCATCGTGTTGAAGGACTGGGCGATGTTGTTGTACGTGTAGCGCTGGCGCCCGATCTCATCCTCCAGGGACTTCACGGAATCCATCAGGCTCATGACGGTGGTCGAGGTCTTCAGGTCCGGGTATGCCTCGGCAGTCGCGATGAGCGTCCCCAGCAGGGAACGGGACTCCCTCTCGATCGAGTTCAGTTCGCTCGGGGTTCCCTTGAGCACGCTGGCCCGCATCTGGGTGACCTTTTCGAGCGTCTCCTTCTCGAACTTGGCGTAGCTCTTCACGGCACCGAGGAGCTGCTCGATCATGTCGAGCCGCTTTTTCATGGCGACCCGGATCTGACCGAGCGTCGCCTCGGCAGCGTTCTTGTAGGTGAAGAACTGGTTGTAGATCCCCACGAACCACAGAACGATGCCGATGATGACGATGACGATGACGGCGAGAATAATCAGGGTGACGAGATCCAATGAACTCACCACCTTCCCTGTTGGAAGTCCCGGATAATAAAACTGGACAGGGGCCGGGCATGCGGCGCCCGCGGCCCGGGTATCTGGTCTGCCGTGCCACCCGACGCGAAAATGACGCCCGGGTTCCTCAGCGGGGGCTTTCGTTCCCCGGGACAGCGGGTGTTTCCGGGGATGCCTGCCAGGCTCCGGGTTCCGGCTCCTCCGGGATGATCAGCCAGGCGGCCAGGTACAGGAGGATCCCGGCTCCCATCGAGAGCAGGGAGAGGACCACCCAGGCAAGCCGTACCAGGGAGGGGTCCACGTCAGCGGCAACCCCGATTCCCCCGCAGACGCCTGCAAG
>JAJRDA010000048.1 GCA_028678665.1 Methanomicrobiales archaeon | reverse complement strand
ATCTACTGCCTGCTGCTGGAGAACGGGCCGGCTGAGGTGGCGGTGGGTTCCCTGGGCACCCTCCGGTTCCGCCGCGGGTGGCACCTGTACGTGGGATCTGCCCTCGGCCCCGGCGGCCTGGCACGGGTGGAACGGCACCACCGGCTGCACCGGAACCGCGACCGTTCGCCCCGGTGGCACATCGATTACCTGCTCCTCTCCCTGTCATTCCGGCTCCGGTCTGTCCTCCTGGCCACGACGGGTGAGGACCTGGAGTGCCGTCTGGCGGAAACCCTGGGGCCGCCTCTCGTCCCGGGCTTTGGCTGCAGCGACTGCACCTGCCCTTCCCACCTCTTCTTCCGGCGGGGAGAGCCCCGGAACGAGGTGGCAGAGGCCATCCGGTCCCTGGGCCTTGCACCGGTGATCACAACCCTTTAATCCACCGGCGACAAGGGGAGTGTATGCTGGTGCTGGGCATTTCGGGGTCCATGCGGAAAGAGGGGAACACCGCCCTTCTCGTGCAGACCATCCTGGACCGGGTGAAGGCCGCGGGGATCGAGACCGAGTACATCACGCTCTCCGACAAGGTGATCAAGCCCTGCCTGGGGTGCGAGAACTGCAAGCGGGAGCGGCACTGCATCATCATGAACGATGACTGGCACGACGTGATCGACCGGGTCATGGCCTGCGAGGTGCTGGTCCTGGGGTCGCCCACCTACTACTACGATGTCTGCGGGCACCTGAAGAACTTCATTGACCGGACCTACTCCCTGTACCATGACCGCCGCCTGGCCGGGAGGAAGGCCGTGGCCGTGGCCTGCTGTGCCGACAAGGGCGGACGGCGGGCGCTCCAGACCATAGAGGGATTCTTCTCCTCCCACGAGTTCTCGTACGTGGGCGGCGTCTGCGGCCGGGGCTACCTTGCAGGCGAGGTGCTGGAGGACAAGAGGGCCATTGCCGCAGCCAAAAAGGTGGGCGATAAGATCGTCACCCTGGTGAAGCCCTCAGACTGAAGCCCTCAGACTCGCCGGTACAGCGTGGTCCGCTGGCGGAGGGTCCGGCCCAGGTCCTCCGCCATGCGCTGCATTTCAGCCGGGTCCAGGTAATCCGTGTCCCGGGCGCCGGCACCCCGGGAGATGCTCTCCTCGAACACGGTGCCGCCCAGGTCGTCAGCTCCCGCAAGGAGCCCCAGCTGGGCGAGCTTGGTCCCCAGCTTCACCCAGGAGGACTGGAGGTGGGGGATATTGTCCAGGTACAGGCGTGCCACGGCAAAGAGGAGGAGATCCTCCCGCCCGGTGGCCCCTGCCCGCGCTTTCCCGGCCCGGAACAGGGGCGTCTCCCGGTGGATGAAGGAGAGGGGCACGAACTCGGTGAATCCACCGGTATCGTCCTGGATCTCCCGGATGATCGAGAAGTGCCGGATGCGGTCCTCTTCCGAATCGCAGTGGCCGTACATGATCGTGGCCGTGGAAGGGATCCCCAGGGCATGGGCCTCCCGGATGATCCGGACCCATTCGGCGGTACTGACCTTCTGGGGGCAGATCACCTTCCGCACCTCGTCCACCAGGATCTCGGCGGCGGTACCGCAGAGGGAGGAGAGGCCCGCCCCCTTCATGATCCGGAGGGCCTCCCGGGTCGTGATCCCGCTCTTCCGTGCCGCATAGGCCACTTCCATGGGATTGGAGGCATGGATGTGGACGCCCGGCGCCCCTTCCCCCAACCAGCGGTAGATGTCGGCGTAGGACTCCACGTCAAAGTCCGGGTGGAGCCCCGAGACGGTGCAGATCTCGGTGACGCCCCGCTGCTTCGCCTCCGCGGCCTTTGCCACAATGGTTTCCCGGTCATGGAAGAACACGTCGGGGTTACCGGGCTTCCGGGAGAACCCGCAGAACCCGCAGGCATTCACGCAGAGGTTCGTCACGTTGATGTTCTGGTTCCTGACGTAGGTGACGGTATCCCCCACCCTCGCCTCCCGCACGCGGTCGGCGGCGGCCGCCACTCTCCAGATGTCCCGTCCGGTCACCCGGAGGAGGGAGAGGCCTTCCTCGTCAGTGAGCCGTTTTCCGGAGAGGACCCGGTCCGCTAACTTTCGGAGATCCATGCCCTGTCACCTTTTCTTCCGGCGCGGTTTCTTCCCCGCGGGCGGGGCGGCTTTTTCAGTTCTCCCGGTCCAGAGTTCGTAGAGGATCATGAGGACGATCACCACCGCCGCAAACTCGACGTAGTGCAGCGTGGGGTATCCAAGGAGCGGGACGGAGAAGAGGGCCTTCCCCACCACCCACTCTTCCCTCACCGGCTCCAGGTAGCCGATGCCGGGATAATAGGTCCCCTGGTCGTAGAGCTGGTTGTGGTCCCCTTTCGTCAGGTACCCGCCATGGGGGTTCGCAAAGTCATGGCCCTGGAAGGAGGTCACGTTCTCCTCGTACCGCATGGCCCGGTGGATGACGGGGTGCACGGTTCCGGCCCCGTTGGGCCGGTACACAATGACGTCCCCGTTCATGCCGAACTTCTCGTAACCGGTCGCGGCACCTTCAGAGAGGGTCCGAACCTCCCCGAACCGGTCCTTGGCCACCACCACCACGAGATCCCCCACCTGCATGTGGGGGAGCATGCTCTCGGACTCCACGGCCACGACCGCCGGCCAGGTCCCGCAGGCCAGGTACAGGCCGAGGGCGATCCCGCCCACCACCGCAACCAGCCAGAGGATCTCACGGGAGAGCGCCACCGCCCAGTGGCTGCTCTCACGGTACCGCTGCAGCGCCGACCGCGCGCGGGAAAGGAAACCCGTCTCCTCCATGGGAATGCCGGAGGGAGGTTCGTGCCCCGACTAGATAAGGGTAGTGAGCCTGGCGCCGGTACCCCCGCAGGGCGATGGCAACACAGATGAGGCCGGAGGTTGAACCGGAGGATCGATGCTCTCGGAACAGGAGATCGTGGAGCGGTTCCTTGCGACCCGTCTCCAGGTGCACCCCGAGGTGCTCTCCTACCTCCGGGAGAAGAACGACCCGTCCCTCATCGACCGGATCATTGCAGGGGTTCCCCCGGACACCCTCGTCGTCTCTGCCCACCATCTCCCGGACCTCCACCGGGAGAGGGACGGGGCACGGTTCGCAGCCGATCCCTCGGTGGAGGTGATCAGCGGGGCAAAGGGGACCGCGGGGTCCACGAACCGGTTCGAGGACTTCTTCCAGTACTTCCGGGACCGGTACACGCGCCTCTCCGAGGTCATCCGGACCCGGACCACGGCTATCCCCATCGAGGCCCTGGTGAAGACCACCCGGTACCGGCAGCAGGAGGCCTCCGCCATCGGGATGGTCATGGACGTGCGGACCACCGGCAGAGGAAACAGGATCGTCGAGCTTGAGGACCCCACCGGCCAGATCACGGTCCTCTTCAACCGGGACCGGCCGGTCTTTGCCGACGCGGAGCGGCTGGTGCCCGACGAGGTGATCGCGGTGCGGGGGAAGCTCTCCGATGACGGCAGGCTTTTTTTCGCCGAGCAGCTCCTCCGGCCCGATGTGCCGGTCAGCCACGCCCCGTTCCCCAGCGACCGGCCGGGCTCGGCGGTCTTCATCTCCGATATCCATGTCGGGTCCAACACCTTCCTGGAGGAGGAGTGGAAACGCTTCGCGGAGTGGCTCCCCGAGTCCGGTGCCTCCTACCTGCTGGTCTGCGGGGATCTCGTGGACGGGATCGGGATCTACCCCGGGCAGCAGGAGGAACTCACGATCCGGGACATCTACGGGCAATATGAGCGGCTGGGGCAGCTGCTCGCTGAAGTGCCGCCTGAGATCCGGATCATCCTCTCCCCCGGGAACCACGACGTGGTGCGGGCTGCCGAGCCCCAGCCGGCGCTCCCGGACGAGTTCACGAAAGCCTACCCGAAGAACGTGCTCCCGGTGGAGAACCCCTGCCTCCTCTCCCTCCAGGGCGTGAGGGTCCTCATGTACCACGGGCGGTCCATCGACGACATGATAGGCATGATCCCGGGGGCCTCCTACGCTCACCCGGAGCAGATGATGGTGGAGATGCTGCAGCGCCGCCACCTGGCCCCCACCTACGGGAAGAAGACCCCCATCTCCGCGGAGCGCCAGGACCGGCTGGTGATCAGCCCGGTGCCCGAAATCCTCCACACCGGCCACATCCACACCTGCGGCCTCACCCGCTACCGGGGGGTCCTCGGGATCAATGCCGGCACCTGGCAGTCCCAGACCGCCTTCCAGCGGCAGATGAACATCAACCCCACCCCGGCCCGGGCAGTGCTCGTGGACCTGCGGACACTGGAACCCCGGATCATGGAGTTCCTGCAGGCATCCTGAATCTCCGGCGATTCATTTCCGCACCCTTAATAAGGGTCCACTGCCCCGGAGCTGTGGGATTGTTAACAGGGGTTGGTCTGTAGTTATGGATCTCTTCATCCTGGCACCGCTGTGTGCCCTGATCGGCCTTCTCTTCGCGGCCTACTCGTTCTGGTCGATGAAGAAGGAGGGAACCGGTACCGAGCTGATGCAGAAGATCGCGGGGGCGATCCACCTCGGCGCCATGGTATACATAAAACGACAGTACACCGCGATCGCGATCTTCGTCTTTGTGATGGCGATCGTGCTCGCGGTTGGTATCAACCCGCTCACCGCGGGATGCTTTGTGGTGGGCGCCACCCTCTCGGCACTCTCCGGTTACATCGGCATGTCGGCCGCCACCGCTGCGAACGTGCGGACCACCAACGCCGCCCGCCGGGGAATGGCAGAGGCCTTCCGGGTCTCGTTCTCCAGCGGCACGGTCATGGGCCTCACGGTGGTGGGCCTTGGGCTTTTCGGCCTTGCCGCCGTTTTTTACGTGGTCAGCACCTTCACCACCCTGGGCACGTATGAGGTGGTCAACATCGTCTCCGGGTTCTCCATGGGGGCGTCGTCCATCGCCCTCTTTGCCCGGGTCGGGGGCGGGATCTTCACGAAGGCTGCCGACGTGGGTGCGGACCTCGTGGGCAAGGTGGAGGCCGGCATCCCGGAGGATGACCCCCGGAACCCGGCGGTCATTGCCGACCTCGTGGGCGATAATGTCGGTGACATTTGCGGTATGGGGGCGGACCTGTACGAGTCCTACGTGGGGTCCATCGTGGCCACGATGCTGGTGGGGGCTGTCGGGATTATAGGCGCCCAGGCTACAGGCCTCTCCGTGACGAACCTGGTGCTCCTCCCACTGACCGTGGCGGCCGCGGGGATCGTGGCCTCGGTCATCGGTTCGTTCTTTGTCCGGTCTTCGAAGAACGAGGCCAGCGCCATCCACAAGGCGTTCAATGCCGGGACCTTTGCATCCCTGATTGTGACGGTGATCGCCACCTACCTGCTGGTCCAGTACATGCTGGGCTCTGCGTATATCGGCGTCACCATCGCGACGGTGGCAGGCCTTCTGGCCGGTTTCCTGATCGGGCTCATCACCGAGTACTACACCTCCTACGAGCGGCCACCTACCCTGCGGATCGTGAAGGCGGCCGAGACCGGTGCAGCGACTGACATCATCACCGGTCTCGCCGTGGGCCTGGAGTCAACCGCGTTCCCGGTGCTGATCGTGGCGGCGGCCATCCTGGTGTCCGTCTACTTCGCCCCGGCAGGCCTCGCCCTGTACTGCATCGCCATCGCCGGCGTGGGCATGCTCGCCACGCTCGGGATCACCCTCTCGGTGGACGCCTACGGCCCCGTGGCCGATAACGCAGGGGGCATTGCCGAGATGTCCCACCAGGAGAAGGAAGTCCGGGCCATCACCGACACGCTGGACTCGGTGGGGAACACCACGGCAGCTATCGGGAAGGGGTTCGCTATCGGCGGCGCAGCACTGACAGCTCTCGGCCTGGTCGTGGCTTACACGCAGGCTGTGAAGATGCCCCTGGTGGACCTCCTGGACCCGACGGTTTTCGTGGGCGTACTCCTCGGGGCCATGCTGCCCTTTGTCTTCTGCTCGTTCTCCATGACCGCCGTCGGGAAGGCGGCGGGCGAGATCGTGCAGGAAGTGCGAAGGCAGTTCAAGGAGATCCCCGGCCTGATGGAGGGGACGGCGGAGCCGGACTACGCGGCCTGCATCACTATCTCCACGAATGCCGCGCTCCGGCAGATGGTGATCCCGGGAATCATGGCCATCGCCGCTCCGCTCCTCGTCGGGAAGCTTCTGGGCATAGCGGCGCTCGCCGGATTCCTGGTGGGGTCCATCGCGACCGACTTCATCGTGGCCATCTTCATGGCCAACGCCGGTGGTGCCTGGGACAATACGAAGAAGTTCATCGAGCAGGGGCACCTGGGCGGCAAGGGCTCCGCTGCCCACAAGGCAGCGGTCACCGGCGACACTGTCGGCGACCCCTTCAAGGACACGGCCGGGCCGGCGCTCAACATCCTCATCAAGCTGATGGCCATCGTCTCGGTGGTCTTCGCCCCCCTCTTCCTCTAATCCCCCCTGTTTTTTTCATTATCCCTCCGCCGGCACCTACCACGGCCCGTCGGCTGGTTCCGGTGAGCGTTTCATGACGCCATACATTTAACGATGCGGACTACTGGGACGCTCTTGGGGGCTCCGTCCCCGCCGCGTGGGCATCCCCCCGGGAGGATAAGAGGATCTTCGGTAATCCTGACATGGCGAGATATCCTCACGGGGGTCCCCCACGCGGCTGCGGGAACGATGTCCCCCCCTGGAGGGTCTCACCAGTCGTCAGACGATGATCAGGAACCGGACAGTTCCCGGACCGGGATCATCCTCTTCACCCGGCAGAAAAACGAAAGTTATAAGGATCGTGGCAGGAACCCCATGATGAACCGTCCATGGTCGCCGATGATGTGACAGCCGCAGAGCGTGACCGTCTGACCCTCATCCGGCAGTTCATCCTGGCCCCCCGGCCACTGGAGGAGTTCACCGGCTGGCACCACCATGCAGCGGGTGAAGGGTTTCACCTCTACGCCCACCCGGAGCTTCCGGTACAGGAGATCGTGCAGGGCCGGACCCGGCTGACCCTGATCGGGTACCTCATCGACCCGCTACACCCGGAACGGAACGATGCGGAGATACTCTGTAACATCGGGGCAGAGGTGGAGAAAGGCGGGGATCTCCATGACGCCACCGAACTGATGGGGGGGAGGTGGATCCTGCTCCTCCATCGGGCAGGGATGCATCTCCTGATACCGGACAGCTGCGGTCTCCGCCAGGCCTACTATGGCAGAACAGCCGACGGGAAGCTGTTCGTCGCTTCCCAGCCCGGCCTCATGGAAAGGATACCGGGGGTCCGGGTGGGGGACAGCCTTCTCGTGGACCGGTTCGGCCCTGAACCGCCAACGATCCTGCCGTCGGGCGAGATGCAGGTCTTCCGGCTGCTCCCGAACCATCGCCTGGATCTCGTCTCCGGGAGGAGCATCCGGTTCTGGCCCCGGAAGCCCTTCTCCGATATCACGCGAGAGGAGGGGGTCGCCCGGTCCGGTCCCATCTTCCGGCAGGAACTGGCAGCCGTTGTGAACCGGTATGACGTTGCCTGTACCCTCACTGCAGGGTTCGATTCGCGGATCATGCTGTCGGCACTCCACGGGAGGGAGAAGCAGGTCCGGTTCTACGTGAACCGGCACATCGAGCACCCGGAGCACTACCGGGACCAGGTCATTCCTTCACAGATCGCTGCCGATCTGGGCCTCGATTTCCGGATTATCGATACCCGGCAGCCGGCAGAAGACTGGTTCCGGGAGATCTTCCTCTCGAACTGCTCCTACTTCATCGAGGGCGTCGGCGGGGAGAACCGGGCTCCCGAGCTCGCTGCCGTCTACCGGAGCGACGTGAAGGACCGGATGGGTGTCTCGGGGGTGGTCAGCGAGCTGACCCGGGCGTACTTTTACACCGGGAAGTCCAATATCCCGTACCCGAAGTCCATCACTGCCTCTTCTCTCGAAGGGCTGAACGTCTGGTGGGGGAAGAGGAACCGGGTGGACCGGAAGGATCTGGAGGCATGGCTGCGGGAAGCCCGAACGGTGGAGGAGCAGTTCCGCATCCCTCTCCTGGACCTCTTCTACTGGGAGCACCTGCTGGGCCGGATCCTGGCCACCATGCTCATGGAATATGACCTGGTCTCCGAGCACTGTGCACCCTACAACAACCGGCTTTTGCTCTCCACCATCCTCCAGGTGCCGGTCCGCTACCGGTCCCATCCCGACTACCAGTTCCACTACCGGGTGATAGAATCCCTCTGGCCCGATCTCCTGCGCTACCCGATCAACCCGACGAATCTGTGGGAGCGGCTGCGGCTTCTCGGCGTCGCCTGGGCAACCCGCACCGGGACCCGGGGACTGGGAAGCCGGTTATTCAACCTGGTGAACCGGTACCGGTACTGACCTGGCCAGAGTGGATGGCGGGTGGAATCCGGCCACCTTCGCCGACTGGTGGCCGGTTCCGGGGCCGGGTGGGCCCTACTCCAGCGTCCGCCGGTAGGTGACGATGCCAAGGATGATGGCCAGGGTGGAGAAGATACCCAGGGCGATGAGATCGGGGGCGATGATCGCCAGCCCCTGCCCCCGGAGGATGATGCTTCTCAGCGCGTGCACGGTGTAGGCTTCGGGGTTGATCAGGGCAATCCAGATGAGCCAGCCGGGCATCCCCAGGATTGGGTAGAAGGCACCGCTCGTCATGAAGAGGATCAGGTTGAAGAACGCCACCACGGACGCGTACTCCTGCTGGGTGGAGAACCGGGAGGCGAGGGCCACGACCAGGCTGGTGACCCCGATGCTCGCGATGAAGATCACGAGGAGCACCAGCAGGAAATCATCCGCCCCACGGACCACGACTCCGGTGATCAGGATATCGAAGATGAAGATGATGGTCCCGGCCAGGAATGCCCGGACCGTGGTACTCCCGATCGTTCCCAGGATGATGCTGGACCGCTTCACCGGTGTCACCAGGTAGCCCTCGATGATCCCCAGCTCCCGGTCCCGAATCAGGGCAAAGGCACCACCCATCATCGTGGTCATGAAGATGGCCATAACAATGACCCCGACGCCAAAGAACTGGATGTAATCGACCTTCCCATAGATACGGTTGAACGCTACTGGGTGTGAGAACCCGGTGCCGGTCATCGCTGCAGAGACCCCCCCCTCGATGAGGGACGGGACCATGTAATCGGAGCTGTCCTCGTAGACCCGCACGGTCAGGTCCGCTGAAACGTCGGAGGGGAAGATCACCGCCGCCGAGATGCGCCCCTGGGACAGGGCCTGCTTGGCCACCTCCTCGGAGGTATACACCGCCACATCGAACATGCTGGGCTTGTCCGGCTGGTGGAAATCCTTCAGCTGCGCAACGGCTGCGGTGAACAGGGGGGTCTCCGTGGTGTAGGGCTGGTCCTGGACCACTCCGATGGGGATGTGGACGATGGCACCCCCCATGGCATTGCCGAAGATCAGCAGGTACATGACCGGCATAAAAAGGGTCATCACAATGACGAAGGGATTGGAGAGGAACTTCTTGAAGTCCCGGGTAAAGATTGCGACCGCGCCCCGGATCATGGCTTCTGCCTCCTGCCGCCCGGTGAATTCTCCACGCTGCTGCCGGTATCCAGCTTCCTCCCGGTGAGATGGATGAAGACATCCTCCAGGGTGGGGGACCGGATGGAGATGGAGGTCATCGGCATCGAGAACCGTTCAAAGACTGCGATGAGGGCCGGGAGGACCCGGCTCCCGTTCAGGGCGTGGATGATGACCCGGTTGTCCTTCGCTTCCACCGACTTGACGAGGCCGGTTGCCGTGATCGCGGGGAGCAGCCCCTCGCGCATCGTCTCGAAACCGATCTCGATCAGGTCCCCGGCCGGGATAGCCCGCTTATGGTTCTCGGGCGTATCCAGGGCGATGAGGCGCCCCACGTCCATGAACGCGATGCGGTGGCAGAGCTTCTCCGCCTCTTCCATGTAGTGGGTGGTGAGGATGATCGTCGTATGCTCGGCATTCAGTTTCTCGATCTGCTGCCAGACCTCCCACCGGGAATCGGGGTCCAGGCCGATGGTGGGCTCATCCAGGAACAGGATCAGCGGCCGGTGGAGGAAAGCCCGGACGATCTCCAGTTTCCGCTTCATGCCACCGGAGAAGGTCCGTACCGGCATGTGGGCCCGGTCGGTGAGGCCTGCCATCCCCAGGAGCTGCATGGCCCTGTCATGCAGGATCTCCTCCTCCACGTTCAGCAGCTTCCCGTAGAACTCCAGGTTGTCGTAGGCGGTGAGCTCCACGTCCAGGGTGCTGTTCTGGGGGCAGACACCGATGATCCCCCGGATCTCCTCGTCATTCCTGGTGATCTCGAACCGGTCCACGAACGCGGTCCCGGAGGTGGGGGTGAGGAGGGTCGTGAGGATCCGGATAATGGTACTCTTCCCTGCGCCGTTGGGCCCCAGGAGTCCGAAGATCTCCCCCTTGATCACGTCCAGGGAGACGTCGTCCACGGCGGTCACGGACCGGTTCTTCTCCCGGAAAACCTTGGTGAGGTGCTGGATCCGGATGATCCGGTTGTCGGTAAGGCCGGGAGAACCCGGAGCGGGATCCTTTGATCCGGAAGAACCGGGGGAAGACAACATGAAAGGAGGGTGGAGCCGGTTCCCATAAAGAGGTTTGGGAGGGGAAGCCGGAATCCTCCATCCGCGGGGCGCCCTCTCCCCCGGGCATTCCTCCCTCATCTGCGCGGGCCGAAAGTGCCGCCGAGGGAAGCGTCACCGGCCGGACGGCACCCTCTTCATCGGGGTCACGTGCGCCTCCTCAAGGTGCCCCTCCGCAAAGGCGTACCGGTCCCGGATCACCTTCGGGAGGTCCTTTTCCGGAATCACCTCAAAGCCGAAGGTACGGTAGAAGGGCTCCAGGCCAGCCACCGAGTGCATGAAGAGGGTCCGGTCGCCGCAGGCGTCGACCAGCACCCGCATGGCCTTCCGGGCATAGCCCCGGTTCCGGAACTCGTCGGGGGTGAAGACGGCGTCCACCTCACCCCCTTCCGGATGGAGGCGGCAGCGGGCAACGGCGGCGAGGGATCCCTCAACCCAGACCCCGAAGATGCGGTCCGTGGCCGGGTCGCCCTTCTGCCCGTGGTAGTACTCCCAGAGGCGTTCGGCCAGGGGAAACTCGGGTGGGGCGAGCTCCCGTGCTGCGATCTCCAGGTGCACCTGGGGAAACCGTACCAGCACCGGGCGGCTGGCCCCCGCGGCCACGGCGGCCGCGGTGCTCCCGATGGCGATGGACTTCATGTAGTCCTTGCGTCCGTACCGGGGAATGAGGATCAGGGAGGCGTCCGCCTCCTCCGCGGCAGAGAGGATCTCGCGGACCGGGTCTCCCGTGCGGACGATGGCCTGCACCCCCTTCCGGGTGCCGTCGAGCCGCGCCGCCAGGTCCCGGAGCGATGCCTGGACCCGCTCCATTCCACCGCCCTGGCCCGGGAGCGTGACACCCCGAGGAACGACATGCACCAGCACCACTGACCCGGACCCCGGCTGCTCCTTCACCGCGTCCATCAGTTCGTAGGACGGCTTGGAGAAGTCCACCGGGCAGAGGAT
>JAJRDA010000047.1 GCA_028678665.1 Methanomicrobiales archaeon | reverse complement strand
CGCGGCGGGGGCGGTGAGCCCCCGAGAGCGTCCCACCGGTCGTCAGAATTTTATTGGGAAAACCGTTCACTCGTGATGCCGGAGCAGAACCGCTACTCTCAGATTCACTCCCACCGGAGGAGCGGGGGTGCTGCCTTCCCGTCCTCCGGGGGTTCCCAGGTCCGGGCCCAGGCCTTTTCGCAGTACGCGGGGGAGACCTCCACGCCGATGAACCGCCGGCCCAGGGCCCGGGCGACCCGGGTGGTGGTGCCGGTGCCGTTGAAGGGGTCCAGCACCAGGTCGCCCCGGTACGAGAAGAGTTTCATCAGCCTCCGGGGCAGCTCCTCGGGGAACATGGCCGGGTGGCCGTAGTCCTTCATCCGGTGCTCCGGGGGGAAGGTCCAGCGGGCCATCACCCACTCCTTGAATTCCTCTACCGTGATGTCGATGTCCTCCCGGCGGCCCGCCTTCCGGTGGGTCTCCTTGTCGAAGATCTCGATGAACTCCCAGGTGTATTTCAGGTAGGGCATGGAGGGGGACTTCCAGGAGCCCCAGGCCGTGTACTTCGCATTGTAGTTGTGCTTCTCCCAGAGGACCTCCGCCTTCCAGAGGAGGCCCAGGTCCGAGAGCTGGCGGGAGATGATGTGGTGGGTGGGGATGTAGTCGGAAAAGAGCGGCTGGACGTTCACCGCGATCCTGCCCCCGGGCTTCAGGAGCCGGGCGCACCCGCTCCAGACGGCGCCGAGCCGCTGGAAGTACTCGTTCCAGTCATGGGTATCATCGTGGGGGTCCCCTGCGTAGGCATGGCCGAAGTTGTAGGGCGGGGAGGTGATGACGAGATCCACGGATCCCGAAGGGATGGCAGCAAGGACGTCAACTGCATCCCCGCAGATGATCCGGTTCACGAACCGGTCCAGGCCCTCCGGTTCGGGTGCTTCGACCCTGGATTTCGCCGATTTGGTGCCTTTCCTTATCCGTTCCTTCCCCGGCTTGTCTTGAACCTTCTCAGGCCGTCTGGACTGCATTTCCCTGGAGCAACCGGTTGGTCTCCAGAGTGTTTAACAGTAGCCACCGGCCGGTGGAGTCCGGGGAGCATCCGCCCGGTTCCCGGGCAGCCGTGATGGATTTTGAGAGCTGGCCCTTCCGCCAGACGAGGGGGTACTCCTTTGCCCGTGCTGCAATGAAGGTGAATGTCACTCCGTGCATGGAGGAACGGGTCGGGAAGGGCGGATAAACCCCTTCAGGGTGCGCAGGGTGAAAGTGTGCGACAGGGGGCAGGGTTAATGTTCCCGCGGGGTCAGTACAATCCGGGAACGGCCATGCTGGACGTGAAAGACCTGCACGTGGAGGTCGGAGGCAAGAAGATCCTCCACGACATCAACCTTCAGATCGGCGAAGGGGAGACCCATGTGCTGATGGGCCCCAACGGGTCGGGGAAATCCACCCTGCTGATGACGATCATGGGCTTTTCAGGGTTTACCGTGACCCAGGGATCCATCCGCTTCAAGGGGAAGGACGTCACCGGTCTCCCGGTGAACGAGCGGGCGAAGATGGGGATGGGGATCATGTTCCAGCGTCCCCCCACTATCAGCGGTCTCAAGCTCGGCAAGCTCCTCACCGCCGCCTCGGGTGAGACAAAGGAAGAGATAGAAACGTATGCAAAGGCCGTGAACATGGAACGGTTCCTGGAACGGGACATCAACAAGGGTTTCTCGGGGGGCGAGATCAAGCGGAGCGAGATACTCCAGCTCTCGGTCCAGCACCCGGACTTCGTGATGCTGGACGAGCCCGAGAGCGGGGTGGATCTCGAGAACATCTCCCTTATCGGCACCACCATCGGGAAGTTGCTGGACAAAGACAAGCATATTGTGCACCGGAAGAAGAGCGGGCTCATCATCACCCACACCGGCTTCATCCTGGACTACATTGACACGAACCAGGGGCACATGATGTGTGACGGTATGATCAAGTGCCACGGGGCGGCCCGGGAGATGCTGAAAGAGATCCGGGAACGGGGCTACAAGGAGTGCATGGAATGCAGAAAGTGAACGTGCCAGGCTCCCTCACCGCCGAGGATCGGGACCGGATGGCCCAGGTGGGGATCGATCTTGCCATGACCAGCCGGTGCGGGTCCTACCTGCAGCTGAACCAGGACGTGGCCCATGCCACCTGCTCCGAATCCGGGATCGAGGTGATGTCCATCGCCGATGCCCTGGAGCGGTACCCGGAGCTGGAGAAGAACTACTGGAAGGTGGTGTCCCGGGACAAGGATGACATGACGAAGCACGTCGCTGCCCAGAAGGAGCCCAGGGGCTATGTGATCATCGGGAGGAAGGGATCGAAGAATATCCTCCCCATCCAGGCCTGCCTGTATCTGGGCAAGGAGCAGATCCAGTCAGTCCACAACATCATCATCGCTGAAGAGGACGCGGAGCTGCACATCGTCTCCGGCTGCGCCAGCGCGAGGCACGTCGGGAAGGGGGGCGCCCACTACGGCATCTCGGAGTTCTACGTAGGGAAGAACGCCAAGATCTCCTTCACCATGATCCACACCTGGGGCGAGGAGATCGAGGTCTACCCCAGGAGCGCCGCCCTCCTTGAGGAAGGTGCCACCTTCCTCTCCAACTATGTCTGCATGCAGCCGGTGAAGAAGGTCCAGATGTACCCCACGGCCACCCTCGCCGGCGAGCGGTCGGTGGCCCGGTTCTCGTCCGTCGTCATCGCGTCGCCCGGATCGTCCATGGATCTCGGTTCCCGGGCGATCCTCGCGGCAAAGGGAGCCTCTGCCGAGCTGATCACCCGGGCCATCACCCGGGGCGGGACGATCATCTCCCGGGGCGAGATCCAGGGGAAGGTGGACGGTACCCGGGGCCACCTGGAGTGCAAGGGCCTGATCCTAAAGGACGGGCTGATCCACGCGATCCCGGAGATCCACGGCGAGGTGGTGGGCACCGAGCTCTCCCACGAGGCCGCGGTGGGTAAGATCGCCCAGGAGGAGATCGAGTACCTGATGGCCCGGGGCCTCTCCGAGGAGGAGGCGACGGCCACCATCATCCGGGGATTCCTGGACGTGAAGATCCAGGGTCTCCCCGACGCACTCCAGCAGCAGATCGATGCCGCCATCGATACCGCCGAGTCCGGGTTCTAGACCGATGGACACGGACGAGTTCCGGGAGGAACGGGCCCGGATGGTGGAGCACCAGATCGCGGCCCGGGGGGTGCGGGACCCCCGGGTCCTCGCCGCCATGCGGGAGGTCCCCCGCCACCTCTTTGTCCCCGAAACGATCCAGTCCGCGGCGTACCAGGACCGGCCGCTCCCCATCGGCAGCGGCCAGACGATCT
This sequence comes from Methanomicrobiales archaeon, assembly GCA_028678665.1. GTDB lineage: Archaea > Halobacteriota > Methanomicrobia > Methanomicrobiales > JACTUA01 > JAJRCY01. Next base: position 8,311 of record JAJRDA010000047.1, on the reverse strand, counting down.
CGCAGCCCTACATCGTGGCCCTGATGACCGCTCTCCTGGAGCCGTCGCCCGGCGACACGGTGCTGGAGATCGGAGCAGGGAGCGGCTACCAGGCCGCCATCCTGGGAACGCTGGTGACGCGGGTCATCACCATCGAGCGCCTGCCGGAGATCGCCGCTGCTGCCCGGGAACGCCTGCAGCAACTGGGGATCTCGAACGTCGAGGTGGAGGTGGGGGACGGCACGATGGGATTCCCTTCGCGGGCACCCTACCAGGGGATCCTGATCACCGCGGCGACGCCGGAGGTCCCGGCGCCTCTCCTCGCCCAGCTGGCGGACGGAGGGAGGCTCGTGGCCCCGGTCGGGGCGAGGGATGTGCAGGAGCTGATCCGGGTCCGGAAACAGGGGGACCAAATGGTGCGGGAGTACCATGGCGGCGTCTGCTTCGTGCCCCTGATCGGGGAGTTCGGCTGGAAGGGGAGGTGGTGACCCCGTGGCGATCCGCGACGTGACCCGCCCGCTGGGGCCCGGAACCATGGTATTCCCCGGGGACGCGGTCCCCTCCTTCCGGTCCCGGCCGCTGGGTGGCTCCGTAGTATCGGACCTGACCCTCTCCACCCACTCGGGGACCCACATCGATGCCCCGTCCCATTACCTCCCGGGCGGGACCACCGTGGACCGGATCCCCCCGGGCCACCTGGTGGGGCGGGCCCTGGTCCTGGACCTCCGGGATGCGCCGGACGCGATCCCTGCATCGGCACTCTCAGGCAGGATCCGGGTCCATACCCGGCTCCTGCTCCGGACCCGGTTCTCCACCTCCTCGTCCTTCTCCCCCGCCTACCCCCACCTGACTCCCGAGGCCGCGGCGCTCGTTGCAGAGGCAGGTATCACCACGCTCGGCATCGATTCTCCCTCCATCGAAGCCTTTCGCGGCGACGGTTCCGTGCACCGGCTGCTGCTGGGACAGGGAATGGCGATCCTGGAACTCCTGGACCTGGACGGGGTCCCGGAGGGATCGTACTGGTTGGTGGCCCTTCCCCTCCGGCTGCAGGGACGGGACGGATCGCCGGCCCGGGTGATCCTCATCGACGGTGAAGAGGGTGCATGAGCCCCCCGCCGGATCCCCTGCAGGAGGCGGTGGCACGCCTCCGGGCGCTCGTCACGGAGAGCGGCTGCGAGGACGGGGTGGTGGCCATCCGGCGCACGCCGGATGCGCCCCGATGCCTGTACGAGCGCGGCGCGGTCATCCAGGCGGAGTTCGGGGGGCGGACGGGCGCGGTCTGCACGCAGGATCCCGTGCAGGCCACCACCCGCATCTCCTTCATGTTCGATGCCGTGATGGACTCGCCGCAGAAGCGGTCGGCGGCCCTCGCGATAGTGAACGTGGTCTCCGCCTTCTTCTGCCTGGCCCGGAAGGTCCATGCCTGCCCTCCTGAGTGCCGGGAGGTATGCCTGCGGGAGCTGGCCGGGGAGCTCCGGGGAAAGAGGGTCCATGCCGCAGGGGACCTCCCCGGGCGGGACAGGGCCACCGGGATCACGTGGGTGGAGAAGGCAGAAGATGCCGACGTGGTGCTCGTCCACGCAGCCACCCTTCTCCGGGCGGGGGAAGGTCCCGGGAGCGACGGCCCGCCCCGGGAAATCTTCCTGGGCCCCTCGGCGGCCGGTGTGGCCTCGCTCCTGAACCGGTCCCACTGGTGCCCCTACGGGACCTAGCGAGGCTTTTTTTTCTTCCGCGCCCTTCCGGTATCCATATGCTCTTCGGGTCCTCCGGTATCCGGCAGCCCTACGGCCCGGGGCTCCTCACCCTGGCAGTTGCCGCCGGGAGAGCCGTGGCAGGGTCCGCCTCCCGGGTGGTGCTGGCCCATGACACCCGGACCACGGGCCCGCTGCTCGCTGAAGCGGTGACGTCGGGTCTCGTGGCCGGAGGCGCCCGGGTGGCATCCTGCGGGATCGCCCCCACCCCGTCCCTGGCCTACGCGGCACGGGAGTTCGATGCCGGGGTGATGATCACCGCCTCCCACAACCCGGAACCCGACAACGGGATCAAGCTCTTCAACCCGGACGGCTCCTCCTTCACCCGCGCCCAGCAGGAGTCGGTGGAGGCCGCCATTCAGGGATCTCCTTCCTGGAAGGACTGGAAGGGGCTGGGTTCCACCGAGACCCGAGAGATCACGGAAGCCCACCTCGCCGCCATTGCCGGCCGGTTCACCCTGGCCAGGCCGCTCAGGGTGGTGGTGGACTGCGGAAACGGTGCTGCGTCCGGTGTCACCCCCGCGCTTCTCGCGCTCCTGGGCGCGAAGGTGGTGGCCCTGAACTGCAACCCGGGAGGGAGGTTTGCCAGGCCCTCGGAGCCACTGGAGGAGAACCTCCCGTACCTTGGGGAGATGGTACGGAGGACCGGCGCCGACTGCGGGATCGCCCATGACGGGGACGCGGACCGGATGGTGGCCTGGGACGGCCGCGGGAGGTACATCGACGGGGACCGGATGCTCTCCCTCCTGGCCCGGTTCCTGGGTGCCCACCAGGTGGTGACCACCGTGGACGCCTCGATGGCGGTGGAGGCGGTGGGAGAGGTGCACCGCACTCCTGTGGGGGACGCCTACGTCTCCGAGCACCTCAGGGGCTGGGGGGACTTCGGGGGGGAACCCTCGGGCGCCTGGATCTTCCCGGGCCATTCCCTCTGCCCTGACGGCATCTTTGCCGCGGCGGTCCTCTGCACCATCGCCTCGCGGATGGACCTGGCCGCCGAAGTGGACCTGATCCCCCGGTATCCCGTGCTGCGCACCTCCCTCCCGTCCGCGAGAGCGCGGGAGGTGCTCACAGCCCTCGGTGCCCCCTCCCCTACGGACGGGATCCGGGCGGAACGGGAGGGGGGATGGTTCCTGGTCCGGGCCAGCGGGACGGAGCCAAAGATACGGATTACTGCCGAAGGGGCCACGCAGGAGCGGGCGAACGCCCTCCTGGAAGAGGGGCTGCAGCTGGTCCGGCGGGCACACCTTCATTGACACACTGATGACTGCGGTTAAACGAAAACCGCTGTCAATTCCACCATAACCTTCATTAAACCGACGGAAGGACGGTACTACCATGAAATGCGTGGTCCTGGCGGCGGGGGAAGGGCGCAGGATGCGGCCGCTCACGGCCACCCGGCCCAAGGTGATGCTGCCCCTTGCAAACCGCCCCATCCTGGAGCACCTGCTGGCCGCTGCCCGGGACGCAGGGATCCGGGACTTCGTGCTCGTTGTCGGCTACCGGGAGAAGGAGATCCGGGACCACTTCGGGGACGGGTCCGGGCTCGGGATCCGGATCCGCTATGTGCCGCAGCGGCACCAGCTGGGCACCGGGGACGCCCTCCGGGAAGCAGAAGGGCTCGTCTCCGGCACGTTCCTGCTCCTGAACGGGGACATGGTAGTGAAGGCGGAGTCCCTGAAGGAGTTCCTCCGGTGTTCCCCGCCGGCCATGGCCCTCTCCCGCTCCCCCCGTCCGCAGGACTACGGTACTGTCGTCATGGAGGAGGGACGGGTAACGGATCTCGACGAGAAGTCCCGGGAGCCCCGGTCGGACCTGATCAACGCAGGAGCGTACGTGCTGAACCAGAAGATCTTCGACGCGCTGGGATCCCTGCCCCGCTCCCCCCGCGGGGAGTACGAGCTGACCGATGCCCTCGCGGCGTCCATCCGGGACGGCACGCTCCGGGGGCACCACCTCACCTCCTGGATGGACGCCGGCTACCCATGGGACCTGCTGGAAGCAAACCGGGAGATGCTGGAGCGGGAGGCCCCGGCATGGGATGGGATCATCGAGGAAGGGGTGCAGATCACGGGCAGCGTCTCCATCGGGGAGGGGACGGTGATCCGGTCCGGGACCGTCATCGAGGGGCCCTGTGCCATCGGGAGCGGCTGCCGCGTGGGTCCCCACGCCTACCTCCGCGGGGCGACCTCCATCGGGGACCGGTGCCACATCGGGCATGCCACCGAGGTGAAGAACTCGGTGATCCTCCCGGAAACCAACCTGCCCCATTTCAACTACGTGGCAGACAGCATCGTCGGGTCCCGGTGCAACTTCGGGGCAGGCACGAAGATCGCGAACCTCCGCCACGACCACGGCGAGGTGATGGTCTGCGGCAGGTCCACGGGGAGGACCAAGTTCGGGGCGGTGGTGGGGGACGGGGTTCTCTTCGGTATCAACTGCTCCGTGAACACCGGTACCATCGTGGGGGCGGGGGCGCGGATCGCCCCCCACGCCTACATCCACGGGTGTATCGATGACGGGACCGAGATCAGGTAGGTGACAACCGATGCAGGCAGTAATTCTCGCGGCAGGGGAGGGGATGCGCCTCCGGCCCCTGACCCACAGCAGGCCGAAGGCAATGATCCCGGTGGCGAACCGGCCCATCATTGCCCACGTGATGGATGCGCTGATAGAGAACGGGATCCGGGACCTGGTGGTGGTGGCAGGGTACCGGAAGGAGGTGGTGCTGAACTACTGCAACCGCCTCCCCTTCCCGGTCACCACCGTCGTCCAGAAGCGCCAATTAGGAACCGCCGACGCCCTCCGGGCAGCAGCAGATGGGTCCACGGGGACTTCCTGGTGGTCCCGGGGGACAACTTCATTGACGCGGCCTCCATCGCCAGGATAAAAGACGTGCAGAACGCCATGCTCGTCCGGGAGCACGAGAGCCCTTCCAACTTCGGGGTCGTCGTCATCCGGAACAGCCACGTCACCGGGATCATCGAGAAACCGGAGCTGGCTCCCACCGTCACCGTCTCCACCGGCATCTTCTCCCTCACCCCTGAATTCCTGGACCGGATGGAGAGCACCGAGCTCCCGGACGCCGTCATGGACGCCATCTCCCGGGGGATGAAGATGAAGGCCATCCACGCGGAGGGGTGGCAGGATGCCATCTATCCCTGGGACGTGCTGAAGCTGAACCGGAGCCTTCTCGCACGGGTCGAGCCCCAGAAGGGCGGCAGGATCCACGGGTCCGTCATCTTCTCCGGAACGGTGAGGGTGGGGGAGGGGACCACCCTCGGCCCCCACACCACCATCCAGGGGCCGGTGGTTATCGGCGATGACTGCCAGATCGGGCCCGGCTGCTGCATCATGCCCCACACCTCCATCGGGTCCCGGGTCCGGATCGAGCCCTTCACCCTGCTGTCGGGTTCCCTCCTCATGGACGACGTCTCCGTCGGGTCCCACTCCCACCTCCGGGACGCGGTGGTGGGGGAGGGATGCTCGCTCGCCGATCACACGAGCACGGTCCGGGACGAGAGCCTCTTCTCCATCGAGGGGAAGGTGCAGAAGGCCGCTTTCGGAGCGGTGCTGGGGGACCGGGTCACGTCCGCCCCCTTCACCGTCTTCAGGAACTGTGTGGTGGGGAACACGGTCTCGATCCGCTCCGGGCGCGTGATCACCTCGGTGGTCCCGGACGGAGCCCTGGTGATGTAGGATGTGCGGGATCGTCGGGTATGTCGGCAGGCGCACCGCGGGGCCGCTGCTCGTGGAGGGGCTGCGGAAGCTGGAGTACCGTGGCTACGACTCCTACGGCGTGGCCACGCTCCACCGCAGCGTCTCGGTGCTGAAGAAGAGCGGCCGGATCCCCCCGCAGGCCGACCTGGGGAAGGGGCTGAAGGGGAAGATCGGGATCGGGCATACCCGGTGGGCTACCCACGGGGAGCCCACCGACCGCAACGCCCACCCCCACACTGACTGTACCGGGCGGATCGCAGTCGTCCACAACGGCATCATCGAGAACTATGCCAAGCTCCGTGAGGAACTGGAAGGACGGGGTCACCGGTTCCTCTCCGACACGGACACCGAGGTGATCGCCCACCTGGTGGAGGAGGCGTTCCAGCCCGGGAAGCTGCAGGAGGCGGTGGAGGAGGCCCTCCGGCGGCTGGAGGGGTCCTATGCAATCCTCGTGATCGCACAGGATGAGCCCGGGATCGTGGCAGCACGGAAGTCGAGCCCTCTCGTCCTCGGGATCGGCGACGGCGAGACCCTGGCGGCATCGGACATGACCCCCCTTCTCGAGTACACCGAGCGGGTGATCTTTCTCGAGGACGGTGACGTGGCCACGCTCCGCGAGGGCGGGATCACCATCTGCTGCAACGGCACCGCGGTCCAGCGGCCGGTGGAACAGGTCACCTGGTGCCTGGACGACGTGAAGAAGGGGGGATTCCCCCACTTCATGCTGAAGGAGATCCATGAACAGCCGCAGGTCTTCTACGAGACGGTCCGATCCGTGGATGCCCGGGAGATGGCGGCGCAGATGCGTGCATCCCCCTGGGTCACCCTGATCGGCTGCGGTACCTCCTACCATGCCGGACTCGTCGCCAAGTACCTGCTGGAGGCACACGCGGGGATCCCGGTGCGGGTGGAGATGGGGTCCGAGTTCAAGTACTTCGCCCCCCCGGTCCGGGGCCTGGTGGTGGCGATCACCCAGTCCGGGGAGACTGCCGATACCCTCATGGCCCTCCAGAAGGCCAGGGCCCACAACTGCCAGACGGCCGCCGTCACGAACGTGGTGGGGTCGTCCGTCACCCGCATGGCCGACCACGTGCTCTACACCCGTGCCGGGCCCGAGATCGGGGTGGCTGCCACCAAGTCCTTCACCGCGCAGCTGGCCGTCTTCCTCCAGCTGGCCAGCCGGCTCTCGGACGGGGCGCTGGACGGGGCCATCGCCACTGCGCATCTGGCCATGGGCGATGCCCTCCGGACGGAGCTGGACGGGGCCGTCAGCCTCTGCACGGGGGCAAAGGATATCTTTTTCGTGGGACGGGGCCCTTTCTACCCGGTGGCACTGGAAGGGGCGCTGAAGATGAAGGAGATCTCCTACATCCATGCCGAGGGCTATCCCGCGGGGGAGCTGAAGCACGGTCCCTTTGCGCTCTTAACCCCGGAGACCCCTGTCGTGGCCATCGCCCTCCCGGGCCCCACCTACGGTGCCATGATCTCCAACATCAAGGAGATGAAGGCCCGGCAGGCCCCGGTCATCGGCATCGGCGATGCCGGCGACACGGAGCTCGCAGACGTCGTGGACGTCTTCCTGCCGCTCCCGGATGGCCCCGAGGCCGTCCACATTCTCACGGCCACCGTCATCCTGCAGCGCCTCGCGTACCACACAGCCGACGCACTCTCACGGGATATCGACCGGCCCCGGAACCTGGCCAAGAGCGTGACCGTGGAATGACGGAGTACGGCGAGAACCGGATCGGCCCCGGCGCCCGCATCTTTGAACCGGTAACGCTGGGATTCCCCTCCCGGGAGCGGCTGGGGTCCTCCTCGTTCCCCGGTGTGACCATCGGGAAGGACGCGGTGATCCGGTCCGGGACGGTCCTCTACTGCGACGTGGTGATCGGGGACGGGTTCCAGTGCGGCCACGGCGTCCTGATCCGGGAGCATACCACCATCGGGGACCGGGTGGCAGTGGGTACCGGCACGATCATCGAGGGGTTCACCACCATCGGGGATGATGTCCGGATGCAGTCCCTCGTCTTTGTCCCCACCAATACGGTCATCGGCAACAGTGTCTTTCTCGGGCCCCACGCGGTGCTCACAAACGACCGCTACCCCCCCACCGGGAAGCCGGAGCTCCGGGGCCCCATCCTTGAGGACGGGGCAGTCATCGGGGCCAATGCCACCGTCCTCCCGGGGATCACGATCGGGGAGGGTGCGGTGGTCGCGGCGGGGGCCGTCGTGACCGCCGATGTGCCGCCCCGGACGATGGCGGTGGGCGTCCCGGCCCGGATCCGGGACCTGCCGGGGGTATACCGGCCGTGACAATCCGGATCCCCATCGCCCGGCCCTCTATCGGCCCGGAAGAGATGGAAGCGGTGCGGCGGGTGATGGAGAGCGGTAACGTGGCCCAGGGAGAGGCGGTGGCTGCGTTCGAGCGGGAGTTTGCCGAGTTCGCGCGGGTGAAGCATGCCGTTGCCGTGAACAACGGCACGGCGGCGCTCCATGCGGCGCTTCTGGCGGCCGGGATTGGCCCGGGCGACGAGGTGATCGTCCCCTCCTTCACGTTCATTGCCACGGCGACGAGCGTCTCCATGTGCGGTGCCGTCCCCCGGTGCGTGGACGTGGACGACCGTTCCTTCAACCTGGACCCGGAAGCGGTCGAGAAAGCGATTACGCCCGCCACCCGGGCGGTGGTGGGAGTGCACCTCTTCGGCCAGCTCTGCGACGTGGCAGCCATCTCCGGGCTCTGCGAGGAGCACGATCTGGCTTTTATCGAGGATGCAGCCCAGGCCCACGGTGCCACCTTCACGGGCCTCCCCGCAGGGTCCTTCGGCGATATGGGGTGCTTCTCCTTCTATGCGACCAAGAACATG
>JAJRDA010000046.1 GCA_028678665.1 Methanomicrobiales archaeon | reverse complement strand
TGCACCACAAGGAACTCCAGGTTCCTGAGCCCCTTCTCCACGTGGTGGAGGTCCGGATCCGAGAGCATCGGGTTCTCGCCCATAACGTAGAGGCACTTGAGGGTGCCGGGCTTGTCGGCGAGGACATTGATCATGTCCGTGACGGTATAGCCGACCTTGCCCTCGGCCAGCTCGGTGCCCCAGGCGTCCGTCATCTTCTTCCGGTTGTCGGGAACGATCACTGCCTGGTAGCCGGAGTACACGTTCGGGAGCGCTCCCATGTCGCAGGCCCCCTGCACGTTGTTCTGGCCACGCAGCGCACAGACACCGGTCCCGGGCCTGCCAAGGTTCCCGGTGAGCATCTGGATGTTGGCCACCGACTTCACGTTGTCCACACCGGTGGTGTGCTGGGTGATGCCCATCGAGTACAGGATCGCGTTGGTACCGCTCTTCCCGATCCACTCGGCTGCGGTGGCCAGGTCCTTGGCCGGGATGCCCGAGATCTTGGAGACGTTCTCCAGGCTGTACTCAGGCTTCATCACGACGGCCTTCAGCTTGTCGAAGTCCTTGGTCCGCTTCTCGATGAACTCCTTGTTCTCCCAGCCGTTCTTGATGATCTGCTGCATCAGGCCGTTGAGGATGGCCACGTCCGCCCCCGAGTAGAAGGGCAGGTACAGGTCTGCCTGCCTGGCCGTGGGGGTGAACCGGGGGTCTGCAACGATGAGCTTTGCCCCCTTCGCCTTCGCCTGCATCACGCGGCGGCCGATCAGCGGGTGCTGCTCAAAGGTGTTCGACCCGAGGATGAAGATGCTCTTTGCCGTGGCAATGTCCCCGATGGACTGGGTCATGGCCCCGGACCCGAACGCCCCCGCCAGCCCCACGACCGTGGAGGCGTGGCAGAGCCGTGCGCAGTGGTCCACGTGCGGGGTCTTCATCACCGACCGGGCAAACTTCTGCATCAGGTAGTTCTCTTCGTTGGAGACCCGGGCAGAGGAGAGGCACATCATCTCCTCGGGCTTGTACGACTTGAACTTCTTTGCGATCAGGTCGTAGGCCTCGTCCCAGCTGGCCTCCACGAACTTTCCGTCCTTCTTGATAAGCGGCTTCGTCAGCCGCTCCTCGCTGTGAATGAACTCGTGGGCATAGTTGCCTTTGGGGCAGACCTTGCCGTCGTTCACTGGGCTCCGGTGCCACGGGGCTACCCCCACGGCCTTCCCGTCCTTCACCACGAGGTTGAAACCACACCCCGTACCGCAGTACGGGCATGTGGTGGGTACATACTTCACGTCCATAGTCTAACCTCGGACATCCAAAGGTGGATCGGGATCGTTATTTAAGGGTACCGGTTTTTACCGAAAAATTGATTATTATTGGTGGAAAACCGGGATATGATCGTCGGAATGAACCCTAACATCTCCCTTAAGTCAAATACGGGTGATGAACCCGTCCCGGGGGTGCGCGCTTGAAACCGGTACCCCTGCCGCCCCTCTTTCCTGACCTTCTCAGGGAGGGTCTCCGGGGCTTTCATGGTATCCACTACTCCCGCAGGGAGTCCTGCCCCTCCTGCGGCGGCCAGGTCCGGCCCCACGACATCAGGATGAAGCGGTTCGCCATCCTGCGGGGAGAGACCGGGGAGGAGACGATCCACGTCATGGTCCACCGGTTCCGGTGCCGCCGGTGCGGGGTGCTGTTGTACGCGGACGAGCCCTTCTACCCTGACACCCGGTTCGGTACGCCCATTGTGGATCTCTGCGTGGTCCTCTCCCAGACCTACCCGTTCCATCGGACCGAAGGGATCCTCCGCCAGATGGGGATCGCGGTGGACCGGGGCACCATCCGCCAGTATGCCGGCCGGGATTTCGGCCCCATCCCGGCCACCGGGGTGCTGGGAATCGTCCTCCCTGTCTCGGCCCTCCGCCTCTCAGGGCTCGGGCGGCAGGGGGGTCCCGTCCCACGGGCAGAAGCGCTCCTCTCCTTCGGTCTCCCACCCGCACGACGGACACCGTCGCCCCCGCCGCCGCCCGAGGAGCGGGACCAGCGGGATGAAGAGGAAGAGGAAGAAGAACGGGAACCCGAGCAGCAGTGAAATGGCCGTCATGGCCAGGGATCCGGCCAGGATCAGCGCGGCCAGGAGCCACCGGTCCGTAGCGCCACCTCCCGGACAGCATGGGCCGGCAGGGCATCCGCAACAGGTCCAAGAGGCTCCCGGAGATCCGCGGCCGGGAGTTCCTGTGCCAGGAGACCTGACCCGATACCGGAGGCGATTACTTCCCGGATCCCTCCTGTCTTCTTCGCGGCGGCCACCGCGCGCCGGATGGCATGGAGCTGGGCATCCCGGAACTGCCGCGCCACCTCATGGGCCCCCGCTGCCCGGATCTCGTCCAGGTCCGCGCAGACCACCCGGCTCAACCGGCGCAGCGCCCCCTCCACCGTCTTTTCCCCCCGGTCCGGGGCATCGCAGGTATACCCCTCGGACGTGATGTTTCCGAGGACCAGGTGGGCGTCCGCCGCGATGGCGAAATGCTCGGCAGCGACGGGGGTGGGCCTCCCCTGGAGGGTGACCGTGGAGAGCTGCATCGCGACCGGGGTCCGGAGAAGCCCCGTGTACACCAGGTACCCGCGCTGGAGCCGCAGCAGGTCGGTGAGGCCCCGCAGTCCCTCGAAGTTCCCCAGCGGGACAACATCGGTGGTGGTGGAGCCCATGTCCACCCAGACGGCGTGGGGGTACTCCTCCCTCAGCCAGTCCGCCGCGGCAAGCCAGTTGGCCGCTGCCAGCTGTGGAACGGCCCCGTCGTGGAACTTCCCGTCTGTGCCATAAAACCGCGCGTCCGGGTACACCCCCCGGACGGTCTCCACTATCCACCGTATCCCGTCCATCCTGCTCGGGAAACAGTCGGCCAGTTCGCCGCTCATCACGATGGCCGCCGCGGTATCGTTGTGCTGTTTCCGATACCCTCTGAGCAGATCTCCGAGGGAGTCCCCTTCCCACAGGGGACAGTAGTGAACGGTCGCGCCGCTCCCGCCCACCAGCTTCAGGTTGGCTCCGCCCACGTCGATGCCAATCAGAGGCGGGTCACCTCCCCGTCCTTCGAGAATCGCACGCGCCCCTCCAGGTGCACCTGCGGGGGCAGCTGGCCGTGGGAACCCCGGATCAGGAGGTCGGCGATCTCCTCCTTCATCACCGCGGCGATGCCGATCAGGCTCGTTGTGATCCGAGGATTCACGTCCACGACGGTGATCCGGTCCCCGCAGACCAGGTCCACGCCGGCATACCCCTGGCACCCCAGCACCTTCACGGTCTTCTTCGCCACCTCCAGGATCTCCCCTGCCTTCGGGGAGTCTGCCGGCGTCTCCCCGCCACGGTAGAGAAACCTCCCCCTGTCGGAGCGTACGTCCTGCCGGTTCAGGGCCAGGGCCAGCGGGGGGCCCGGGTCGTAGTACAGGCAGGCCTCCCCGATAACATGAGGGCCGATCAGGGAGACAGAGAGGTGGTCCCCCTGCAGGAGCTCCTGCCCCATCTCGCCCTCCCCAGGGGCCTCCTCCGAGAGCCGGACCCCGATGGAACCGCAGCCATGGATAGGTTTGATCACCTTCATTCCCGTTGTGATCTCTCCGGGAATATCAATCCCGTTGCGGGCGAGGATCTTCCCTGTCAGGCGCTTGTTGGCGCAGACCGCCGCCACCATGCTGCCGCAGCCCAGGTTGTGGGTGTGCTCTTCCAGGATCTGGGTATACCCTGCCATCAAATGGTCCGGTGCGATGACGAGTGCGGCATCAGCCGAGGGGCTGAGCCGCTCCAGCTCGGAAGCAAAGTCGCCCTTCTCCGGCGAGATTACCTCATGGCCGCACCGGCGGAAGGATCCGGCAAGGACCCGGACCATAGCCTCTCCCTCCGCGGCCAGGGCAGGGTCATGGAAGCGCGTGTATTCGGCGAGCAGCACCCGCATGGGTACAGAGGTAGGCTCCAGAAATCTTGAGGATACCGATCAGGGAGGGCGCTTTAGTGCCTGATAATATCAGAACAGCTGAATTACCGACGTGGAGCAGATATCTTCACGGGGGTGGGACCGGGAGCGGGCTCTGCCCCCCTCCCGTCGCCCTCGCCCGATGAGGATGTTCCCTTCCATGGTGCTCACCGGAATAATGGAGTGGGAGGTAGTTTCGTGGAGAACCCAGCGAACCCAATCATCCGCGCACCCGATCGATCCCCTCATATCCCTGACCGGCACACCTCTTGGAGAAGATGAAGCCCGCGATCCTGCTCACCAACGATGACGGCGTCTACTCGGCCGGGCTCTGGGCTGCCTACCAGGCGCTGGAGCCCATTGCCGAGGTCACCATCGTGGCACCTGCCGCGCAGCAGAGCGCGGTGGGGCGGTCCATCTCCATTTTTGAACCCATCCGGGTCCACGAGGTGAAACTGGAGGGGGTGAAGGCCATCGCCGTGGGAGGCAAGCCCACGGACGCCGTCATCATCGGCCTCTATGCCCTCCCGATTCACCCGGTGCTCGTCGTGAGCGGCATCAACATCGGGGAGAACCTCTCCTTTGAGTCGGTGATGACCTCCGGGACCGTGGGGGCGGCCCTCGAGGCATCGAACCAGGGCACGAAGGCCATCGCCTTCTCCCTGCAGGTGGAGGACCAGGGGGACAAGTTCGATGACCCCCGTCAGTCGCAGCGGTCCTTTGCCGACGCCCAGCGGGTGGTCCGGGACATGGTGGAGCGGTTGCTGGCCCGCGGATTCCCGAAAGGGCTGGACGTGATCAACGTGAACATCCCCTCCCGGGTGAAAGGCGGCTACGAGATCACGCGCCTCGCCCACAAGCTCTTCCATACCGGGGTCGAGCAGCGCCTGGATCCCCGGGGGAGGCCCTACTACTGGATCAACGGCCCCCTCGTCGAGGATGCCGAGGAGGGGACCGACGTCCACGCGATCCGGAAGGGGAACATCTCCGTGACGCCGGTCACCCTGGACTGCACTGCCTTCGGTGCCTGCGAAACCCTCCGGGGACTGTTCTAATCACTTGGCCGGGTCTTTTGGCTGCGACAGGAAGGTTTCCTCGATATCCTGCGTACTGCTGGGACGCTCTCGGGGGCTCACCGCCCCCGCCGCGTGGGCACCCCCCGCCGGTTCCTTTTCACATGAGGATCCTTCCCCGTTTCACACCGACTTACTGACTATCCTCGCGGGGGGAGGGACCGGGAGGGGGTCTCCCCCTCCCGTCACCCACCTCCCATGAGGATATCTCTCCACGTCTGTGTACACCGAAGGTCGTTTCATCCTCTTGGGGGACACCCACGCGGCGGGGGGCGGAGCCCCCAAGAGCAGCGTCCCAGTAGGAACACGTGAATGGAAGCCACCCACGCGTTCCCATCAGCGATGACCTCATGCGTCGCGGCGCGGGGGAGAAGCCCCCACCTTTATCAGGGCGCGGTGGCGATGATCCTTGTGATGGAGAAGGGGGGGGCCCTCCGGGCAAAACGGGCGGCGGGAGAGCGGGCAGCGGAGATGGTGGAGGACGGGATGGTGGTGGGCCTTGGGACCGGCTCTACCGTGAAGTATGCGATGGAAAGGCTTTCGGAGCGGCAGAAGGAGGGTGTGCGGATCCTGGGGATCCCCACCTCCCTGCAGACCGCGATCCTGGCACGGGAACTGGGAATCCCCCTCACCACCCTGGACGACCACCCGGACCCGGAGATCGCCATTGACGGGGCCGACCAGGTAGACCGGGGAAAACGCCTGATCAAGGGGAGGGGTGCCGCTCTCACCCGGGAAAAGATTGTGGCCGCTGCGGCAGCACGCCTCGTGATCGTGGTGGACGGGGGCAAGATGGTGGATCAGCTCCACGGCGTGGTGCCCACGGAGGTCCTCCCCTTTGCCCTCACCCCCATCCTCGCCTCCTTGAAAACCCTGGGGGCAGTACCGGTGGTGCGGGACGGGGTGGCGAAGGACGGCCCGGTGATCTCGGATAACGGGGGCATCATCGTGGACGCAGGGTTCGGTCCGATAAAAAATCCTGAGGATCTTGAGCGCGCCATCACGATGATCCCCGGCGTGATCTGCACCGGGCTCTTCACGGCGTTCCTGCAGAAGACGTCGGTAGTGGTAGGCGGAGAAAAGGGAGAAGCCCGGGTCCTATGAGATGTGGTCCCGGAGCTTCTGGATCAGGTCCAGCTGGGTCTTGGCCTCGCGCTTCTTGTCCTTCTCGATGCTGTCCATGATCTCGCCGATGGGCCGGCCCAGCTCGTAGATCTTGACAGGGCGCCCCTTGGACTCCGCCTTGGACTCCCGGGCCCGCACCCACCCGCACTCGGTGAGGTACCGCATGGCGATGGAGACCTCCGGCTGGCGGAGGTCGGTGCCACGCTCGATGTCGCGGGAGGTGGATTCGCGGGTGTTCGCCAGGTACACGAGCACCTTGGCCACGTTGCGCTTGAGCCCGAGTCCCATGAGAAGACTGGTGAACTCCTCCTCTTTCTCGGTGAAATAGAGCACTTTATCCTGTCGCATCGGGGTTCCCCGTTCAGTGCCGGTTTCTTGCTGAGGAGAGCTATTGTTTTTATGGAAATATAAAAATAGTGGGTATCTTTATATTATTCTCTCTATCTCCCGTCGGTAGCCCGGGAAACGGGGGATGTTACGCCTTCCGCTGGGCCGGATACCCTTAAATAAGCCCCAGGTTCTTCAGGTCCGAGAGGATCTTCTGGACCGCCTTCTTGGCATCGTCTGGCTGCTTCCCGCCGGTGATGATCAGCTTTCCGGACCCGAAGAGGAGGACCACCACCTTCGGCTCCTCCAGCCGGTACACGAGGCCCGGGAACTGCTCTGGCTCGTATTCGATCATCTCCAGGTTGAATCCCACGGCGATCTTGTTCAGGTTGATCGGCGCGCCCAGGTCCGCGGAGGTGACGATGTTCTGGATCTTGTAGGTCAGCGAGTCAGGGATGGAGATATTCAGCGCCCGGAGCTGGTTGCCCAGGATCTCCAGCCCGCGGGAGAGGGAATCGATGGACTTGGCACCCGTGAGCACGACCTTGCCGCTGCCAAAGACGAGCGCGGCGATCTTGGGGTCCTGCATGCGGAGCACGACGCCGGGAAAACGCTTCTTGTTGTATTCCGCATCCTTGATCTTGGACGCGAGGGTGGGCAGGTCCAGAAAATCGCTGACCTTCGCGGAAGCAACGATATTTTCGATCTTCAGGGAGTCCTCGGGTCTGCCTTTCATGTTTATAAAGTGTCACAGGGGGGTATATAAAAAGATGGGGTTTATTCCTCGAGCGTGGAGATGTCCCCCAGGTCCATCCCCAGCTCCTTGGCCTTCAGCACGCGGCGCATGATCTTCCCGCTCCGGGTCTTGGGCAGCTTGTCCACGTATTCGATCTCGGAGGGCATGGCGATAGGTCCAATGGTCATCCGGACATGGTAGGTCAGGTCATGGGTCATCTTCTCCGAGGG
Source organism: Methanomicrobiales archaeon (assembly GCA_028678665.1). Lineage (GTDB taxonomy): Archaea > Halobacteriota > Methanomicrobia > Methanomicrobiales > JACTUA01 > JAJRCY01. The sequence goes on along the minus strand of JAJRDA010000046.1, from coordinate 4,243 downwards.
CGTCTGCCCCAGCTTCAGGATCACGAAGGCCTTGATGAGGTTCCCTTTCATCGGGTCGGGCTTCCCGATAACGGCCGCCTCGGCCACGGACTGGTGGGAGACAAGCGCGCTCTCCACCTCGGCGGTGCCGATGTTGTGGCCGGACACGATGATGATGTCATCCGCCCTCCCCAGGATCATGATGTAGCCGTCCTTACCCTTCACCGCCAGGTCCCCGGCCGAGTAGCAGTCCGGGATCGTCTCCCAGTACTTGCGGTACCGCTCGTCGTTCTTCAGGACGGTCCGTAGCATCGCAGGCCAGGGATTGCGGATCACCAGGAACCCCAGGGTATTGGGCTTCACCGGTTTCCCGTGCTTGTCCACGACATCAGGAATAACGCCCGGGATCCCCTTCCCCGCAAAACCCGGCCGCATCTTCTCACCCACAAAGGTGGTGATCATCTGCATGCCGGTCTCGGTCTGCCACCAGGTGTCAACAATGGGGATCTTGCTCTTCCCGATGACCCGGTAGTACCACTCGAAGGCCTCGGGGTTCAGGGGTTCCCCCACCGACCCCAGGATCCGGAGGGAGGAGAGATTATACTTGTTGGGCCACTGCTCCCCCATCTTCATGAACATGCGGATAGCGGTGGGTGCGGTGTAGAAGATCGTGATCCCCACCTCCTGGACCAGCTTCCAGAACGCCCCCGCATCCGGGAAATCGGGGACCACCTCGCCGAAGAAGATCGTGGCGCCGGCAGCGAGGGGGCCGTACAGGATGTAGGAGTGGCCGGTAACCCACCCGACATCGGCCGTGCACCAGTAGATGTCGTCCTCTTTCAGGTCAAAGACCGCTTTCTGGGTATAGTAGGTGCCCACCATGTACCCGCCGCAGGTGTGAATGACCCCCTTCGGTGCTCCCGTGGAGCCGCTCGTGTACAGGACGTAGAGCGGGTCTTCGGCGTCCATAACCTCGGGGGGGCAGATGGGCTCGACCCCCTCCATCAGGTCGTAGAAGTCGATCTCGATCCCCGAGTGGATCTCCACCTTCGGCTCCTTCCGGCGCAGGACCACGACCCTCTCGACGGTGGGGGCGTTGATGATGGCCTCCTCGACGAGCGTCTTTAATGGGATCGTCTTCCCCCGCCGGAACGCGATGTCGGCGGTGATGACGACCTTGGCTTCCGCGTCATTGATCCGGTAGTTGAGGGCCGTGGCCCCGAAGCCCCCGAAAACCACGGAGTGGACAGCCCCGATCCGTGCGCAGGCCAGCATGGCCACCATCTGCTCGGGGATCATCGGCATGTAGATGCAGACCCGGTCCCCTTTCCCCACGCCCAGCCGCTTCAGGCCGTTCGCAAACCGCATCGTCTCCTGGTAGAGCTTGTGGTAGGTGTAGATCCGCTCCTCACCGTTCTCGCCCCGCCAGATGAAGGCCACCTTGTTCTTCCGGTGGTTATAGACATGCCGGTCCAGGCAGTTGTAGGTGATATTCAGCTTCCCGTCCACGAACCACTTGGCATAGGGGTAGTTCCAGTCCAGCACCTTCTTCCAGGGGGCAAACCAGTGGAGCTCCCGCGCAATCCCGTCCCAGAACTTCTCCGGGTCCTTCAGGAACGCCTGGTAAGTCTTCTCGTAGTCCCTGACGTAGGCCTTCTCCCTGTACTCGGGAGGCGGCGAGTAGTACTTGGCCTCCTCCACCAGTTTCACGTCGAACTTATCGGCCATTCGGGCAACCCCTATTTTACATGATTAATAATGAGAATTGGGTATAAAAAAGTTATGAAATGAGGTTCCACGACAGAGGGAGAATATCGGATCCGGATCCGTTTCGGTCATTCCTGCACCACATGGGATGCATGAAAACAGAGCTGTGGGGTCCCTCGCCCGGTTACACGCACGCGATCCGGATCACGTCCGATACTCCATCCGTGAAGTGCGCAGTGACGGAGACCCGGTCCTTTCCTGCCGTCCCCTCTCCCCGGATCCGGAACTCAGCCCCCTTGGAGGGCTTCACCCCCTTCCCGGTGCCCAGCACTCCCCAGGGCTCGGTGGTGCGCCAGGTCGTACCCCAGTTCACCTTCACGGTGAGGTACTCCAGGGAGAGGTCATCGAACCCGTCCTCGTAGGTGAAGAGGATATCGTTCTCTTCCTGCCACGGGCGGCTCACGTAAACGGCCCGGGCAGCGGAGGTGTACTCCTCGCAGGCAGGCCCTGTCCCAGGGAGGACCGTGGGCCTTGCCGTCGTGGTGGGCACTCCCTCCTCCGGTTGAGGTGCCTGCGCACACCCGCAGGCCAGCATGACCAGCAGGAGGGAGATCCCAAAGAAAATCCAGGGCTTCATGCGCACATCTCTCCACCTTATCAGGTGACCGGGATCCTGATAGCAGTGACGGATGCCGCCTGCCGCGAAGGCGGGGACGGGTAGCGTGGGATCCGGCGCCGCGATCCGCTGACGGCGGGGTTCGGCGCGGAATGTGGCCGTGATCCGATTCCGGGGCCGCGCAGGTGCCGCTGACGTGGCGGACGTCCGGGCGCGCCTGCTTTCCATGCTGGCCGAACAGGGCCTCCCGTCGGTCGGGGAACCCTTCCTGATGCGTTACAACTCCCCCCCTTCACGCCGGGGTTTCTCCGCAGGAACGAGGTGGGTGTGGAGATCTCGGCGGGAGGAGGATCCGGGCTGGCAGATCCACTCCCGTGCGGGAGGGATTCACCTGCACACATATCAAAACATCTTCATGAGGGGAGGGCGAGCAGGATCCCTGCACCGGCAGGTACTCCAGGCCCTCTTCACCACAATCCTTCTTCTCCTGCTCCTCGCAATTTCGGGGTGCGTCAGCCCCTGCCCGCCTGGAGAGGTACGGTGCGGCGATACCAGCTACAAACCTGCGACCGGGATCTGCCGTAACGGCACGATCTCCCCGCTTCCCCTATGGGACATCTGCAACGGCACACCGTACGATCGCGTTTCCCAGTCCTGTTGCATGGGAGTCATTGAAGAGGGTTCTCCCTGTCCGCAGACCGTGGTCCTGATTCCGACACAGATGTCCGGGGTACAGATGGTCCCTGTCACCCGGGGTACTCCCGGCCTTACCCCCGCCATGCCCACGCCGAAGTCAACACCCATCTTCCCCACCTTCACTCCGGTGAGGGCGTGCAATGCCACCGATTACCTGACCAACCCCCCCTGCACGGCACCACCCACCCCGGTGCGGGTATGCACTGCGGATGAGTACCTGACCAACCCGCTCTGTCCTCCACCGGCTCAACCGCAGGGGACGCCCGGGGTATCACGGGTCAATGAATCCGCCGGGAATACGACATTCCCTGCGGTAAACGGATCGTCGCACGTGGCTCAGGCAGTCAACAGCACGGGATGAAAGTTCTCGCAGGAATCCCGCATCTGGAGGGAACCGACCGGATGATGGTCAGTCGTACTGCCGCCAGGTGTGCTCGCACTTGCAGCACCGGAAGAACCGGACCTCCGATTCATCGGCGGCCCGGAGCTGGCGCAGCCACCAGAACGCGAGATTGTGCCCGCACGTGGGGCACCGGATCGTCATGGTGGGGAGCGTCGCCACCTTCTCGGCGTCGTCGATGATGGTGATCTCCCGCTGGCCCCGGGAACGCGTCAGCTGGAGGCTGTCATGCTCTGAGAACTCCCGAAGGAACCCGCACTTCCGGCACTTCATCTGGCCTCCGGAGGAGATCATCAGGGACCGGCATTTCGGGCAGAACATCTGGACAGAGTGGGCGACCGGAGGACTTGAATCCTTGGACGGAACCTTCGAGAAGATGGAGAGATCTTCCCTGCTCAATTGACCGCATGAAAACCGATAGTACCGGGACGCTTTTAGGGTGACCTTCAGGCCCCTCGCTGCGTGGGTGCCCCCTGCTGAGGAGAGGGTGAGGTTCGTTTTTTTCCGGATCAACACAACCGCCGGGTCACTGGCATGGTGCGGGAGGGGGCCCGCCCCCTCCCGGTCCCTCCCCCAATGGGGATGGTTCACCAAGTGGGTATTACCGACGATCACCCCATTCTCCCCCCGGGGGATGCCCACGCGGCGGGGGCGGAGCCCCGGGAGCGTCCCATCAGTAACATCAGTACGACTACCCGAACAGGCTGGATGAGATTGTACACGTCACGGGACGCGGTTGGGAGGGCGACAACCTTCATCCCTTCCGCGCACCCATAGGGAAGGGAATGAGCAGTCTTCCGGGATTGAGCAACCTCTTTGTGCTCCTGTCCTGCCTGTCCTTCCTC
>JAJRDA010000045.1 GCA_028678665.1 Methanomicrobiales archaeon | reverse complement strand
GGAGTACTCGAATGTGCTCGTGCGGAAGAGAGCACAGGGTGTTCCCCCATGGGTGACCTGCAGCGTGTATCGCACCATGCCCGGGTACAGGAAGGAGAGGTCCTCCCGGTCCATGGTGAGGGTAAACGTGCCGTCCGGGGTGCGCACCTCCCGCTCCAGGACCCGCACCGTCTCCCATTCCATGGAGTGAGATGATCCCCGGGCAAACATAAGGGTATGCGGCCGATGAAGCCGGGATCAACCGTGCAGTATTTCCACGACAAGGCGAGTAACGCATTGGCCCGGCATTCGTCGGATTAAACTATCACAGTTCGTGGTCCATGAAAGCGATGATACTGCCGGGACGCTCCTGGGGGGACCTCGCGGTTCCCCCGCCGCGTGGGCATCCCCCCGCGTGAGGATGGGGGGATCATCGGCTTCCGAGAATTGAGATCGCCACTGTCCTGTGAAAGGATGGATCAGGCCATCCTCACGGGGGAGGGACCGGGAGGGGGCTCCGCCCCCTCCCGCCGGCCGGATACCACCGGGGCTCCGGGAATCCGGCAGGGCTACAGGCGCCGCCTACCAGCCCATCACCAGGGTCCGGCTCCGGGTCCAGCGGGAGAGGGCCTGGATCCCGTTCTCCCTGCCGAGGCCACTCTCCCGGAGACCACCGAACGGGACCTCGGGGGGCACCGTCATGTGCCGGTTCACCCAGACGATCCCGGCCCGCACGCGCGCAAACACCTGCTTCACCACGTGCAGGTCCGAGGTCCAGACCGAGGCCCCCAGGCCATAGCGGGTCCGGTTCGCCTCGGCTATCGCCGTGTCCAGGTCAGGGACGGCCATCACGGGGAGGACCGGGCCAAAGACCTCCTCACAGAGGATGTCCGCGTCAGGGTTCACGTCCGTGACAAGGGTCGGCGCATAGAAAAATCCCTTCGCGAGATCCCCCCCGGTCAGCCGTTCCCCGCCGCAGCGGATAGTCCCCTGCTGCTCAGCCCGCACCCCGTCCACAAAGGAGGCAATCCGCTCGAGCTGGGAACGGTTCTGGAGGGGTCCCATCGTCGTGGCCGGGTCCATCCCGTTCCCCACCCGGATCGCATGCACGCGCTCCTCCAGCCGCTCCAGGAACCGGTCCGCGATGGCCTCGTGGACATAGAGCCGTTTCACGGCAGTGCAGATCTGGCCGGCGTTGTAGAACCGGCCCCGGATGGCGCCCTCCACCGCCTTCTCCAGCGGCGCGTCCTTCCAGACGATCATGGGATCGGATCCCCCCAGCTCCAGCACCACTTCCTTCAGGTGCGGGGCTGCCGCTGCCCGGATCCGGTAGCCCGTGGCGATGTCACCGGTGAAGGAGATCTTCCCGATCCCCGGATGGGTCACAAGGGCGGTGCCCGCGGCCGCTCCGGTCCCGGTCACCAGGTTCAGCACGCCGGGGGGCAGGCCGCTCTGTTCCATGATGGTGGCCAGGCGCAGGCAGGTGAGCGGAGCGGACGATGCCGGCTTCACCACGAGCGCGTTCCCGGTGACGAGGGCAGCCCCGGCCTTCCATCCCATGATAATGGCCGGCATGTTCCAGGGCAGGATCGCCCCGCAGATCCCGATGGGTTCCCGCACCACGAGCGCATCGCCGGCCGGTCCCAGCGGGACCGCCTCGCCGGAGGGTGCCCCGGCAACCGACGCGTAGTACTCCAGCACGTTGGCGAAACCCCGGATCTCATCCACCGCCTCCCGGAGCGGCTTGCCCACTTCGGCGGTCAGCTGCCGGGCCAGGTCCTCATGGACCCTGCGCACCTCCCCCGCGGCATGGAACAGGACCTTCCCCCTGTCCCGGGCGGTCCGGGCTGCCCATGCCCCCTGTGCCGCCCCGGCCGCCTCCACCGCGGCCTTCACCTCCTCCGCCCCTCCGGCCGGCACCCGGTCCAGCTCCCCGCCCGTGGCCGGGTTGATCACCGGGATCCAGGCATCGGTTCCGGCTGGCACCTCATGTCCGCCGATTCTCATCATCATGCAGAAGAGGTGCACGGTGGCGGCAATAAGGCTCCCGGATCCGGAGGCTGAGTTCCCTTCCTCTCCCGGGCCGTGGATGGGAATGATGACGGGAGGGGCCGAAGCCCCCTCCCGGTCCCACCCCCGCGAGAGGATGGAGGGAAGCGAGGTTTTCCCTGTACGAAGGTCCCGGATACCCGCACCCGCCTCCGCACGGTGAAGTTCTTATGCGGTCATGATCCACCTTCAGTGATGACGGGTGCAGGCTGCACCCGCCAAGTTCCCCGGTGACTCCATGCCCCGACGTGCCGGCACGCGGCCTCCCACCCCTGACATGCCCCCCTGGGACGAGCGCAACCCTGCACTGGATGCCATCCACCCCATGGACTGCATCCAGGGCATGCAGCTCCTCCCCGAAGGATCCCTGGATATCATCGTCACCTCGCCCCCCTACAACATCGGCAAGCCCTACGCAGCCTACGACGACAACCGTCCCCGGCAGGAGTACCTGGACTGGATGGGGGAGGTGGCGCGGGAAGCGAAACGGGTGCTCCGGGAGGAGGGATCCTTCTTCCTGAACGTGGGGGGAAGCCCCGGTGATCCCTGGATCCCGCTGGACGTGGCCCGGCGCTTCCGGGAGCATTTTGTGCTGCAGAATGTGATCCACTGGGTCAAGTCCATTGCCATCCCCCGCGCTGATACGGGCCGCTACGACATCCTCTCCGACGACCTCTCCGCAGGGCACTACCAGCCGGTGAACAGCCGCCGCTACCTCTCCGGCTGCCACGAGTACATCTTCCACTTCACCCACCACGGCACGGTGCCGCTGGACAAGCTGGCTGTCGGCGTGAAGTACCAGGACAAGAGCAACATCGGCCGGTGGCAGGCGGCCACGCAGGACCTCAGGGACCGGGGCAACACCTGGTTCATCCCGTACCGCACGATCCGGAGCGCCCGGCCGCACCCCACCACCTTCCCCGAACGTCTCCCGGAGATGTGCATCCGGCTCCACGGCTACACGCCCGCCACCGTGGTGCTGGACCCCTTCATGGGCGTGGGCACCACCGCGCTTGCCTGCCGTGCCCTGGGCGTCCATTACCTGGGGTTTGAGACGGATGAAGGCTACATCGCCTGCGCACGGGAAGCCCTCTCAAAGCGCTGACACGGGAGCACGTACGGAGACGGTTTATCACCTCCTGCTGCCAAACCACCCATGATGCATACCCTCCTCGCCTTTGCCGTGACCCTGGTGGCCATCACAGTCGTTTCTGTCCGCTACCGGCTGCCGCCGTTCCTCACACTCATCGGCGGGGCTGTGCTGTACGGGCTCCTGGCCGGTGCAGACCCGGCCGGGATCCTCCCCACAGCCACTGCGGGCGCAGGGAAGGTCTTTGCGACGCTTGGCGTCATCATCTTCGCAGGGTCCTCCCTCGCCGCGCTGCTGCGGGAGTCCCGGCACCTGGACCGGATCTTCGCTGACCTCCAGGCGCTCATGCCCTCCCGCGCCGGTGCAACGGCGCTGGCCGGGTACCTCCTCGCCATCCCCCTGATGTGCTGCATCACCTCCTTCATGATCCTCTCTCCCCTGGTGGCACGGGTGGAGGAGGGGGGAAGGGTGGCAGGGAAACGGCTGCTCTACATCCTCGCCGCAGGATCGGTCCTCTCGTTCGTACTGGTGTATCCCTCGCCGGTGGTGCTCTCCCTCGTCCAGTCCCCCCTCTTTTCGGGGACCAGCCCCTGGGAGTTCACGCTCCTCTCCCTGCCCCTTTCGCTCCTCCTCCTGGCCGGGCTTACCCTCCTCCTCCTGCGGTGGCACCCGGAACCGGAAGAGCCGCCCCGTGAAGGCGCGGTCCCCGCCGTCTCGTCCCTCCGGGCATGGGCACCGGTGCTCACCCCCGTCGTGCTGGTGCTGATCGGCCTCTCGGTGCCGGGCCTGCGAGTACTCTCCGACGTGGATGGCGCCATGATCGTCGCGCTCGTCGTTGCCGCTCTCTGTGTCCCGCCGGCCGCCAGGCTCCCCGGCCTCTCGAAGGGCACCCGGAACGCGGGGATCATCATCTTTGACCTCTGCGGCGCCGGGGCGCTGGGGGCGGTGATCGCCGCCACCCCCTTCGCCGACCAGGCGTTCCTGCTCGCGAGCGGGATCCTCCCGGTGGTGCTGATCCCCTTTGCCCTCGCCGCGATCCTCCAGGCGGCCCTGGGGTCCCGGGTGGTGACGGCCATCGTGGCCGCATCAGTGCTGGCCGGGAGCGCAGCCGTCGCCGCCATCCCGCCCCTCTCCCTCCTGCTCATCCTCTGCGGCGGAATCCTGGTCTGCTCCTACCTGACGGACCCCTACTTCTGGCTGATCCACCGCGTGACGGGCGACGGTGTCGCAGACGTCGCGAAATACTACACCCTCCCGCTCCTCCTGGCTGGCGTGCTGGTCCTCGTCGTGGGACTTGCGGTCCAGGTCCTCGCGGGTGCAGGGTAGCGGGTAAGAAAGGGGAATCGCCCTCCCCCGATGAGGATATCTGCACAAAGCCGTCTCCCCATCTCCCCACAGGTGTCGTTACCCGTCGATCCTCGTTGCCCTTCCCTCTGAGGAATGGAGTGTTATTCCGCCCGTAAATCCCCACACCGGAAGGGCTCACACCTGGTGCGTGAGGGACGGGATACGGGATTCATCCCGGAAGATCTCCACGAAGCCGTCCGGGAACCGGATCACGGTCACTTCCGGGGAGAGGTCAGGGTGAATGAGGGGCGCGAACCAGTAGGACTGGAGCTTCTGCTCGGCGTCGGAGAAGGTGAGGGCCGGGGTGGTGTACACCCGCTTCCCCTCCGCGGTGGAGATCCGGGCAAACTGCTCGACGTGGAACCCCGCCGATTCCGCGGAGACGGCGGTCACGTTCACCGTGGTCCCCGAGTACTCCTCCAGTGCCTTCCTGAGTTCCGTCGCCGGGTTCGCGATCCCCAAAAAGACCCCCACGTACTCCACCCAGGTGAGGGAATGGTCCACCTGGACGGCGGCGTCACCCCCCACCCCGATGTTCACCTCCACGTAGGTCATCTGGAACGCCGATGCCGGGAGGAGCAGGGCAGCGAGGAGCAGGAGGAGGGCGGTATACCGCGGGGCCCGGAATGCCATAGTCTCCCTCTCTCCCGGGATTTGATAAAGGTTTTCTCGAGAGAAAAAGAAAATCTCCCCGCTTCGATATGTTTAATAATGCAGAAATTATAAATATATCCTGATGGGGATCGCCTCCCGCTACCTCCCGGCCATCGCGGTGACCTCCTGGATGATCCTGGTCCTGCTCCTCCTGGTCCTCACCGCCACCCTCCACCTGGAGATCTACTTCATCCTGGTACTCGTCGGCGTGCTGGTGATCGTGGAGATGACAGAGTCCCCCTACTCCCGGCCCCAGTACCTGAACTACACCCGGCTGGTCGTCGCCGGGATCGTGATCCTCTTCGGCCTGATACTCGCCAACAAGATGCTGGGGATGCTCCGCCTGTGACCCGCCGCATCCTCCTCCCGCTGATGTTCGTCTGCGCCACCGTCGTGGGACTCTTCATCGGCGTCAACTTCGCCTCCCCGGAGCTGTACGTCCCGCAGAACCACTCCTCCTCCCAGTACCACGTCAATCCCCAGTACAGCGAGATCACCTCCTGGCAGTCCTCCCGGGATCTCATGGAGATCATGTCCGCCCTCATGGACGATACCGGGTCGGTGGTGGTGAAGATCCGGGAGAAGGACTTCGAGACGGCGGAGAGGGAGTACCGCCGCCTGGTGGGTCAGGGGCACAACTTCGAGAATATCGTCGTGGACCTGGAACTCTCGGAGACCGAGATGGGGGAGTTCAACCGGTACAACCAGCGGAACCAGGAACTGATCCGCCGGCTCCTGGACGACAGCAAGCGGTTCGAGGAGCTGAAGAGCCTGGAGGTCCGGTACCGGGACGAGAAGAACCCCAGTGCCCTCTACTCGGTCACCTACGAGGGGGAGGGATTAAAGACCCAGATCCAGGAGGTGACGCGGCAGTACGACCAGCAGGCACCGGCCTTCACCCTGCTCGGGCAGCAGTTCAGCCTGAACACCACCGGCTACCTCCAGAGCGTCTCGGAGGTGGAATCCCTGGCGCAGGAGGCGGGGGCCACTCAGGAGACGAGGAAGGCCGAGGCAGACACCCTGAAGAGGACCTCTCCCGTCACCGCGATGCCCGCCAGTGTGGACTCGGTCACGCTCGAGGTCCAGCCGGACCAGGCCACTTTCGGGGACACGCTGCGCCTCACCGCCTGGCTGACCGGCAGGTTCCCCGGGGAGCAGACGGTGGACGTGTACCTGGACAGCCAGCGGTGGGCCAGCGGCAGGTCCGACGCCACGGGGAGGTTCCAGTACGACCTCCTGGTGGACAGGGTCCGGGCCGAGCGGCACGTCCTCTATGCAGCCCACGAAGGGGTCTACTCCCCGCTGGTGAACGTGACCATCGTCCCCACGGATGCGGCCCTCTCCCTTGAGGTACGTCAGCTGGCGGAGCGGAACGTCTCGGTGTCGGGCACCCTCACCGCGGCGGGGCTCCCGGTGCCGGGGGCAGAGGTGAACATCTACCTGGACAACATCCGGGTGATGAACACCCTCACCGGCGGGGACGGGGTCTACCGGGCGTTCCTCCCCCTGCAGGCCGGCATGTACACCTTCCGGACGGCCTCCTCTGACTCCACCTTCCCCCTCCGGGCCGCCGAGAGCCCCCCCCTCACCCTGACTGTTTCGGGGCGTGCCGGGGCCCAGTCGGTGATCACCACAATCATGATATACGCCACATTCCTCATTCTCTTTAGCATGGGCGCCGTTGTCTATTACCGGCACCAGAGGGGCGGGGGAGGCCCCTTCGAGTTCAGGAACCCGTTTGCGTTCCTGAAGCTCCCGCGCCGGAAGGAGATCCCTGCCCGCACCCCGCCGGAACCGGCGGCAGCCGCACCCCCGCCGTCCGAAGAGGCATCCCCGCCACCCCCCACCGCGGAGGAGGCTGCGACGACGCCGGACCGGTCCCGGGAGTTCGTGCTTGCCCAGTACCGGCAGCTGATCATCGGCGGGGACCACCCGAACGCGGTGCAGGGGCTGTACCTCTTCCTCCGGGACCAGCTGGCCCGGAAGTACCGCATCCGGGACCACCGGTCCTTCACGCCCCGGGAGCTCTGGCGGCTCACCAACAACAAGACCTGCTTCGGCGACTTCACCAAGTTCATCCACCTGTACGAGACCGTCCGGTACGGCGGGGCGGCCCTCTCCCCCGAGGAGAGCGAGTCCCTGGTCCGGTGGTTCGAGGGGACCAGCAGCGCAGTAGAGAGTGATTCCGATTAGGAAGATCGTGCTTCTCGCCGTCGTCCTCGCCGCCCTCTCCTGCATCCCCCTCTACCTGCACCTCACCACCAGCACCGCCGAGTTCTCCCGGTACAACACCCAGTGGAACGGCACCTCCCTCTTCTTCGGGGATCTGGAGGAGAGGGGCGCGGTGATGGTCACGGATCTCGCCGGCATCCCGTCCTACCCCGATTCGCGCCTCCTGCTTCTCGCCCCCGACCGCGCCTTCTCGGCAGGGGACCTGGGAGCCATCCGGTCCTACGTGACCGGCGGGAACACCCTGCTCCTGGCCGACGATACCGGGACCGGGAACCAGGTGCTGGAAGGGATCGGGGCCCGGACCCGTATCCTTCCGGGGAACCTCTCCAGCCTGGACTTCTACCTCTGGGACACGCAGAGCGGCCGCTACCAGCCCTCGTCGGTTATCGCCTCCGTCACCCGCGAGGATCTCCTCACCTCCAAGGTGGAGGTGATCCTCCTCAATAAACCCGCGGCAGTGGAGGGCGGCGAGGTGCTGGCCGAGACCTCCCTCATGTCCTGGATGGACACGAACGGGGACCGGCGCATCAACCCGGACGAGCCCCTCGGCACGTACAGCGTGTTCGCCCGGGAGCGGGTGGGGGACGGCACCCTCTACGTCCTCTCGGACCCGAGCATCTTCACGAACGGGATGGTGCAGCTCCCCGGCCTCGAGAACAACACCCTCTTCCTGGAGCATGTGAAGGATGCCCCGGTGCTCCTCGTGGACCAGTCGCATTCCCGGACCGGGGAGGCGGGGGGGCTCATCCCGCTCCTTGCCGCCGCCCGGAGCACAAAGGTTATGGAACTCCTGATGGTAGCTATAGTAAGTATCCTGATCGCATACCTCTTCCACAGGCGTATCCTCTAGGTGGCAGCGATGGAGACACTACCGATCAAAGACATCCGGGATGACATCTCCACGGTCTCCACCCTGTACCAGCAGATCCTGGGGAAGATCGGCGAGTTCGTGGTGGGCAACGAGTCGATGATCGAGATGCTGGTCATCGGCCTCCTCGCCGAAGGCCACGTGCTCATCGAGGGGGTCCCCGGTACCGCGAAGACCACGCTCGTCAAGGTCCTCTCCCACCTCTCGGGATGCGAGTTCAAACGGGTCCAGTGTGCGGTGGACACGCAGCCGGCCGACATCCTGGGGGTCCGGATCTACGACCAGGAGAAGAGGGAGTTCCTCCTGAAAAAGGGCCCCATCTTCTCCAACTTCACCCTCATCGACGAGATCAACCGGATCACCCCCAAGACACAGTCCGCGTTCATCGAGGCCATGAGCGAACGGCAGGTGACCCTGGACGGGATCACCTTCCACCTCCCCGATCCCTTCTTCTGCATCGCCACCCAGAATCCCTTCGAGTTCGAGGGCACGTTCCCCCTGATCGAGGCCCAGAAGGACCGGTTCATGATGAGTTACCAGCTGAACTACCTGAGCAAAGAGGAGGAGCTGGAGATCCTGCGCCGGGAGGAGAAGGGGGAGCTGGACCTGGAGAGGTACTATGAGAAGCTCTCGCCCGTCCTGGACCACGAGCGGATCGCCCGGATCATCCGGATCCTCAGGACCGTCTATGTCAGCGAGCCCATCCTGCAGTACATCCGGGACCTGGTGATCGCCACCCGTGCCCACGGTGACGTGATGCTGGGGGCCAGTTCCCGGGCCTCCATCGCCCTTGTCCGGGGCGGGAGGGCCGTCGCTGCCATGAACAACCGGACCTACGTGATACCGGATGACGTGAAGAAGCTGGTCCCCTGGGTGCTGGAGCACCGGCTCCTGATGAAGCGGGAGAGCGACATGGGCGGGGTCACCGGCCGGCAGGTGCTGGAAGAGATCCTCCGCACGATTGAGGTGCCATAGGGCGTGCTCCCCACCCGGTGCGTCCAGGCGGTGCTCTCCCTCGCCCTCGCGCTCTCGGCCCTGGCCTTCGTCCTGGGCGGGCGGGCGCTGCTCGCCGGGGCCACCGTCCTCCTCCTCTTCCCGGTCTGGCGGGGGATCCTCTTCCAGCAGCGCTTTGCAGGGCTCCTTTCGTCCGTCTCTGTCATGAGGTCACCGGCCACCACCCTGGCCCGGCAGGGCAGCGAGATCGCGGTGACCACCCGGGTGGAGTGGGATGCGCCCCTCCCGTTCTCCTGCCGGGTGGAGGACCTGGTCCCGCCGGGGGCTGTCGTCGATGCAGGGGAGACAGCCCGGGACGTCCCCGCCGGCACCGAGGGGAGCGTCACCCTCCGGTACCGGATCCGGGTCCTCACCCACGGCGAGATCCCGTTTGGCGGGATCCGGCTCTCGGCCCGGGACCCGTTCTTCCGGAACGGGATCACCCTTTCGAAGGCATCCTTCACCCGGCCGGACCTGCATATCCACCCGGGGGGAACCTTCGAGGGCGAGGGGGGTGGGGCCGGCTTCGGGGAGAAGGAGACGGACCAGTACCACGGGATCTCCGCGCTCACGACCCGGTCCTTCCGGCAGTACCGGCCCGGCGACAGCCTGAAGGCCGTGGACTGGAAGCTCTCGGCCAAGTACTCGAAGCTCTACGTCCGGGAGTACGCGGGCCTCCTGGGCGAACCGCCGGTGCTCGTCATCGATCTCCCGGACCGGTCCACCGCCTTCGACACGCCCGGCTTTGAGCAGCTGCTGGGGAGCCTCCAGGCCGCGGTGGAGAAGGCGGTCCGGTTCTACCGGGCCAGTTCCCTCCTGATCATCTCCGGGCCCAACCTGGTGGAGTTCCTGCCCATCCGGCGGGACCTGTACCGCTGGTTCTCGGTCCAGCAGCAGCTCATTCCCGCGGACCGGAGGGTCCACGCGTTCCGAGCCCGGGGTGACCGGGAGATCGCTGCCAGGCTGAAGGGGTTCCGCGCTCTCTCGGCTGACGATCTCCCGGTGGTCCCCTCGGGGGATGCCGCCGCCTTTGCCGAACGCCTGCAGCAGATCCAGGTGGCCTTCGCCGGCGGCCAGGCGCAGATGGTCTTCGAGCGCCAGATGCGGCGGATCCTCTCGGACCTCCGCATCTCTGACCTCTACCTCTTCAGCCTCTTTGCGGGGGATACGAGCCACATCCGGCGGATCGCCGAGATCGGCCGGACGTACGGGATGCGGGTCCACGCTGTCGTCCCGACCGGCTCCCGGACCCCGTTCCTCCAGTACACCCTCCGCCGGTCCGGCGTGGACGAGATCATGGAGGCGGTGTGATGCCGGATGGCATCACCCTCCTCATGGAGGCGGTATGAGGCCGGACGGCATCTCCCTCCTCCTCCTGGCGGCGATGGCGGCGCTCGTGCTGGCCGACCTCCCCGGCACGGGGACTGTGGCGCTGATCCGGCTCCTGCTGCTGGCCGTCACCGCCGTGATCGCGCTGGCAGAGGAGAGACTCGGGAGCCGGGGCTTCTTCACCCTCTGCGCGGGGCAGGCGGTGGCGGTCACCGGTCCAACCGCGGCCTCCGTCGTGGTGACCGAGGTGCTCCTGCTCCTCCTCTTCCTCCGGCTGTCGGGGGTCGTCGCGGTGGAGGCGGTCCACCTCCTCCTCCTCGCAGGGATGGCGGGGGCGGTGCTCCTGCTCTTCTCCGTGACGCGGGGGTTCGCGGTGCCGGTCGCGATCCTGGCCGTCATCGGGCTCCTCGCCCTCCTCGCCTTCCCCCTCGCGGATTACCGACTGAAACGGAGCTATCGTGCCGGTGGTACGGATGAAGCGGTACAATGATTACATCCTGGCCGCCACGATCCTGATCGCGGCAGCGGCGGTTCTCCTCCTGGTCACCCTCTTCACCGCCCGGGGGGACCTGACCACTGCCATGCTGATCCTCTCCGGCATCTCCTGCTTCATCACCGCCATCTTCATCCTGACCCTGTACAAGGGGGAGCCCTTCGATGCCCAGTTCACGAACCTCCTCCCCGTCGCGGCCCAGCGGGATCTCTGCCGCATCTGCGCGGACCTGGGCGCCCAGGGGAACGGGGTCACGCTCCCCACGAAACCTGAGCTCACCGGCCACCAGGTCATGCACTTCGTCCCGGTCTCCCTGTTCCGGCACCCGGAGATCCGGGACGACTTCTCCTTCGTCCTGGACGCCACGTCCCCGGGCGTGCTGCTCATCCCCGGGGGCTACCCGCTCTTTGCGCTCCTCCAGGAGAAGTTCTCCCTCCAGATTTCACCCGGCGAGGCGGATCTCCTCACGGCGGTGCAGGTGGTCTGCCGGGAGGTGCTGGAGGTGGCGGACCGGGTGGAGGCGGTCCGGACAGGGAACGTGATCGCCGTGACCCTGCACCACTACCTGCTCTTCCCCGGCTGTGCCGCGGTCCGGAAGGAATCCCCCAAATGCTGCACCGTCTTCCCCTGCCCGGTCTGCAGCCTGGTGCTCTGTATCCTTGCCG